>DASUSJ010000228.1:0-21725 GCA_036375155.1 Pyrinomonadaceae bacterium
GAAGGTCCCGAAACCGAATGTTCCGTTTTTTACAAGCTCGCGCATCGTCGCCGCGGAACCCTCATCGAACATCATTCCCGTCCCGATCGGCATCAACGTAAGTTCAAGGTCGGGTTGCTCAGGTGGATTGACGGTCAGCCAACGCTTGCCGGGTCCCATATCGGCGTCGGTGTTAACCGTGAAGCCTAGCTTGTTGACGTAAAAATCGTAGGCGCTGTCCTGGTCAAGGACGAAAATACTTGCGTGGTTCATTTTCGTGATCATAGGACTCCATTATTGTGTCGCTATCATCAACGGTCAACACTTTGCGCTTCTCGAAAATTGCGGTTTTTTATCCAGCCGGTCTTCTCTGCGAAACACCCTGGAATGTGATTGAGGGGAGTGGCAGCAACCGACTCTTGAAAGCTCAGCCGGTCGAGCTGAAACTGTCGAGGAGTTAGACCCGTGCGTCGCTTAAAAAGACCGGTGAACGAGCTGATGCTGTCGAATCCGACCCTGAAACACGCGTAGGCCACCGTTTGTCCTTCGGCAAGATATTCCTTCGCTTTCTCGATCCGAACGTGCGTCAGGTATTGATGGGGAGTGCGGCCGTAGATCGATCTGAAAAGTCTCACGAAATGAAATTTTGAAAAGCAGGCCTCGTCCGCGATCTTGTCGAGATCGATATCCGACGCGAAATTCTCGTCGATGAAGAGCTTTGCACGGACGGTGCGGAGATATAGATATTGTCGCGGATACTGGTCCATAGGCAGGGGTATATTACAGGAGACCGTCAAAGAGCGGCAATGCCGCGCTTGATTCCAGAAGTTGATTTTCCGCCGGATTCAATTAGTCTATTTTCTACGTTATTTCAGAGTCTTCCGGCAGACGTCAATGCAGAATTTCAAGAGCGTTCCATTTAAGACCGAAAGCGCACACGGCTTCAAGACCGTCAACGGTATTGCGAAGTTCTCGAGCGCGGGGGTTGTGCTCGAGTTCGAATCCAAGCTGTTCGGGATCATTGGCGGAGGCGTTAAGGAAGTAAGGCTCCCCAAGGACGAGATCCTCGACATAAAATTCCGCAAAGGCCTTTTTAAGCGTGGAGCGAAGATCGAGATACGCACCAAGACGTTCAGTAAGCTTGCTGAGCTTCCGAATCAGGATGGCAAGTTGACGCTGAAACTTGAACGCGATGATTTTGAGCGGGGCCACTCGGCCGTCGAGCAACTGCAAAAGGACCTGGTAGAACATGAGCAGAACCTTCCGCCACCGCGAACTCCGATCAGCGAACTCTTTCTTGAGGCCGAGGGTGAGGAAGAAACGCGCCCGTTACAGCGAAAAAAGGACGGCGAGTAGTTTGTCGACCGAACCACGCCGACGAAGAATTTTCGACGATGTCTGCGGACACCTCCTCCCGGCCTGCCCCTCGTATGATAACGATCCGAGGTCTTTGAGAAATTCCAATAACGCCCTGGATTCACCTCTGCCTGCGCTTCTGTTAGCTGGTAATTTACCTATACAATTTCAAACACGATCGGGGAGCGCCGACGTTGCGTCGTACCATAGAGATCAAAAACACTAGGGAGCAAGAGAATGCCCAAATACGTTATCGAACGAGATATTCCCGGAGCCGGAAATATGTCACCGGATGAGCTAAGCGGTGCATCCGCAAAGTCATGTCAGGTCCTGGACGGGCTTGGAAATGAGATCCAGTGGATCCACAGCTACGTGACGGGCGACAAGATCTATTGCATCTACACCGCACCGAGCGAGGCACTGATCGAGCAACATGCTCGTGAAAGCGGATTTCCGGCAAACCGAATATCAGAGGTGAAAGCGATCATCGATCCCACAAGGGCGAACGCTTGACGATTGTACGGGACCCTTTGTATTTTTCTGTGATACTTCTTCGAACGCTCGTTGACCGACGAACCCACCGAAAACCGGAATCGCCCTGGCATGCCCAATAGTCGAAGCGGGCTTGGCCAAGTGGTCAGCGTCCACGGAATTTCTCCCGTATACCTTCAGCGCGCGGCGGTCGTCGCGATACTGTCGTTTTTCTTCTTTCTAACGACGCTGCTCGTCTTTTATCTTCAGCAGCGACTCCTATACTTCATTCTCTCGACCTCTTTTCTTGTCGTCTATATCTTCACGATGATCGGCTGGGTAATGCAGAAACGGAACACAGTGTCGATACATGAGAACGGTGTTGCGTACCGGAAGTTCGTTTCAACATGGGGCGAGATCAAGTCGGTGAAATCAGACCCTGGATCGGGTATCACTATCACGAAACTAAACGGGGAGTCCGCAACGATCGGAAAGAGTATCGAAGACCATGGCGTGATCGCCGCGGCGATCGCGAGACGGCTGCCGTAGTCTGCGGTGTGGCCAACAGGCAGGACTCGGGATTTGGAGATGCACTACGCGGCTCCAAATGGTCGAGAACCGATAACCGAGAACCGAAATCCGAGATCCGCAATCCTCAATCTGAGATACGCGGTCCGCGATGTAATCGGCCGTTTACCGTTTTTTCCCGAATCGGTTATCCTAATTTCTTGATTTTTAACTATCGGGAGAGCGTATGAGCGTAGAAGTGGTGATGCCGCAAATGGGCGAATCGATAACCGAGGGCACGGTATCGAAATGGCTGAAGTCGGTCGGGGACAAAATAGAAAAAGACGAGGCGATCCTTGAGATATCTACCGACAAAGTTGACGCCGAGGTCCCGTCGCCGGCCGCAGGTACGCTGCTTGAGATCCGACATCAGGAAGGTGAAACCGTCGAAGTCGGAACGGCCCTGGCCGTGATCGGCGCGGAAGGCGAGCAGCCGGCAGGTGGCGATCAGCAGTCAGCAATCGGCGATCAGCAGTCGGCGGTCAGCGATCAGCAGTCAGCAATCGGCGATCAGCAGTCAGCAGTCCGCAGTCAGCAGTCCGCACAGACTTCCACGGCAGGGTCTCCGGACGCGGAGGCCGTCTCAGTGGCATCAACGTCTGAAAATCCAAAATCCAAAATCCAAAATCCAAAATCAGAAGCTACTGCCATCGTGATGCCGCAGATGGGTGAATCCATTACCGAGGGCACGGTCTCAAAATGGCTGAAATCGGTCGGCGACACGATCGAGAAGGACGAGGCCCTTCTCGAAATTTCTACGGATAAGGTTGACGCCGAAGTTCCGTCACCGGCGGGAGGCAAGCTGCTCGAAATAAAGGTGCAGGAAGGTGAGACTGTCGAGGTCGGGGCTGTCCTCGCCTTGGTCGGTGCGGAAGGCGCTTCTCAAGTTCCAGCTCCCGAGTCGCAGGTCCCAGGTGAAGTTCCGGTTTCCAAGGACGAAGACCAGGGACCAAAGACCGAAGAGCAAACAGTGGAACAACCTCGACCCGCCGCAGCAACAGCCGGCAACGGCCAGCGATCGAATGGCGGAGTTTCGGTCGAAGACCTACGCCGGACGAAATCAAGTCCCCTCGTTCGAAAGATTGCAGAAGAACATGGCATCGATATCTCGCGCATCACCGGCTCAGGCCTTAGTGGTCGCGTCACGAAGAAGGACATCATGTCCTTTATCGAAACCGGAGCCGCCCTGCGTCCACAAGATCTTCTACGAAAGGGTGCCCCCGTCGCGCCTGAGATATCTGCACCCCCGCCGGCTCAGAAGCCGAAGATCGAGTACACGCCAACTCCGATCACAGCATCCGCGGAAGATCGCGTCGAGAAGATGTCGGTCATGCGTAAGAAGATCGCCGAACACATGACGTTCTCGAAGCATACGTCCGCGCATGTGACGAGCGTTTACGAGATCGACATGACAAACGTCGCGAAGTTCCGTGACAAGAACAAAGCTGAGTTTCAATCGCGTTACGGCACAAAGCTGACGTACATGCCGTTCATCTTCCAGGCGGTGAACGCGGCCATCCGAAAATTCCCGGTCGTCAATGCGCAGGTCGACGGCGATAACATCATCTACAAGGGCGATGTCAATCTGGGGATAGCGGTCGCACTCGATTGGGGCCTGATCGTACCGGTGATCAAGAAGGCAGACACGCTTTCACTTTCGGGTCTCGCGCTCGCGGCAAACGACCTTGCCGACCGGGCGAGGATGAAGCGGCTCAATCCGGACGAAGTGACCGGCGGCACATTCACCATCACCAACCCGGGCGTGTTCGGCGGGCTGTATGGAACTCCGATAATTAACCAGCCGCAGGTCGCGATCCTCTGTGTCGGTACGATCGAAAAGCGGCCGAAGGTCTTCACATCACCCGAGGGCGACGACTACATCGCCATCCGGCAGATGGCCTACTTCGCGCTGACCTACGATCACCGTATCGTTGACGGAGCCGACGCCGAAAGGTTCCTTTCGTACATGAAGGAGTTTCTGGAAAACGGTAGCTTCGGGTTTTAGTGCCAGCACGCGGCAGAAACCCGGTGGCAGGTCTGTTCTCCCTCCGGATGATCTTTCAGAGGTCCAAATTACAGAGGCCCCGTCTATGAAAATAGTCGGGCGTCTTTCCTGCTCCGATCGAATACGGTCCATTGCTCAGTCCCCGATTCGAGGAGCTCCGGTCGTTCCGATAAGTATTGCGCGGATCAGAACATACTCGAATTCGCCGGGATTCGTCGAGGCGGAAAGCGGTACAATAGTTCCCCCGTTCTGCCTATAACCTCGCCTTTCACCATTGACCCCGCAACAAGGAAGGAATAGAATTCTCCCACTTCGTGGCTATCCGCGCCGCCTAGGCCTGTCACCTGATAACTCGAAAAATAGGAGCCCCCTTATGAAGCCGATCGCGCAAGGAGCGTGCAGTTCTAGCGGCTACCGGATTGCGCTCGCCGCCAATCCCCTCCTTTCTCAGAAAGGTGACCCGGCCACTCCAACCTCACGTAAATTTGAGCTCGCACATGCCCCGCAAATTCCATTGTTCTAGGCAGGAGGAAATAAATATGAGAGTCGTATCGATCGCAAGAAGATTCGGAACAATCGTATTTTTATTGGTCGGAGTAGCACTTTGTTTCCTCTGGGCCGCTGAACGGGCTTCACTGAAGATACGCTCAGGGAAGACTGTCTTCGGACAGCAAACCGGATCAAGCGCTAGCGATCTAGTGGACGCGCTAAGGGACGGATCCGCGAATCCGCGATCGCTCGCGTCGGCGGATCTCAACGGCGATGTCGCACCAGATCTAATCGCGGGCTACGAGTACAACGGCATCGGGATCGTAACGGTTCGCTTTGGCAACATCGAGGGCTTTGCGCCGGCAGATGATTCCGTCTTTGTCCGTATGCAGGCAGGATATGATCCGGCATCGCTTACCGACGAGGTGACGACCTACCTCGTCCCCGCGACACCCGACCTCCTGATCGCCGGAGACTTCGATCAAGACGGACTCCGCGATGTTCTCTTCGCAGCACACGGGGGAAATCTGCATCTCTTAAAAGGTGACACCAACGGAAGACTCGCTCTGCAAGAGCCGATCGATCTCCCTGGGCCCGTCTCTGCAATTTCCGGCGGAGAATTCGGGGCAGCAGACGGCCGCGTAGATCTGGCCGTCGGCGTCTCGACCCCCGATGGAGATGAGTTGCTGGTCTTTGACGGTGCGCGCGGTCTTGAAAAGCCGATGGTTGCCTTGGCTATAGCTTCAAGCGCAACTGCGATCGAATTTGCGGAGGTTGATGGCGATCCTTTCGGGGATATTGCGGTCGCTAACGGACGCAGCGTCGATCTGATTCACGGCTGGGGGCGCAAGGTCCCGGTCGACGTCCGCTCCAGAGTCGAACGGGTTGTTTCCGGCGATGCACTCGTCAGTATAGCGGTCGACGATTTCTTGTGGGACCGTCAGGGTGCGCTCGAGATCGCTACGCTCGCCGACGATGGCAGCGTTAGCCTTTTTTCGAACTCACGCGCGGATGACCGGCCGTATTCCGATCAAGAACTCGCCGAGCGAGTCGGACTGCGTGGGCGTATTGCTGCAGGCACGAACAGGAACATCGATGTCGAATCACTCCCCTCTTGGCCGCTCGCAGCCAATGCGGCGAACAGTTGGCGCAAGGTTAGGCAGATCGTCTCGGAGATCGATACTCGGACCCCGCTATCATCACAGCGTGCACTCGCGCACGGCAAACTTTTCGGAGGCGAAAGCAATCCGCTCCTGGTGATCGATCGCGGCGCCAATTCGGTAAAAGCGATCAGTCAGTTTCGTGGACTTGACACGGGACGTATCCCGCCAGATGCAACTCTATCGGGCGACATATGGACGCGCAGCTTTTCTGTGAAAGAGGCGGCCGCCGTTCACATCCTCCCGAGAAAAATCAACGGTTCTCAGGAGGTAGTGGTGCTCAGTCCCGGAAAGGAATCACCCGAGATTCTCCTCTTTCCGCCGAATACAACGATCACGGTCGACCGAACCGATGATCCTTCCGGGGCTGCATTGACAGCGGCTTCCGCGTGCACGGCAGCCGGGAATGACTGTAGCCTGCGCGGTGCCCTCCAGTTCGCCAACCTTCCCGCCAACGACAACACCACGATCAGTCTTCCGGCGAACACTTACATCTTATCGATCAACGGCACTTCACAGGGAGGCTGTGATGGAAATACGGTCGGCGATTTGGGGGCCAATCGAACCATGTCGATCATGGGTGCCGGAGCCGCAACCACGATCATTCGGCAGACGGGAACCGGCCCGGCCAGTGACGGTGATCGCATAATGTGCATGAACGAACCGTTCACGATCGGCCTTATCTATAACTTCTCAGCCGTAACTTTTGTCGGTGGTCGCGAAGGTACGGCAGCCGGCACAGGCACAGCGTTAGGCGGTGGTGGCATTATTGGGGGCGAGCTAAACAATTCATTGACCATGACCAATGTAGTCATGGCTAATAACCAGGAAACAGTATCCGGAAGCGCGAACCTCGGTGGTGGGGCTCTCCAGATCACAGGCGGTAACCTCATTATCACGAATTCAACTTTCGGTGGCACCAGCGCCCCCGGTGCTTACGGCGATCGCACCAGCACAACCACGGGAAACTCTCAGGCCGGATCTGGCGGTGGCGTAACGTACACGCCGTCATCACCGCAACACGCAGGCGGAAGCGGAACCTTGACGATTACGGGGTCAACTTTCAGCCGCAACACAGCAGCCGGGATCGGCGGCGGCGGTGCAGACCTCCTTATTTTTGCGTTCGCCGCACCCGGCGGGATCGGTACCGGCTCAGCAACTGTAAGCACTTCGACTTTCTCAAATAACCAGGCATCGAACACCGGAGGCGGAATCGTCGTCGAGTCTCTCCCAACAACTGTGGCCACGACTAGTTTCATTAGCAACACGGCGGGCAACCGCGGTGGCGGAATCTATGTAGGCGGCGGGAGTCTGCTCTTGAATGGCGCCGGTCCCAGTATCACTTTCACTGGAAACACAGCGACAAACGCGGGGAGTAGTGTTTCTACTGCCGCGCCTGTTAACGTCGCTGGCACGAATACCACGATCGGTGGCGACATTGAAATCAGTACCGGCGGTACATGGACCAACAACGTCGGGAGCACACTGGCTCCGACAAACGTCGTCTTGGTAGGCGGGACGTTCATCATGAACAACAGCATTATGAATGTCGGCGGAAACATGACGATAGGTCCAGCCCCGGTGGTGGGTTCGACGTTCAATGGAAACACCGGGACGGTTAATATCGCTGGAAATCTCACGATGACCGCTGGTGGCACGCCGGCGACATCCTTCAATGGAGGCACCGGTACGTTCAATTTCAACGGCACCGGTGCGCAAAGCATTACCGCAGGTTTTTTACCTACCTTTGGCAGTCTCACCGATTCCAACACGAACCAGCTGCTGACGATAAACAACAACATCGCCGTTAACGGGACCCTGACGGTTAACGCGAACACGATGCTCGCGCCAGTCGCCGGCGCCGTGATCAGTGGTACCGGCACGCTTACGGGTAGCGGCACGGCTCGTGTGACGCGGACGGCGGCGACAGCCGACTTCTTAAGTCAATACACGATCACGAACAAGACCCTGACAAATCTGTTGGTGGATTACGTCGGTGCATCGGCGCAAGTGCTGAGCCCCATCACGTACGGACCGTTGCGGATCAACAACGGCAGCGGTGTGAGCATCACGAGCGGAACCGCGACGGTCAATAGTCTTTTGACATTGACTGCCGGTGCGCTGGGAGTCGGGAACAGCACGCTTGTCATTAACAACGGAACATCCGTTTCGTCTGGTAGCATCACAAGCAATCCGACAGGAACGGTCAATTACAATCAGGGTACTCCCGGCCAAGATGTGCGGGCGTTCAACTACGGAAATCTGATATTCAGCAACCAGAACAAGGTGCTCGCGGGAACGGGCACGATCGGCATCTCGGGAACGTTTACACCCGGAACAGCCGTCGGCCACGTGATCACTGGCAGCACGATCAACTTCAACGGAACCGGTGGGCAGACCATCCCGGCATTCAGTTACAACAACTTCACGATCAGCGGCGCTCGCGGCGCCAACAACGTCACGTTGGCAAATGGAGGAACCATCGGCGTGGCCGGATTATTCAGTCCGACCGCGACGTTCGCCGGCGGTATGTACGTGATCGCCAACAACACGGTGGATTTCAACGGTGCCGGATCACAGACGATTCCCGCCTTCAGTTACAACAACCTGACAAGCAGCAACGCCGGAGCGAGAACGTTGGCGGGTGCCGGAACGATCGGCATCGCGGCGGTGTTCACTCCCGGTGCAAATTCCTACACTGTCACCGGCAGCACAGTAAACTTTAACGGGACGGTCGCACAGAACATTCCGGCCTTCAACTACAACCACCTGACGAGCAGCAGCACGGGCACCCGGACGCTGCCCAACGGCGGAACAGTCGGGGTTGCCGGCAACTTCACACCGGGTACTAACCTGTACACGGTTACGGGCAGCACGATCGACTTCAACGGAAGCGGTTCGCAAGCGATCCCCGGCTTCAACTACAACAATCTGACCAGTAGCAACGTCGGTGCTCGCACATTGACCAATGGGGCAACGATCGGTATCGCGAACGTGTTTACGCCGGGGAGTAACACATACACGGTCACGGGCAACACGGTTGATTTCAATGGCAGCGTCGGCCAGTCGATCCCAGCATTCAATTACAATAACCTGACGAGCAGCAGCACGGGCGCGCGGACTCTGCCGAATGGCGGCACCGTCGGGATCGCCGGCTTGTTCGCGCCGGGCACGAACGTCTACACGATCACCGGCAGTACCGTCGAATACAACGGGGCGGCACTGCAGACACTTCCCGCTACGTTCACCACGTACAATAACCTGACGATAAACAATCCCGCCGGTGCGACCGGTTTTGCAGGGCTCAACGTCCTCGGCTTGCTCCGGATCCAGGCCGGCACGTTTACGACATCGAGCAACTTCAACAATGTGCAGATCGATGTTGGCGCGATACTCAATGCAAACGCAGGAAGCATGATCAACGTTACCGGGAACTGGGTCAACAACGGCATATTCAACGGGAATACAGGGACGGTGAATCTTATCGGCGCAGCGCCGCAGAGTATCGGAGGCAGCTTCAGCAATATGACCGTGAATAATGCAACAGGAGTAAATCTCTCCGGCCCGACAACGGTGAACGCAACGCTAAATCTGACGAGCGGAGCGCTGAACGTTGGCTCAAATTCTCTCACGCTCAATTCGACAGTCACCGGTGCGTCGGGCCTCACCAGCAACGCAGACGGAACCGTGAATTACAATCAGTCGAGTAACGGACAAAACGTGCTTGCGGCGCAATACGGTCACCTCACCTTCAGCAACTTCGCGAAGATCCTGCCGAACGGGGGTACTGTCGGGATCGCGGGAAACTTCACAACGGGAGCGGCCGGCGGACACACCGTTACCGGCAGCACGATCGCATTCAATGGAACGAGTTTGCAGACGCTGCCGGCGTTCACACCGTATAACAATCTGACGGTGAATAATGCTCCGGGAATCGCTCTCGGCAGCAGCGTAACTGTCGACGGAATTTTGACGCTGACGAGCGGGAACATAACTACGGGTGCGAATACCCTTTCGATTGGCGCGAACGGTTCGACATCTCGAACCAGCGGTCACGTTATCGGGAATCTGCAGAAGAACTTCGCCGGGCCGGGGCCGATGTTCGAGATGCCCGTCGGAACTGCCGGCGCGTTCTCGCCGTTGCACGTCACAGTCACCAACGGCAGTGGACAATTGTCGGCACGTGCGAACACGGGGATGCCAGTAGTCACCCCCGTCGGGCTCGACCCTGCCAAAACGTTGCAGCGTTACTGGACCTTATCCGGTAGCGGAATTCGCTCAAACATCACATTCAACTATTTGGATGGGGACATTCCGGCGACGCCTGGCACCGAGAACCTGTGGAACATCATCCGGGTAACGGGCAATGTCGCGGTACGCTACGCCCCAACTCTTCCATACGTGTTGATGGATCCCGCGAACAATCGTTTCACGATGAGCGACCTAGAGACATACTCGGACTGGACAGCGGGCGAACCTCTTGCACCGACAGCCGCTAATGTAAATGTATCGGGACGCGTCGTGGACGTTTCGGGCCGCGGGATCTCGGGCGTTCAAATGACGATGCAGGATCAGGCGGGCACAGTTCTCCGAGCGATTACCAATTCCTTCGGGTTTTATACGTTTACGAGTGTCCAAGTAGGCCATAACTACTTGATCATCCCGCGTCACAGACGATACGAGTTCGAATCCCGAACGGTTGCGGTCAATGAAGACCTAACGGGCGTGGATTTCGTGGCTGAACCCTGAGTAGCAGTTCCAACTCCCGAGTGCCCAGTTCCAGGTCCTACGCTTTGAGTTAAGACTCGGCTTCGGACTCTGGGATTTGGATAGAGACTTTGGAGGCGGACCTTGGGTTAGAATTACGGGCCAAAAAAACCTATTGGCAAGACTTGGAGTTTCATGTATTCTGCATCCAGTCGTGTTGCACTAAAACAGAACAGATTACGTATTGCGTCCTACACCCATACAGAAGGAGACGATCTTACCTACGGCATTTCGGCCTCTAAAACTAGTAACTCTAGGCATTTTCGCCAATTTTCCTTTTTTTAGTTTTTGTTAGCTATATGGCACACGAGTTGTTTGTTCCTGAGCCCCGTAAGGACGTGTCTTGAGCGAAAACGCGGGGAATATTCACGGATTTAGACGTTGGAGTAGATGACGATTTTAGGCCTTTATCTTCCCGCCCCCGGCCACCCACGACCGTTCCAGATCTATTAAGCAGTTTATTTTTTTCAAGGAGTTTGATTATGTTCAGAAAACTATCTGGTTTGCTTTTAGCAATTCTCGTAGGCGCTTCCGCCGTTCTCGCCCAGGATGCTCAGCTTCGTTCGCTCTCGAGCGGACAGAAGTACAAGCTCAAGGGCACTGTTGTATCGAAGGATGACGACAGCAGCTTTATTCTTAAGGACACAACTGGCGTTGAGACGCGCGTGGTGGTTTCGCCCGAAGCCAGCATAAAGACAAAAGGCGGCTGGTTTGGTGGCGGCGACAGGGTCGCAAGCAACCAGATCGTCCGCGGGCTTTACATGGAAGTCGAAGGACGGGGCGATTCGACGGGCAATCTCGCGGCTACGAAAGTACGCTTCGACGAAGATGATTTCCGCGTAGCTCAGTCGATCGATAGTCGTGTGGCTCCGGCCGAAGCACGCCTCACCGCCGCTGAGGAAAATGCTCAGCGGGTCTCTGGTCAGATCGACGAGCTGATGGCGATCTCGAACGCCGCACGCGGCGGTGCGAAAGCCGCACAGGAAACGGCCGATGCTGCTGTAGAAGGTGTGAATGCAACGAATGCACGTATCACGGCGATGGACGATTATGTTGTTCAGTCGACCGCGACCGTCAACTTCCGCGTGAACAGCTCGAGGCTTTCACCGGAAGCGAAGGCACAGCTCGATGAGGTTGCAACCGCTGCTACGACGATGAAGGGTTATGTGATCGAGATCACTGGCTTTGCTTCGGCAGAGGGCGGTACCGCACATAACAAGGCGTTGAGCCAGCGTCGTGCACAGGCCGTTATCGACTATTTGGTCGAGACTCATAACGTGCCTCTCCGAAGAATCGGTCAGTCGTATGGTTTTGGTGAGCTTCAGGCAATCGCGGACAACTCAACTCGCGAAGGTCGTGAGCAGAACCGACGTGTTGAGGTCAAGCTCCTTGTGAGCCGTGGTCTCAACCAGAATGTTGAAGTCCGCCCGATAGCGACGGACGACAACGAAGAATAGTTTCTCCTAAAGAGAGGGCAGCAGGGTGAAATGGGTGAAAACCTTTTTCACTCGGCTGCCCTCTAAGTTTTTGTAACGAGTAGGATCGGAACCGCATTATGAAACTCTTCACCACCCTTCGCTTTCTTTCGCTTTTTTCATTCTTACTTTTTCTTGTTGCCGGGATCGCGGCCCAAACCGCGACGCCAACGCCGCGCATCGCCGAAGAGGAACAGGTCATAAAGGTCGACTCGCGTCTCGTCGTCGTTCCCGTATCGGTAACAAATACTGCGGGCGAGCCGGTACTTGGTCTTTCCATCAAGGATTTTACTATCTCGGAAGAAAACCGGCCGCAGACGATAGATAGTGTGGGCAATGCTGAGAACGTTCCGCTTGAGATCGCGATACTCTTTGACATTTCCGCAAGCACTGGCCCGATGTTCAAGTTTCAGCAGGAGACGGCGGCAAAGTTCCTGCGCGAAGTCATGAGGGCCGAGGATCGCGCAACCATTTTTTCGGTCGGAATCAAACCCGTGCTCATTCAGGCTCGTGATACGGCGGATGTCTCGGCAACTGGCATTCGGGCGATCACACCGACGCGCCAACAGACGGCTTTCTTTGATTCGGTACGAACCGCCGCAGAGTATTTGAACAGGAATTCCCCGCAGGGCCGACGTAAGGTTATCGTTGTTATTTCGGACGGCGAAGATACAAACAGTGAGGGCGTGGTGCGAGCGATCGGCCAGGCCGAAATGAAAATCGCGGAGAATGTACAGGGCGAAGAGCTTCGAAACCTGCGCGTTAAGGCCCGTGACACCGCAAAGGCACAAGAACAGGTAAAAGTCCTGAAGGCCCTGCAGGACGCGGATGCGGTCTTCTATTCCATCAACCCGGGCGGAAGCTCGTTGCAATTGAATCGCGCAGCTCAGTTCGGCCAGGAGAACTTGCAGAAGTTTGCGGACGACACCGGCGGCACCGCATACCTTCCAAAGTTCCTTCCGATCGATACTGCCGACCAGCATCAGAATTCGAGTAATACACGGAAGAACACCGTGGTACTTGAGACTATCTTCAGACAACTGGCGAATGAGCTCCGAGCTCAATACCTGATCCAGTACTATTCGGAATCAGACTTCCCGACAAGCAAGTTCGTGAAGCTTTCGGTAAATCTACAGAACCAACCCAGTCATCGCGTTCGCGCCCGACAGGGTTATTACGTAAAGAATTAGATGCGCGACGGCTTTTCGTACGACAGGCTTTTTGTCGCTTTAATTAGGGACAGACTGGAAAGTCTGTAGTCATTCCAAGAAGGGGACAGATTTAATAGCGTGGGGTGGAGCGAGAGCGACACCCCACGCTCAGTTCGTAACGCCATTGTTGCCCGATCCCGGAGTTCCGCTTCACTCACATCGGGCTGTTGATTTGTCGGCTTCAGCGCCATTTCGGAGGGCTTTTGCTCTCTCCCATCTTCGCGATGGAAGTGGACAGACTGGCGAGTCTCGCCTACAGAGTCCCGACAGCTCCGCCGTGAAATTCCGGCGCTGGAGTCGGTGTCGGCATGGCGATGTTACCCATAACCGCGATCGGCCTGGGCGTGGGCGTAGAACGAGGCGTCTCAAATCTACCGACGACCTGCGATCTTCGATCGAAGGCGCCCACGATAAAGATCCCTCCAAAAAGACTCAGGATGAGAGAGAGGACAGCGGCGGCGAACACCTTCACCCGCTGTTTCACAATTGCCCAGCCCACCGGGCAATCCTGCGTAAGTATGCTCCCGTCCGCACGTTGAAAGTAGCGGACGCACAAGTGTCCCTCCGAAAGCCGAAGCAGATTCTCGGCGTCGTAACGGGTCATCCCGGACAGGTTGTAAACATACAGCTTGCAATCGCCACAGAAGCGTTTTCGCTCGTCGCCCTGCATTTGGTTCCAATCAGCGGAACACGGGCTCGCGACTCTCAGATCATCCAGCGGGCTATCGAATCTCGACATAAAAGACTCCGTTCAAATCAAGTGCAGCATCCTTGCTGCTGCCGACTTGAACGGAGCACAGTCTGGGTTCTTGCAGGCGAACTACTCGATCTCGAATTTTGCAACGATGACGTATCTCAACTTTATCTGTGAGAAGGTAAGTGAATCGTCAGTATCGTCCTGGGAAGATCCACGGATCGAGTTCACGCTGTAGTTCGAACTGACGTTCGAAGCCGACGCGTTGTACCGCGGGGTTTCGTCCGTCTCTTCTTTTATGTAAACCGCCTTCCCCGCACGTTGACCGATCGATCCGAGAAGGTAATCGGCCTTGTCCTTCGCAGCCTTCATGGCATCCATTTTTGTTTCACGTCGAAGCTTTATGATCTCTGAGTGCTCAGATTCGATAAGGTCAAGATTGGCCACATTCAGTCGATCAGAGATCTCCTGGAGTCGTGCGATCTTGTTAAGGTCCCGAAGCTTTAAGCGGTACGCTTTCGACCCCAGAACGTCGCGCACTTTTCTTTGGCGAAAATACGTCGACGAAATGTCAAAGATCGATAGGTCCTGGGCAACCTCGACACCGATCGCGGACAGCTCGTTCCGCAGCGCCGCTTCCTGATGCTCGATCGTAATCTTTTGCTTGTTCTCCAGCCGTTCGCGGAGCGTGATCTTGAACGTAAATTCGTCGGGAGTGATCCACCGTTCGGCGGAACCTGAGACTTCGATCACTCGCCGCTCGGGTTGGAGCTGAGCATAAAGGCTAACGGACAAGGCGCACACAAGGCCTAGGGCTGCAAAAAGAGCTTTCATTCGATTTTCCTCCGGTATGTTTTTGAAATTAGGTGCGCAAGGCCATCATTTAGATGCTCGGCGGTACTTGTGCGTGATTGGGCGGCGGCGGCCGACGCCGATTGCGTTTTTTGAGATTATCAACGATGGCGGAAGCTGCTGGCGTTTGAATTCGTTTGCCGGGTTCTCGACCTTGTTCAAGATCGCGTACACAAGTTCCGCATCGTTTCCCTCGGCGATTATCTCCGCAGGCGAAAGTTTGCGCTCGAAGTAACGCTCGAGGATAGGATCCATCAACTCGTACGGCGGCAAACTGTCCTGATCGAACTGGTTCGGAGCAAGCTCGGCTGAAGGCTTTTTGTCGATGATCTTGTTCGGTATTATTTCGCGTCCCGCAGAACGGTTTATCTCTCTCGCGATCTCCCAGACTTCGGTCTTTAATACATCGCCGAGGACGGCAAGACCGCCGTTTGTATCGCCGTAAAGCGTGCAGTAACCGACCGCGAGCTCTGACTTATTGCCGGTTGAGAGTAACAAGCGTCCTTCGGCATTCGATATCGCCATGAGGATCACCCCGCGAAGGCGCGATTGCATGTTTTCTGCAGCCAAGCTTTCACCGCCCTTTGTCGGCTTGTGAAGATCCATCTGGCGGAGCAGAACTTCGAACGCGTCGGAGATCGGTTCGATACGGCTTTCGCATCCGAGATTCGCAACAAGCTCCTCGGAATCCTTGATGCTGCCTTCGGATGAGAACGGCGACGGCATCATCACGCACAAAAGGTTCTCCGGCCCTATCGCCTCCGCAGCAAGGGCGGCGACAAGCGATGAATCGATGCCACCCGAAAGGCCGAGCACCGCGCGTTTGAATCCGTTCTTTTGCGCATAGTCACGGATCCCGAGCACAAGCGCATCGCGAATCGCTTCGCATTCTCCGCCGGTAATGCCTCGAGCGTCCGGCCGTCCAACATCCAGCTCGACAGTTTCGACAAACTCTTCGAACGCCGCGGCCTGTAAGATGATGTCGCCTTCCTGGTCGGCTATGAGGCTCGCGCCATCGAAGATGATGCCGTCATTACCACCGACAAGGTTCACAAAAACGATCGGCACCTGTTGCGCCTTGGCGCGGTGTGCGACCATATCGCAGCGCAGCTTTATCTTTCCTTTGTTGTAAGGCGATGCGTTGATCGAAACGACCACGTCCGCTCCCATCTCGATGACCTCGTCCGCGGGATCGCGGTCATAAAGTCGGTCTCTCCAAAACGTTTTGTCGTTCCAGAAATCTTCGCAAACGACCACACCGAGCTTCACACCATTTACCTCGAACAAACGACGCGTATCGTTCGGTTCGAAATAACGCGGATCATCAAAAACGTCGTATTCCGGAAGCAGGGTTTTGTCTGCGAAGCCAAGCAACTCGCCGTCGTGGATAACCGCCGCGCAGTTGTAAAGTCTCCGACCGTCACCCGACTCGTTCGGCCGGATCGTGCCGACAATCGCCGTAATGCCGGTCGTCGTAGGAATGACCTCCTTCAGCGGGTCAAGCGAATGCTCGATTATGTCGGGATCCTGGAACCAATCCTGGGAGGTATAGCCGTGAGTCACCACTTCCGGGAAAACGATCAGATCAGATCCGTCCGACCTCGCCTTTTCAATCGCTGAAATTATTTTTTTGACATTACCCGCAAGATCGCCGTTAGTGGAATTGATCTGACCGATCGTTACTTTCATTTGAGTAAATTCTAGATAACCACGGTTGGCCAATCAAGGATAGGTAGTCGGAGGGAATAACTTGGAGTGATGCCAGTTGGAGAAGATCAGGCAGTACGCTCGGCGTCAGAGCGTTTTATCATCGTGAGGCGGTTTCCGCGCTCGTTGTACTTCACCTCGTCCATGATGTTGTAGATGAACAAGACGCCACGGCCGGAAGTTTTGAAAAGGTTCTCGGGATCGAGCGGGTCCGGTATCGAATTCACATCGAAGCCCTCGCCCTCGTCCTCGATCGTGAAGCGGGCCTCTTCTCCGGAAACCTCCGATGTAATGCGAACCAGCTTCTTAGTATCGAACTTGTTACCGTGCTTGACCGCGTTTACAAAGGCTTCATCTAAAGCGACAAAGAGGTTCGACTGTTCGGCTTTCACCACACCTAGTTTTTCGACCCGCTTCATCAGATACTCGAGGATTATGTGCATTAACGAAAGCGCGCTTGGAACCTCGAATTCGATAAGCTCGTGAAGTTTCTGCAGAGATTCCTTTTTGTCGATATGCCGCGCTTTGTAATCCAGAACGGTTGCGACGATCTCCTTCAGTTCGCTTTCATCAAACTCACTGCGGGTGAAATTCGCAGCCGAAACCTTGAAAGCCTTAATGTGCTCGAGCGCTGACTCGGTGCCCGAGCCGTTGCCGTTCAGGATCTGATTTCGGGTCGACTGGACATCGAGATCGGTGATAACGAGATCGAACTGCTCGAGATTTGCAATATCAAGCGCGTCTATTCTTGACTTGGAAGTTACAACTGAATGGCCAACCGCGGTGAATACTTCTTCGAGTGCACTTGCGAGGTCGTCATGGTCGTCAATGATCAGGATTCTTCTCTGCATATAGCGGGATGCCGCCAAAAATCGATTACGCTAGGTAAATCGACGTTGTTGCAAATAATAACCTGACTTGCTACTTATTTCCTATCCGTGGCCGTTGAAATCGCTAAAGTCTACGAGTTTGACTCGCTTGAAAAGTATTCCTGGAGCCAGCGGCTTTTGATCCGGCTGGCGGACATCGTTTTTTTTCTTGCCATTAGCATTATCGGGTGGACGATCCGCTGGAAGGTGGAGGGGATCGACAATCTGCAGACTGTTGGTTCCGCCGCAAAGCTACCGATCTATTGCGTTTGGCACAACAGGATCTTTGCCGGAACGTATTACCTTCGGCATCGAAAGATAGTCGTGATAACCTCACAAAGCCTTGACGGTGAGTATATCGCACGGTTTCTGAAGCGCCTCGGTTTCGGGACAATACGTGGCTCATCAACCCGTGGCGGCGTAAGGGCACTGGTCGAGATGATCAGACGAATGCGTGACGGTATGGCGATGGCATTTACGGTAGACGGTCCACGCGGGCCGCGATACATAGTGAAGAAAGGAGCCGTCCTGCTCGCAAAGAAAACGGGAAATCCTTTACTGCCTTTTACAGTTGAGGCAGATCGATTCTGGACGATAAACAGTTGGGACAAATTGCAGATACCGAAACCGTTCACCCGCGCCCGTTTAATCTACGCGGCGCCGATCTACGTCGAACCTGAAGCAGGTGACCGGAGAATAGAAGAAAAGCGGATCGAGCTGCAGGCTGCGCTCGAGTCCATCTCCGCGGGCTAAGAGACGTCAGGTTTCGAAAGAAAATTCGCGGCAAGCAGGACAGAAGATATCCAGAGAATGTCGGCAAGCAACAGGTGGCCGACCTGCATTATGATCGGCGCGAGCGTCAAAAGGGTGGCCGCTCCGAACGCCACCTGAACTATCACGACGATCGAAAGTATATTCGACCAGCGTGCGACCTTAGCATCGGGGGCTGACTGGGCTTTCAACCAACCGGCAACAAACAACAAATAAACACTAGTCAAGATCGACAGGATCGGGTGGCTGAGCCGTAGACGGATCAGTATATTCGAAGCCGCCGAAAAATCTTTAGAGATCCCTTCGACAAGTGACTCGGATGGAAAAAGCATGCTGCCGAGCGCGGCCACCGAGCCACTAGTTCCGACGAGCAATATCGCGATCGCGCCGACAACGATCAGGGCTACAGCCTTAGGGGATCGATTCGCGAAACGTTTACGCGGACCGTCGGCATGCCAGGCGGTAAGTGTCAGGAACGCTAGTAATGCGAAGGTATTTATCAAATGGCCGACCGCCCAGAACGGGCGTGCGGCGGTCAACGCTTCGGCGGTATTGCCGGTCAGGACCAGACCGGCTCCGACAAGTACCTCAGTGATGATAAAGACGAATGAAAGAGCTGCTGTGAGACGAATGGGGTGGCCCTTTTCAAACCGGCGGAACGCCCAAATTAATAGAATGAGGACGAAGATAAACGCGGGCCCGGTCGTCAACCGGTGCGAAAATTCGATGATCGTCTTTAGCTCGGGAGCGGACGGGATGACCTCGCCATGACAGGTGAGCCAGTGTTGTCCGCATCCGTCGCCCGATTTCGACGCTCGCAAGAAAACTCCCCATAGGATGACCAAAATGTTGTACGCAAGTGTGAACCATGCGAACTTGGCGAACGTTGTGAACCGTGACGATCCTTCCATAACTTACAACTGCGCAGGCGTAGGTTAAAATAGCATCGAGTAACCGTTTATCAAATCAGCACTGGAATTAGAAATTCTACATTTCGGTAGAGCCCGGCTACTTTTTGGATGATAAAAAAAGAACGCATCGACAAGCTGCTAACCGACCAGGGATTTGCGGATTCGCGCTCGAAGGCGCAAGCCATGATCATGGCAGGTGTCGTTCTTGTCGACGATAAGCGTGTCGATAAAGCATCCGAATTATTTTCGTGTGAAGCGCCGATCCGTATCAAAGGTCAGGCTGCTGAATCCCGCTACGTCAGCCGCGGGGGATTGAAGCTCGAGGCCGCCTTACATCACTTCGGTATTGTTCCGTCGGGTTATGTATGTCTCGACGTGGGCTCGTCAACCGGAGGCTTTACAGATTGTCTTTTGCAACACGGTGCGGCGTCGGTTACGGCGATAGACGTCGGTACCAATCAGCTGGCCTGGAAACTTCGGACCGACCCGCGGGTGGAGGTTCGCGAAAACGTTAATGCTCGTGCCTTGCGGCCTTCGGATTTCGCCACGAAATTCGATCTGATCGTGATGGATGTGTCATTTATTTCGGTAACGAAGATCCTTCCCGCTCTGCAAGATCTGCTCCGGGATAACGGCCGAATGGTGGTACTCATCAAACCTCAATTCGAAGTTGGCAAGGGCGAGGTGGGAAAAGGCGGAATCGTACGCGAGCCCGAAAAGCACGAGCGCGTCGTAAGCGAAGTAAACTCTTTCGCGTCAAGAGTGGGTTTAAAGGTTATCGGAACTATCGAATCTCCGATCGAAGGTGCCGAGGGTAATAAAGAATTCCTGGCGAGCTACAGGCGCGGTGATGAGCGGGAGCTGCAGACGAAACTCGTGGAGAATGTCGACTACTACATGGAAAACGGGCTCATGGTTCTCACGGAAGGTTTCTTATCTCGGAGAGGATTTTGTTGCGGCAGCGGGTGCCGCCATTGTCCGTATCCGGACCATGTTCGTGATCAGAGCAAGAAATCTTCGAGCTCGTTGTGACTGGCCGGAACGAAGTCATTTTCGACTTCGCCGGCGGGTTCATACGCATCGACCCGGTATTGCCGTTCCTCGATCGGATCTTCTTTCGGCGAAACGGATCTGATCCTGTTCGCAGGGGTTTTCCCGGCCCGTTCGGAGAGCCCGAGTGAAGCGTAATACTTCGTCTTCTCCTCATTCAGCTCCGGCTGACCTTCCATCCATTTGAAGAGCTCGGTTACAAGACGGCGGGTATTATCGTCGAGTTGGTTAGAGATGCTGTAGTGCATCCACTTTCCATCGCGGCGCGCCTCGACGACACCGGCGTTTCTCAAATACGCCAAATGGCGCGATACAAGAGGCTGGCTGTGTCCAAGGACAGTGGTGAACGAACTCACACAAACTTCCCGGTCGCGCATTAGGTTAAGAAGCCGTAAGCGAGTCGTGTCGCCAAGTGCCAGGAACAAGGCCGCGGTGCTGGTCAGAGAACTTTCAGTCTTCATATCGAGACAATACCACATAATACTCGGCACTGTCGCCATATATATGCACATTGCCGCATATATAATTAGAAACATATTCGTTATCGCATATATATTGCGGGAATGCCAGATGGGCAACACGCCTTCGTTGTCAGCACCGCCTTACTTTTCCCGGCTTTTGGCGAAATTTCATCTGAAGGTCTACCATTAGGGAAACTTTCGTGTACTCCAGTAAATCTATGGACGAAAAATCATTTCATACTCTCGCCGTACACGCCGGTGAGGACCGATCAGAGCACCATGGGGCCGTTTCTGTGCCCATTTATCCGGCTTCGATCTATGCATTCAGTGACGCCGATGAGGGCGTCGCGATCCATAATTACGAAAAGCCTGGCTATTTTTACGGACGACTTGGGAATCCGACGCAGGACGCGCTGGAACGGGCGGGTGCAGAGCTCGAAGGGGGTGAAAGCTCGCTGGCGTTTGCCTCGGGCATGGCTGCGATTACCGGATCGATCTTTACTTTCGCCAAGCCAGGCGACCACATTGTCGCACCCGAATCCATGTACTCGACCGCAGTGAACCTATTTCACTACTTGTCGGACTTCGGGATCGAGACTTCGTTCATCGACGCGACGGATCCGGCGAATTATCGAGCTGGGGCGAGGGATAGCACAAAGGTTTTCTGGATCGAGACGCCCTCAAATCCACTGGTCCAGATCACGGATATACCTGCTGTAGTTGATATTGCAAAAGAGCTTGGCGTCACAACGATCGCGGACAACACCTTCGCGACGCCGTACAATCAGAGGCCAATTGGGCTGGGCGTGGACGTTTCTATACACAGTGCAACGAAATATCTTGGCGGTCACAGTGACTTGACGGCTGGCCTGATGGTCGGGAGCAAGGAGATCGTCGAGAAAGCTCGCCACGGTACAAGCAAGCTGTTCG
>DASUSJ010000229.1:0-34796 GCA_036375155.1 Pyrinomonadaceae bacterium
CCCGTAGTGAACGGCCTTCCCGGGATCGGTTTCGGCAAGCTCACCGAGGAGCTGAAACACGAAATGATCATCACGATCCGATGCCTGTGCGCGCAGCTCGGGATTTGCGATCGCCAGCAGACTGTCGTTGTAGAACGTGAATGCTAGGTCAGCGTCGTGCTCCGCGATACTCAGGGCGATCTGCTGACGCACTCCCATTGCGGTAGTGAATTTTCTCAACAGTCGCGATCCGTCGGTCGGCTCGATCAAGAATGAGGGGAAACGGCTGCCGCTCTCCTCATCTTTGAGGGTCACTCCCAGCTCATTCATCTGGGAGTCGTATTTGCGGATAAGATCCTTGAAATCACCGATGACGCCTGTGTACATGGCCCGCGCCTCGCGTTCATCATAAAACCACATCAACCCGGCGAGCTCCGCCGCGAAACTGATCCGATTCTCCAGTGAGCGCATGCCGTTGACGTCGGTCAAGGTCTCCCGCAGAAACACGACGGCGTCTTTTCGAAGCTTGTCGTTCGGTTCGGTCGCGTTCTTTTCGACAGTTTGCTGGGCGAACACGGCGCTCGAAAGTACTAACGTGGCAATGAGAATAGGGCTGCGAAACATAGGGATGCCTCCGTGAATGTCGAGTTATGATAGATTGATTTCGTTCGAAACGCGAACGTTTCTCATGCTCCTCGTGGTCGATAATTACGACTCGTTTACCTATAACCTCGTCCAGTATCTCGGCGAGCTTGGGGCCGAAATGCGCGTCGTGCGGAACGACGAGGTAACGGTGGATGAGATCGACAGCGAGTTGCGGCCGGAGCGAATTCTGATATCGCCGGGACCGGGTACGCCGAATGCGGCCGGGATCTCGCTTGAGGTGGTCGCGCGTTTCGCAGAGCGTTTGCCAATACTCGGCGTATGCCTAGGTCATCAGGCCATAGGCCAGCACTTCGGCGGAAACGTTATACGTGCACCCGAACCCGTTCATGGCAAGCCGGTCGAGGTTCGACACGATGGCAGGACAATATTCGAAGGTATCGAGGGCGAGTTCAACGCCGGACGATACCACTCCCTGATCGTTGACCGATCGTCGCTTCCCGGGTGTCTTGAGATCTCAGCGGAATCACCCGACGGCCTGATCATGGCTATGCGTCATCGTGAACTTCCGGTTGAGGGCGTTCAGTTTCATCCAGAATCGATCCTGACCGAACACGGGAAAACGATGCTGCGAAATTTTCTCGAACTATGAGCTATGAACTGTGAGACGAGGGATGAGGCCGACAAAAAGCTCTCCTCCTTCTAAAGGAGGGGAAGTCATCTGCCGAAAGGCAGATGACGGGGTGGTAAATCGACCGATAGGTCGAAAGCGATTCATGCCTAAGCGTGTTTTTCAGCCTGTCGGCTGATTTACCACCCCGCCTCGCAAAGCCTCGGCACCCCTCCTTTAGAAGGAGGGGAGCTTCTTATCCCTAGTCTCACAGTTCATAGCTCATCGCTCATAGCTCATAGTTCATAGTTCACAGTTAAGAAACCTATGCTTCCTTTCGCCGGCTGGCTTTACGGAAAGATAGCTGAACTCAGAAACTCCATGTACGACCGTGGGGTGTTTCGGACTTACCCTCTGGGGGCGCGGACGATTAGCATCGGCAACATTACGACCGGCGGAACCGGCAAGACGCCCCTTGTCGTGCACGTCGCTGAACTACTCGCGGACGCCGGAGAAAAGGTTTGCATTCTCACACGCGGATACGGTCGGGAGAATGCCCGGCTGCGGGTGCTCGTTTCGGACGGCGATAAAGTTCTTGTCGACGCCCACAAAGGCGGAGACGAACCGGTCGAGATGGGTCAGAGACTACTTGGCAAAGTTGCCGTCGTTGCCGATGCGAACCGCGTATCGGCTGCGGCTTGGGCAAAAGACAAACTCCGCATCACCGCCTTTGTTCTCGATGACGGATTCCAGCATCGACGCGCCAAACGCGATCTCGACATCGTTTGCATCGACGCTATGAATCCCTTTGGCGGGGGACGTGTTTTGCCGGCAGGTGATCTGCGGGAGCCACTGAGAAATCTTGCACGAGCCGATGCGATCGTTATCACCCGTTCCGACGTTTTGAATATTCAGATCAACCGGTTTGTTGATGCGTTTACGAGACTCGTCAAATTCGTCCCCAGAAGCAAAGCCGATTTGGATGAATGGTATCGCGAAGCGCAACGCCTCAAAACTGATCACCTGCTAATGCGCGGGGTGTCTCGGTATTTGCCCCATTTTGTCTGGCACTATCTTTCGGATGCGGACATTCGTATGAAAGACGAAACCTATGCGGCCATGCAAAACCAACGGATCAGTCTCGAGCTGGAGGATTTGAAGGAATCAGTCGACGAGGTCACGAAGGAGATACAAGCGAATAGCCCGAATGCACGAGTTTTCATAGCGAGAACTCAAATTTCCGGATTTCGATCGTTGCGCGAATTCGAAGTTAATGAGGAGGAGCAAAGCTGGCGAGAACTGACTCCTCGTGGAGGGGATCGATTACGGGCTCTTGCATTTTGCGCATTGGGGAATCCTGAGGCTTTCTTCGGTCAACTATCGATCGCATCGCCGGACAAATTAGATGTCTCGGTAACGCACGTCTTTCCCGACCATCATTATTACACCCGCTCCGACATTTCCATGCTTGAGACAAAGGCCCGGGCGGCACAGGCCGACGTGTTTCTGACGACGGCAAAAGACGCAGTCAAACTTTTTGAGCTGGCCTTCGAACTGCCCTGCTACGTCGTAGATATTGAAGTCGGTCTTGATGATCCGGCGGGTTTTCGTAAGCTAGTCACTTCTTCTTAGTTGGCGGGTCTTTTTTGTCGCCCCAGTAAAATGCCCGCACGACCAGGACATAGACCAACACGCAGAGAAAAAGAAGAATAAAGAAGAAGACGATGAGCCAGGCAAACGGTGACATCACTACTGTTCTTGCGCGAGCTCCTTGTTTTCTTTCGGCTCGAGCAGACCGGTGAAGAGTCCGCGGCTGGCAGTGTGCTCGAGAATGTGTTTGTACAGCACCGTCAGTAAGGCGATCAGCGGAATAGCGATGAAAACGCCGGGGATCCCGGCAACCTGCTCGCCGGCCAGTACCGACAGTATGACCGCCAGCGGGTGTAGGTGAATTCCCTCCCGGATGATACGCGGATACGTGAAGTAATCGTGAAAGATACGGAGGCAGATCAGGAATATCGCGGTCCAAAGCGACTGCCACCCCGATTCCAGACTGCTGACCACGGTCGCAAGGATACCGATCGTCAGCGGCCCCAGTAGCGGGATAAGTTCCAGCACCGCAGCCATAATGCCGAGAATCAATGCGTAATCATTTCCAAGGAGGTAGAACCCGATGGTACATATGGTGCCGATCAGCAGGCACGAGATCAACTGCGCCCGGGTGTAGGCCTTCAGCGTGCTGTTGACGTCGGCCATCACCGACTCGATGCGCGATCGCCAGTCGCCCACCGGCACTACGCGCAGGAGTGCGACCTTGAACAGATGTGCGTCCTTCAAAAAGAAAAAGGCGAGGATTGGCACGAGTACAAGCCACGGCAGATAAGTGACGGCATAGATGGCACCAAGACCCAGGATAGTGGTCACAAGCGTGCCGACGGTTTCGAGAAACAGATTTATCCTTTCGTTGATCTGGGTCTGGACATTTTCCGCGATCCGCATGCGGTCGAGCCGCCGGTTGATATCCGTGATAGCCGATTGCACCGACGTGGTGTACTCGGGAATGTTCTCAACAAATGTCCGTGCCTGTCGCGAGACGCCGGGTGCAAGATAATACGCACCAATACCGATCGCTGAAAAAACGAGCAGGAAGGAGATCGCGATCGCCAGAGACCGCGGCATTAGCATTGGGTAGCTTCCCTCAAACGGCTTTCGGATCAGTTCCACAAGCGGGTTGATAAGGTACGCGAAAAAGATCGCCAGCACGATCATGAAGAATAGATAAGTGAGCGAGGTGAGGACGATGCCGAGAAAATCCTTGACCGCAAGAAGCAAAAGTACTATCACGACAACCCGCACAATGGAACGCGCCGAAGGCGACGACGATACGAGCGAGACACGCTGAATCTCGTCGGATTTTTCTCCTAGGATGTTCTCGTTCGAAAGCTCTGTCTTTTTCTCTTCGGACAGCTCGGGCTTAGTGTCTTTATCGTCGGCCATGTTTCGAAAGTTCCTTGTCCCTTCCCTCGGGTCTGCTCCCCTTGTCCGTTCTCTACTTGATCAACCCCCTGCCTTTGAATAATCCTCGAACAAGAATCGCTCTTTGAATACACTCAGATTGTCGTCCGGCAGACGAAAGTTCGAACCGATCATTACGGCTTTGCCGCCGTCCGAGAGGGTCCGGCGGTTCATCTCGGCCGGAGTGTTACGGCCGATGAACGCTCGGTCATCGGCGTCAAGAACACCACCATCCTTTCGCCGAAAAACGTAGATGAAATTGAAATCGGCGGTGCGCATTGCCTCGAGGTCCTGTTCGAAAGTCCTCGCGGCAGGCGTCGAATTCGCGTCGACGGTCGGCACCGGCGACGGGCGATTCTCGTTTGCCGAATTCAGGATCCGCTGATTAGGTCCACACGCGGTGACGACAATTGCGGCAAAAAATAACATCAGCGTCGGTTTCATTGATTTTCCAGATCCTCGGCGTTCGTGTTAGCGTTCGTGTTCGCCGCATCTTCTTCTTCGTCCAGGATCCGCTTTTCTTCGTCGGTCTCGGGCTCAGCCTCAACCGCTTCCTTTGGCGGATCACCTTTTACATCACGGATCTTCAAGATCCTCGCCTCGTCGTCCTCATATACAATGTCGACCCAGCCGCTTTCGAGAAGCTTAGCGATCATTTCCTCGTTCTCTTTCGCATCCGCAAAAACGTAGTCAGCACCGAACCGCTCGCGTATCAGGGGCGCCGCTTCGTCTGTTTTCCCGCTCGTTATGTCCTGAAGAAGTTTGTAGAGCTCGGGGTTCTCCGAATACAAATAATTCGGGTCCAGCCCGTACACATATGAGTGTTTTGTGTTCAGAAAGAAAAGCTTCGGAAAATCGTCCCAGTTACAATTGAAGATCCGCTTGCCGGCCGGGATGTTCTCGGTTCCGGTCGCATCGACGCCGGTCGCCCACGCCATCGCGCGGCGGTATCTGGAGTCGGCGTCATTCGCCGCGATCGTCTCGGCGAGTCCTTCCTGATCGAACCCAAGCACATGCAGACCCTTGGTATTGAGTACGAAAAAGACCGTCAACAATACGCCGACCACCGTTGCGGATGCGAGCCGAATATTATTGCGGCGCACCTGATCGCGGTTCATTTTCGCGACGTCAAGGTACGGCTCGATATCACGTTTGAAATCTTCGGGCAATTCAGCAGCCCTCGGCATTCTGAAAGCCTGGATGCTGAACGCCGCAAACAGAATGGCGAACGGCGGGAAATACTCGGCGAAGCGCTTCGAACGAAACTGCGCGGCAAGGAGGATCGTGACGAACATCAGAAAGAACGTCGCCTTCTCGGGAAGTTTTCCGTTCCGCGGCATGAACAGCACATAACCGATGAGCATCGCGATCATCGCGATGGGGAAATGCGTGAGCAGCTCCATACCACTATACGGGTACCATTCGCCACCGACCGCGACTGCGAAATCACTTCCGATCTTGATCTTGGTGTACGCGTGTTCCCAGAAGAGCTTGAGGTTATTTGGGAAGTAGGGGTTGATGATGTTGCCCGCGATCATTCCGGCAAACGTATAAGCCACCGGCTGCCATTCCACTTTTCGTTCGTTCCAGGCGATTATTACCGCCCAGATCAGCGCAGCGATGAACAGTAGTGGGAACAAACTGTATGTCCAGACGAATGCGAACATCAGCGGAAGCAGCCAGACGTACTTTCGCTCGAACAGCAGATAGATCCCGACAATGGTGATGATGATCGTCAGCGGCGGGGCCTTCGCCATGTTCATGCGGTAGTAGAACATGTTCGCGCATGTGAGGATCGCAGCGAGCCAAATGAGCAGGTAATCGACGTTATAACGATAAAGCAGCCAGTAAACCGAGAATACTGCGAGGCTCGCAAAGACGATCGTCGCGATCTTCGCCGCCGTCACTGGTTCGAAGAACCAGAGGAACGGTATCTGGAGAAGGTGGAAGAGGAAATGATGGTCGTTGTAATCCTGCGGGTTGAGCACCGTCAGCGGCAGCCATTCAAATGTCGGAAGCCACTTTCCTTGCGAGAAGCTTTCCCACAAAAGCTGGCTCCAGCGAATGTGATAGTAGCCATCCCAGTCGCCGCAGCATATCGCCTCAGTGCGAAACTGCAGGAACGACATCACGAGTGCTATCGCGATCAGGCCGAACACGAGATAGACCACGCGCGTCGCGGCCTCAGTCTCGAGATACTGTCTCCAAGTGATCTTTGTTTTCTCTGGCTGCGATGAAGCCTGGGGTAAGATTTCTTCCATTTATTGAAGCCCGTGGACAAGCGTGAATTCATTGAAAAAGTATCATAAAAGGCCGACGGCTTCTAAGGTTCGAGTGGGAGTGGCGCTGCAAGCGCACGAATCTTACAGTTCGAATATTCATTTCGTTCTCTTGCTCGTGCGCTTTGTTACATAGTGGTTCAACTCGGACAACGCGGGAGCCACAAAGCACACCAAGCACAGGAACAAGAGTAAGAAAAAAGGTTTGTTTGCGAATCAACCAACCAGAACCTAAAATCAATCACTTAACAATGTACCCCAAAGGAAACCTCTTCATACCCGCCTCCCACGGACGGCTTGAAGCGATACTGAAAGAGCCCACCGGCGACCCAAAAGGGATCGGTCTCGTCTGCCATCCGCACCCGCTTGGCGGCGGCACGATGCATAACAAAGTGGTTTTTCGTGCGGCGGCCGGCTTGCTTGATGCAGGTCTTGTAACGCTGCGCTTTAACTTTCGCGGCGTCGGTGCATCGACCGGCGAACATAAAGATGTGGCGGGCGGCCGCGAGGACGTTCGCGACGCCCTCGATTACCTGGCAAAGGAATATCCCGATCAGCCGATCACGCTTGCAGGATTCTCATTCGGTTCGCGAACGGGTATGGAAGTCGGTCTCGCCGACGACCGCGTTGTCCGTCTGATCAGCATCGGGACTCCGGTCGATAAGTACGACGATTACGATTTTTTGGCAGCACTCCGAAAGCCGATACTTTTCGTGCACGGTGATAAGGACGAGTTCGGGTCGGTCGAGAACGTTCAAAAGCTCTACGATCTGGTCTCGCCGTATGCTGACGCGAAGCTTACGGTGTTCGAGAACTGCGGCCATTTTTTCGACGACCACCTGGACGAGTTACGCGAGACGATCAAGAGCTGGACGGTGCGACAGCTGGAGTCCCTTGGCCAGAGCATATAACCCGAGGTCAGACTCGGGACCAGTAGCGACCGGACGACCCGATTGCGGATTTCGGAATGCGGATTTGGGATTTTCGTGATGTTAAGTGTGATTCGTCGCTAGGTGGCATGCGAGTTTCGCGTTCCGCAATCCACAATCGGGGCGCTCGGTCGCTATGCTACCGGCTCTGACTCGTGCCGCAAAGTAACATATGGAACTACAATCAACTGGAGATCGAGACGCCGCAATACGTCTGACCATGATGCCGCGGGACACGAATGCACACGGCACGGTCTTCGGCGGTATCATCCTTAGCTACATCGACGTCGCGGGCGGAGTCGAGTCGATCAGGCACACGAAGCACAATCGATTCGTAACCGTTGCCATGAAAGAGGTGATCTTCCACGAGCCCGTCTATATCGGCGACCTAGTGAGCTTTTACGCGAGGACGGTAAAGGTCGGTAACACCTCGATAACGGTCCACGTCGATGTCGAGGCGGAGCGTTTCGGAACGCCCGGCGTCGTCGTGAAGGTCACCGAGGCTGAGGTCATATTCGTAGCCATCGACGCGAACGGCAAGAAAGTCAGCATTGGAAAATAACCACTTGCGTTGGCTAATCCGTTGTGACAAATTCTAGATAAACAATACTTGGGAGATTTCCTGATGCACATAATTATGGCCGAGACGGCCAATGGAAAGGTGTCCGTTGAGACCGAAAAAGGTCGGAAGCTGGTACTCGCGCTCGAGGACAGCGGTATCGATATACTGCACCGCTGCGGCGGGAACGCCCGTTGCACGACTTGCCGCGTCGAGATAGTGAGCGGCGACCCGGGTCCTATAGGCGAAGCCGAGAAAGCGATTCTGGCAACAAAGACCGATCTCGGCGACCATACTCGCCTGTCATGCCAGATCCGTGTGATCGATGACATGCAAGTGCGCGTCATAAATCAAGCAAGTGTGAAGGGCATAGACGCCGGACCAAGACCTGTGGAAGAGACAACACCTTAGGTTCAGAGTGCGAGATTTCGTTCAGAGTGGGGGATTTCGTTCAGAGTGGGGGATTTTGTTCAGTGTGCGGGATCGTTCAGAGTGCGCGATTTATCGCGTTTCCAGGAGGGTTCTGCGGGCGTCAGGTGCAATGTCAAGCGCGATAAATCGCGCACTCTGAACCAAACGCGATAAATCGCGCACTCTGAACCAAACGCGATAGATCGCACACTCTGAACAACGCTCCAAACGTAATGCGATAATCATGTAGGGCGAACTAGAAAGATAAAGGAGAAAAAAGATGGGTTTGAATACAGTCTATAAAGCGAAATCGTTCGATCTAAGCGGATTGACCGGCATCTCCGATGAGACGCTGGCGATGCACTTCAAGCTTTACGAGGGTTATGTGACGAACACTAACCTGCTTAACGAGCAGATAAACGAGTTGATCGGCGGGGGCCAGCTCGATTCGACGAAAACGGCTGCGTTCTCCGAACTGCGTCGCCGCTACGGATTTGAGTACAACGGCATGGTCCTGCACGAATACTACTTCGCCAACATGAAGAAGCAGGGCACCGGTGATCCGAACAAAGACTCTGCGTTCGCGAAAGCGGCTGAGGAAAACTTTGGCAGTTACGACGTCTGGAAGGCGGACTTCGTCGCCACCGGAAAGATGCGGGGAGTCGGTTGGGCAGCGACGTACCAGGATCCCTCCAACGGTGCGATCTCGAACCACTGGATCAACCTGCATGAGACGGGTAATGTGGCCGGCTACACACCGATCTTGATCATGGATGTATGGGAGCATGCGTTCATCCGCGATTACGCTCCGGCGGATCGCCCGAAGTACATCGAAGCATTTTTCTCGAACATCGATTGGGATGCGGTGAGCTCAAGACTCCAAAGCACCGCGGGCGGAGCGCGAGCCTGAGCTTACGGTTCGTTCACGAAATACGCGGATAAGAGTTTTCCCCGCGAAAGGGAGCGAAAGACAAAGACTTTGCCCGGGAACACGAATAGGCGTGAACGAGGATAGCTTTTCTCATTCGCGCCCATTCGCGTAATTGGCGGGCAGAGTCTTTTCTGTTTAGCGCCCCTTCAAGGGAAGACCTTTCGAAAATTCGTGACGTTTCGTGGTTAGGTTTTAGATCTCAACGAAGGCTCTTCGCCTTTATCGAGCGACAACCACGAACCATACGAAGCGACACGAAAGACTCGACGACTCGCTCCACTCGATAGACCGGATTTCGGGTGCTAGAATTAAATTGCCGTTATGATCGAGGAAAAAGTCTTAGTCCAGAAGTTCCTGAACCGGAAGAACCGCGAGCGCTTGAAAAAGCCCGAATGGCTGAAGATCAAGCTTGGGGACCCGCGTAATCAGAATGCCGTCCTGGACCTGATCAGCGGCTTGAATCTTCATACGGTTTGTCAGGAAGCGAAATGCCCGAACATCTTCGAGTGTTGGACCGACAAAACTGCGACGTTCATGCTTGGCGGCGACACATGTACGCGGCATTGTGGATTCTGCGCGGTGAACAAAGGAAAACCGATGGACCTTGATCCGCTAGAACCGAAGCATGTCGCCGAAGCGGTCAAACACCTCGATCTCAAACACGCGGTCATTACCTCGGTCAACCGGGACGATCTCCCGGATGGCGGCTCGATGCACTGGGCGGAGACGATCTTGAGGGTTCGGGAGCTAAATCCGGACTGCAAGGTCGAGGTCCTGATCCCCGACTTTAACGGCGACGAAGACGCGCTCAACAACGTTCTCCGAGCACGCCCCGACGTTCTCAATCACAACACGGAAACGATCGCACGACTATATCGTCGTGTTCGACCTGATGCGATCTACGAACAGTCAATGGAACTGCTGACGCGAGCCGCGCATTTTCGTGACACTCGGTTTCCTCCAATGCTAACAAAGAGCGGAATAATGGCCGGTCTGGGCGAAACATTCGAGGAGGTCGTGGATCTTATGCGCGATCTTCGGAAAGCTTCGTGCGACATAATGACGATCGGCCAATATCTGCAACCTTATGAAAAACGTCTGCCCGTTGAACGCTACGTCACGCCCGAAGAGTTCTCCGAGTGGAAGAAGATCGGCGAAGCAATGGGATTCAAACACGTCGAATCGTCACCGCTGACGCGAAGCTCTTATCACGCGCGCCAGCAGACAGAGGCGGGTGTAGCGGTCGGTTAGATCGGGTGACGCCTTTCATTACAAAATTAGTAATTACCAAATTACAAAATTAACTTTCGTGGAGAACGGCTACGCATCTGCTCAGAACGCATACAGCAGGTGATTATTAAGTTCTTAATTATTAATCCTATAATGTGCCGGAGAAGTTATGAACGAAACCGAAAACAAAAACGCTATTGAGATCCTTAACCGCATTATGGAGCTTGAGCTCGCCGGCGTTGTGCGGTACACGCACTATGCTTTGATGGTCTTCGGCTACAACCGAATTCCGATCGTTTCCTGGCTAAAGGGTAATGGCGACGAAAGCCTTGCTCACGCGCATAAGGCCGGTGAATTTGTCACCATGCTCGGCGGACATCCGAGTCTGAAGATCGGTCCGCTGCTTGAAACTCACAAGCACGACATCGGCGACATTCTCCGTGAAAGTCTCGATCAGGAAAGATCGACGCTCGCGGCTTATTACGAGCTGCTACGGGTCACCGAAGGCAAATCCGTCGCTCTGGAAGAATACGCCCGCGAAATGATCCTGCTCGAGGAAATGCATCTTGACGAGGTTAATAAAATGCTTCGCAAGCCTGGCGAGATCCAGCCTTTCGTAGAATAGACCCGCCCGATTTCTTTCGGTCCAAAATGCAACTGGGTTGACGCCACCTGCATCAACCTAGTTGCAAAACCAATGATCCGAGGACAAATATGAAACGGGCCTTCCATTTCCTACTTGCTTCCATCCTACTTTCTTCCTTTTTGCTATCAGACATTTACGCCTGCACCACTTTTTGCCTGAAGAACAAAAGCGACGTCATCTTCGGCAAGAACTATGATTGGATGATCGGCGACGGGATGATCTTTTTGAACAAGCGAGGCGTTTCAAAGATGTCTTCAGAGGAGACGAATCCGGCCAAATGGGTATCGAAACACGGAAGTGTCACGTTCAATCAGTACGGGTGGGAATCGCCATCGGGCGGCATGAATGAAGAAGGTCTCGTGATCGAATTGATGTGGTTGGACGACACGCGGTATCCGGCGGCAGACGAGCGTCCGGCGATCGATGTGCTGGAATGGATACAGTTCAATCTGGATACCGCAGCAACCGCCGAAGACGTAGTAAAGAATTCGGAAGCAGTTCGCATCTCTTCGCCTGTCAAGCTTCACTACCTGGTAAATGACCGGAACGGAAACACCGCGACGATCGAATTTCTGGACGGTAAATTGGTTGCACATTACGGCGATAAGCTCCCGTACGCGACGCTGACGAACGACACGTACACGCGTTCGATCGAGCACGCGAAAAAGGTGGGTGCTGCGACGACCGAAAGCTCCCTTGACCGATTCAGCCGGGCAGCCGCACGGAGCCGTGAGTTCGAGACAAAGCAAAGATCCGAAAAGGACGCCGTCGATTATGCGTTCGAAACCCTCGAGAACGTCGCACAGAAAGACTCTACGCAGTGGAGCATCGTTTATGATCAAAGACGCGGTCGCGTCTATTGGAGAACTAAAAAACGCGCCGAACTAAAAAGCATCGACACCACGGCCCTGGATTACTCCTGCGGCACATCCGTTCAGATCCTCGACGTCGACATCAAGGAGTCGGGTGAGGTCACCAAACGTTTCAGGCCATATCAGCGCGAGGCGAACCGCGATCTTATTGAACGTTCTTTTAACGGAACGGGGTTCCTGAAGAATGTTCCCGCCGAGGCCAGGGACCGTTTCGCCGCGTTTCCGGAAAAGTTCGTATGTGCGGCGAAGAGCCCTGTAACGAGACCCGTGGATCCGCGATCGCTGATCGCTTCGGGACAGCTTGCCACCCTCCTTCTTTCTGACTTTCCGCGGTACGGTCTTTTCACGTTGTTGTCGTATTAGACTACGATGATGGTATGAAAATGACGGCTTTTTTAGTCCTTGTTCTCTCCATTTTTTGTACAACGATCCGGGCCGGCGATTTCGCCACACTGAACTTTATCGGCTTTTCAAAGGACGGGAAGTATCTCGCGTTCGAAGAGTATGGTGTCCAGGATGGCTCAGGATTCCCGTATTCGCACATCTACTTTGTCGACGTTGTGAAGAACTCATACGCGGCACCGGCTGTCACGGTCCGCATCGACACGGAAACAGCCACCGAACGTCTCGCTCGATCAAGAGCAAAGCTGGGGGCCGGCGCCGCGCTCCGGCGTTTGAAAATAATTGAACGTAACCCCGGCACTCTTGTGGTCGCTCGACTGCTCACTGACGTCAATGCATATGGAGATGCGAAACACGATGAGCAGACGATCAACTTTGCCGAGATTGTCGGTTCGATGTACCGGCGGGGCGACTACGACCTCGTGCTGAGATCGTCCGAGATAAAAGGCGTCAAGGACTGCGACTACAACGACGATCCGGTCCAGAAGTTTGAGCTCGTACTCAAGGACAAGGACGCCGATACGACAAAGGTCTTGCAGAATGATGCTGGTTTGCCGGCGTCGCGTGCCTGTCCCTTGAGCTACCGCGTCCAGTACGTTTATCTTTATCAGGACCACATCGCAGTCTTCCTGAACACCTACCACATGGGTTTCGAAGGACCCGACATGCGTTACATGGTTGTAACGGGCAGGTACAAGTAATTTATTCCCAGAACATGAAATACGGACTTATCGCGGGTAACGGGCAATTCCCTTTTCTGGTCGTCGACGGTGCGCGTCGAAAAGGCGCGTCGCTTTCCGTTGTCGCGATCAGGGAAGAAACAGATAAGCGCATTGATGAAGTAGCGGACGGCGTACTTTGGGTCGGTATCGGGCAGCTTGGCAAGATGATCTCGCATTTCAAATCGAACGGCGTAACGAAGGCGATCATGGCCGGCCAGGTAAAGCATGTACAGATCTTCTCCGGCGCGATCCCGGACGTGAGGATGCTGAAGATGCTTTGGAATCTTCCGAAGAGGAATACTGATGCGCTCATTGGCGGGGTCGCGGACGAACTCGCAAAGGAAGGGATCGAGCTGATCGATTCCACTTATTTCGTGCAGGATCATCTCGCACGGACCGGTGTCATGACGAAGCGCGCCCCAACCGAGATCGAACGCTGCAATATCGAATACGGTTTGCACCTCGCGGGAGAGATCGCTCGTCTCGATCTCGGCCAAACGATCGTAGTTCGCGCAACGGCCTGCGTGGCGATCGAGGCGATGGAAGGTACCGATGCGACGATCCGCCGCGCGGGAGAACTCGCAAATGGGAAATTGACGGTGGTGAAGGTCGCGAAGCCCGACCAGGATATGCGATTCGACGTGCCCGTTGTCGGTGTGCCGACGATCGAAACCATGATCGCCGCCGGTGCGACATGCCTGTCGATCACCGCGGGCAAGACGCTAATGTTCGACCGGGACGAAATGCTTACGCTTGCGAACAAGAATGGCATCACCGTCGTCGGCTCATGAGAGCGAAACAATTTCTGCAGTTTCACGTAAACAACTCGTACTTTATCCATACTTTCCGGAGAGAAAATGAGAAAATCCCTATTCGTACTTCTACTCGAGTTGACGCTCGTCTTTTCGACGGCCGCACAGACCATTCGGATAACACCGGCCGAACGAAGGATGGCCGGGGCGATCACCGCTGATCAGCTCAAAAGCTATCTCTACTTCGTTGCGTCGGACGCTATGGAGGGTCGTGACACTCCGTCGCGTGGGTTGGACGTAACGGCCGAGTTCCTGAAGATGAACCTGTCCCGCTGGGGATTCAAACCGGCAGGAGATAACGGAACTTTCTTCCAGAAGATGGAGATAACAGTCGAAGGGATCGACCCGGCAAACAACATTCTTCAGATCGATGGCCGGAGCTTTAATCTGAATAGCGATTTTTTCAGGATCTCCGGGAACGGGTCCGCGAATGCGCTGATGGTCTTCGCGGGAAATGGTTGGGTGGTCAAATCGAAGAACATCGACGCTTACAAAGGCGTCGATGTGCGGGGCAGGATCGTTGTTCTAATGGGCGACGGTTTCCCCAATCCGACCACACTGACAACTCTTCCGGCGGGCGTCACGGAAACTGACCTGAGCGGTACGAAGGGAACCGACTGGTCCGATCCCGTAACTTATGCAGTGAACAATGGTGCGGCGGGAATGCTCCTCATCGGGTCACCACAGGTTCAATCGTCGTGGGCGAGGGTAAGACAATTCTTCTCGCGCGGTAACATGTTTCCGACAAAGCTTCGGCCGCAGCGGCCCGAGGAGGCGTCAAAGCTGCCCGTCGCTCTCATCTCGAATACAGTGGCCGACACGATCTTTGCCGGGGCGTCTGCTGGCAAAGATTCACCTACGCCGTTCACGATCGACAAGACAGTGTCGATCACGACAATGGGTAAACGCGATTCCCGATGGACACAGAACGTAGTTGCTTTATGGGAAGGCTCGGACCCGGTTTTGAAGAACGAGATGGTCGCGATCGGGGCGCATTACGATCACGTCGGAACAAATCCGAATGCGCCGGGTGAGGACAAGATCTGGAACGGCGCCGACGACGACGGTTCGGGAACAGTTGCCGTCCTTTCGATTGCCGAAGCTCTTTCGAAATCGAGAATTCGACCGAAGCGTTCGATTCTCCTGGTTTGGCATGCTGGTGAGGAGAAAGGTCTTTGGGGCGCGGAGTATTTCAACAAGTTTCCGACGGTCGACATCAAGAAGGTCATCGCCCAGTTGAACATCGACATGATCGGCCGAAGCCTGGATCCCAACAATGTCATCAAGTGCGACCAGCCTGGAAAGCGTTGCAATGAGAATCTTACAAAGGCAAACGAGATCTACGTCATCGGCTCGGAGATGATGAGCAGTACGCTCGGCGCCGTGACGAAAGAAACGAACAACGCGTTCCTGAAGCTCGATTACAATTACAAGTACGATGACCCGAAAGACGAAGAGCGTTTCTTCTTCCGATCGGACCATTTCCATTACGCGATGAACGGGATACCCATCGCGTTCTGGTTCGATGGCGTTCATGAAGACTATCACCAACCGTCAGATCATCCGGACAAGATCGATTACGCAAAGATGGAGAAAGTCACACGCACGATCTTTCTAACGATGTGGGAGCTGTCAGACCTTCGTGTGCGACCGGTGATCGATAAGCAACTACCGCCGGAACTGACACAGCGGTAATGATTAGGCGGGGCGTTTTCGCTCTTCTGCACCGAAGGTGCAGAGAAGAGGTAGTCAGTCGAGCAGCCGAAGGCGGAACGTCCGGCGCACACGGCAAATGGATCGAGCACCGGATGTGTGGAATTGTGATGTTTCGCACCTCCGGTGCTCGTGGCATTTTGGCGGCGGTCCAGAGGTTCTTTTCGCTCAACACTGGCTAACTTTTGATCGCCGCTGCCGCGGTGTGATGGCGAGGATATGCCTCAAGGCCGGAAATTGGCGTACTCGTATGCGATCACCCATTACCCGCCGAAACCCGGCGTAATACCCGGTACCGCAGTGGATTCCTTTTTTCTGCGTATCTGGCGTGGACTGAAATTAAAGAGGCTACCCTTTCGAGGTAGCCTCTTTTCGATCATCGAACTTACGGCGAATTTAGAACACAATGCCCGCTCCGATGCGGAGGTTGTGATCTACCTGGCTGCCGATCCAGAGCGGATTATAGTCCACCTGAATCGCACGGATCTGGACGCTGTTGTTCAGTTTGAAATCCAGGCCGCCGCCGAAAACCCCCGAGACACCGTTGTCACTGAAGGAGTCCTCGAACACCGGGCAATCCAGAATTACCGAGCACTGCAGGTCGCTAACCTTCGTTCGGACGTGGCCGAGACCGGCCATAGCGTGCGCGAACGGCTTGACCCGTCCTTCACGCGAGTTGTCTTTCACCTGAACCCCGCCGACGAAGTTGTAGAGTGAGTTCGTCGTCTTGAAGCTCGCGGTAACGGGAAGCGTGGTCACCGGATCAATGAAAGTATCAGAGAAACGTGTGTTGTTGTAAGTTCCCGAAACGTCACCCTTGATACCCACGAAACGGTTGACGTTGTAAACGCCCGAGACGTTGAACCCGTGGAAGTTTGCACGATCGCGGAAAAAGTCTCGGACCGAGCTGCCGCTGTCGAGGCCTGTGTCGACCTGACCGTTTGAATACCCAATATAAAATTCGCCCTGTTTGTAATCGTCGACGGCGGTGGCCTGTGCCAGTGCTGCGACGGTCGAGAGAGCGGTGATGGAAAGCGCTAGAAAAATACGCTTAATCATTATTCCTGTACTCCTTGCTAAAAAAATATAAGTTACAAAAGCAAAGAAACACCCGCAAATTCGATAACGCTGGATCTGCGGGTTCTTTTCGCGGCTTTTGCAACGTGGTTTCGATGTGCCGTCAATGCCTGTAAGTTGCTCAATAACTCAACTTTACATTATTTTATTTCGGCTCTGCAGCACGGGTCCGGGGGCAACTTTGATAGGGCCCCGGCCCAGAGATCGCCTTAGGTTTTCTTTTTCTTCCAAAGGGCTTTGGTCGTCGCGCATAAACTTCGGCTTCGCGTTAAGGGTTCCCTCGACGTTCAGCTTGGACTATCCGATATGCCTCCGACTTACTGATCCCAAATTCTTTCGCGACACGCTTCAAAGCGGATTTGTGATCCACACCTTCAGCTTCGATGGCAGCGAGCCGGTCCGTAAGCAACAAGCCTTCCTCGGCGCTGGTCCCGGCATCCCGGATCCGGTCAATCAAGAGAACGACCTCTCCTTTGCAAGTTGCAGAGGAAAATTCTGAAGCGAGGGTGGAAAGCGTGTCGCGGTGATAATCTTCATGGAGTTTGGTGATCTCGCGCGCGACTACTGCCCGCCTGTCACCAAGTATCTCAAGACAATCGGCAAGAGCGGCCGCGATCCGGCGAGGCGATTCGTAAAATGCTAGCGTTGCCGGGATGTGTGCGATCTCTGCCAGCGTCTTTCGACGATCGTTCTTCTTTGACGGCAGAAATCCCCCGAAGAATATCGAATCGGTCGGAAGGCCCGAAGCAACCAGAGCACTAACGAATGCGACCGGTCCCGGAATCGAGACGACCGGAATTTTCGCTTCGATTGCCCGCTGAACCAGCCGAAAACCCGGATCCGCAATGCCCGGTGTTCCGGCGTCGGAAACTACGGCAACAGAATCCTGGCGCAGTCTACCGACAAGCTCTTCGGCGCGCTCCGCTTCGTTGTGTTCATGGTAACTGATCAGTCTGGTCTTGATGTCCAGATGATTTAGTAATTTGCGGGTGTGCCGGGTATCTTCGCATGCGATAACAGACACAGACTTGAGCACATCGACGGCGCGATAGGAGATGTCCTGCAAATTCCCGATAGGAGTTGCGACGAGATAAAGTGTTCCCGGCATATTCTTCGAACGATCGCATTCTAAAATAAGCTCCAGACAACGGGAACTCAAATAATATTCAGAAGCAAGAAGAACCTGTAAGACTGGAAGGCGGACTCACCCTGCGCCGTGGGACAGGCTTTCACGCCTGTCATTCGTTTGTTATTCGTCGGTAGTTGACCACGCATCGTCGGTCGCTTCTCGAAGCGACAGGCCTGGAAAGCCTATCGTCCGGCATGGCGCAGGACTTTTCGAGCCTGTACTTGTTATTTGACAGCAACCTGCCCGTTGATGCGAAGAGGCTGCCCTTTCAGGGCAGCCTCTATCTATTTCCGAATTGTTGGTTGACCGCTTAAAAGGGCAGCGGAAAAGGAACCCGGTTTCTCCAATCGCCTGAGCCATTCCGGTTGCGGCCACCGTTGTAGTAGTTCAGACCGTAGGCGTCGGCGAGGATCCGAAGATCGTAGCTGATCTGGTTCCACTCGTTCGAGATGTTCCGCCTGCCACCTGACCTGTACATGACGTTCTCGATCTGCGAACCGATGTCCAGAACGCGCCGCGCCTCATCGCGGGTGTCTCTCATATCGCGCTCGTTACGATAGTCATTCGCCAGATCGTTGGTGGCGCGGGCAAAGCGATCTGCCAGCTGTTCGAGTTCGCCGATGCGATTCCTTCGGCCATAGCGATCGTTGCGATCGTTGCGGTCATCAATGCGATCAAGTCGTCGTTCAAAATTTCGCGCGCGGTTCCGGAGATTCTGTATTGTGCCCCGGATATTCCGGTTGTAGCGGCCGTTGCGATAGTTGTCGTTGCGACCGTAATAATCGTCATCCCGATCGCGGTCACGCCACTGTGCAGAGGCAACCGCGGGCAACGCCAAAACGACGAGCGCCAATGCAAAGATCGAAGCCATTTTCGTAAATCCTTTCATCTTAATCTCTCCTAAGAAATTATTACTGTTCAAGGTCAACGCCGCTGCTTACGTTTTAAACTTATGGCGTCTGCGTTGCCACTCCCGTAAGAAGCAATGAATGTGCCAGCAGACCGGCAGCCGGCAACGGATTAGCTATCTGCTGAAATATAGTGGTTTAGACGTAATGTGCCAGGGTCGAATCCCTGCGCTGAAGGGGCCGGGACCCGCAAATGGTTAGCTCGACTGACGAGATTGTTGAAAAGTAAGAAGGCGACTGCAGATTTCTGCAGCCGCCTCTCTCTATTTAGTTAGCTTTGAAACCCTTTACTTTCCGAGAGCCTTCGCGGCATTAAGCCGGCCACCGCTCGCGACCTTACCTTCAAGCGAAGGGATCTTGTCTACCGACCGGAGAAGACGTTCACGAAGCTTGTCCACCGTAAGATTCGGCTCGTTCGCAAGGATCAGCGCCGCAACGCCAGATACTTGCGGCGCGGCCATTGATGTTCCGGATGCTTCGCGATATACATGGTTCAGCCAGGTGGAGAGGATCTCACGCCCCGGAGCGGCGATGTGCACGGTCTTCGCTCCAAAATTCGAAAATGACGCCATCGAATCGGTGCGGTCCAGTGCCGCAACGCTGATCACGTTCGGTAGGTTGTAGTTCGACGGGTAATGAGCACGCTTGTCGTTGTCCGTCGAGCTATTTCCCGCGGCCGCTACAAACAGAATTCCCTGCTCGCCCGCTGCACGAATCGCATCTTCCAACGCACGAGAGTACTGAGTCGATCCCCAGCTCGCATTGATGACGCGAACGTTCACACCTTTCTGCTTTCGGTCGATGGCGTAGTTGATCGCCTCGATCGCATTCTTGGTCGATCCAAAACCGCCGCGACCCAAAAACTTGAGTGGCATGATGGTGACATTCCAGTTGACCCCGGCGATCCCCTCGTTGTTATCGCCCTCGGCACCAATGATCCCGGCGCAATGTGTTCCGTGACCGTTGTCATCCATCGGGTCGGGAGCATTCGCGTTGGCATCAAAACCTTGCACGTCGTCGAAGCTGCCAAGCTCATCGTCCGCGTACTGTGGTATATTGTCCGGCCTGAACCACATATTCGCGACAAGGTCTTTGTGCGTATAGTCAACACCGGTGTCGAGTACCGCGACGACGATCTTTTCACTTCCCTGTGTCGTGAGCCACGCCTTCAGTGCGTCGATGTCTGCCCGCTCTTTACCTCCATCCTGGCCTACGTTATTCAACGCCCACTGCTGTCCGAACTGAGGGTCATTCGGACGGCCGGAGCTCTGCCTGAACAATAGGTCCTTGGTTGCTCTCGGGACCGAAGGAGGATCGAGTCTGATCTCGTAATTAGGTTGAGCGTATTCGACGAGATCGGACATCGCTGCGTACTGTCTGGCCGTATCTTCCGCATTGAGATTGTCAAGGTCGTCGATCGATACCAGTCCTTTGACCGATTCGATCTCGTCTTCCATGAGGTCATTGTGCCGCGCCGCGATCCTGCGTATCTCGTCTACCGACACGCCGGGTTTGAACCGTACCAGGATCTCCGGTTCGGCGACGACTTCGTCCCTCCGATCGCGGTCCTTTTCGGCTATTGAGATTCCAGAGTCCGACTTCGCCGTTCGCAGCGACGTCTCCCACCGCCGGATCTGTCCTAACACGGCTGCGAGCGTCACGATGACGACGGCGATCCCGATGTGTATCCAGATATTGTTGCGATTCATATGTACTGCTCCTATCGCGTGTAAGAAGATTATCTAGTCGATGACATGATTTCGACCCTGAAAGCCGACAAGTCTAAGGTGGTATTTATCAGCCCGATACTCGTAAGTTTTCTCGTTTGCACCAAGCTTGATCTCCCAACCGGTCGATATCATCTGGGCCGCCATTTCACCATCTGTTGCCGCTCCCAGGGACATGTCGGGAAAATCTTTTTTTTCGACGGACAACTCCTTGATCGAACCGAGGTCCTTATCCAACCTCTTCGCCAAATCCTGTTTCGCCCGTTCCGTCGCCGACTCTCTCGTAAAACCCATAGTGTCCTTCGATTTCAAAGATTTTGATATTTTTACGACCCGTAGTCAACAAATGTTCGACGCGAAGATCAGTTTGCACGCCGCCCGGAAAGTTTCTTATAATTTAGCTTACTATCACGGGGCGGGCATGTTGCTTGCTGCCAACAAAATATCGGAAATAAATATCGTTGAAATGGTTTCAATGAAGGCCGCCCGGAGAGGCGGTCTTTTTAATGCCGGGTCGCCTGCGTGCGGAAAGGTGTCGGACCACTTCGACGACCGCGGGAACGATAAATGTCGCACAAGCGAAGCCTAGGATTAGTCCCGTAATTAGTCTTGAAACGTGCGTGTTCTCCCAAATCCCAAAAGCAGTCAATGACCAATCCAACGCGACCGGGATCAACGCCAGGAATAGCCAAAATCTCGGGATCGGCTCGACCTCGTCGATCGGCCGCCATAACGGATAGATCGCGATACCGGTTAACAATCCTCCGTAAACACCAAAGCAACGTGAGCAAACGGCCATTTGGTGGGCCGCAAGATCAAGCGAACGCTCCGGAATTTGATGACAGATATAGCTGAAGAACAGGTAGAGGGGCGACGAGAGTTCGGGAATACCCAAGGCGGTAAGAAGCGGAGCGCCTACGATAAGACCCACCCAAACAAAAACGACGGCAAGCGTGAACAACCATACATGCACGGCTTGTGTGCGAAAGCCGGCCTGAAGATCCATGGAAATGTAATTCACCGCGGGTTCGTTCATCCAGTCGTGCCGCCGGCAGTAGCAGCGACGGTTTAGGGCGTGCAGAACCACATACCTTAAACCGCCTCGCTGCCCGCGGCGATATTTCCTTCTTTCAGATCATCCTAAACTACCCGCTACGACAGGGGGTTCAGAGCTGACAGTGCTCTTCGCTTTGAGTTGCTTCTCGGTCTCCAGAATGTGGTGCGTCGTCTGGATCACGGTATCCGGGTTAAGTGAGATCGAGTTGATCCCCTTTTGAACAAGAAACTCAGCAAACTCGGGGTAGTCCGAAGGCGCCTGGCCGCATATACCGATCTTCTTTCCATTCCGTATCGCGGCGTCAATAGCCATAGCTACCATTTTCTCCACGGCACCGTTTCTCTCATCGAATAGGTGAGCAACCATTTCCGAATCCCGATCAAGCCCAAGGGCAAGCTGCGTCAGATCATTCGAGCCGATCGAATAACCATCGAACACCTTCAGAAACTCGTCCGCGAAAACGACATTGGCCGGCAGCTCGCACATCGCGTAGATCTCGAGATCATTCTCGCCCTGAACGAGACCGTATTCCGCCATTAACGCGATCACCTTCTCGCCTTCCTCGACCGTCCGACAGAAGGGGATCATCGGCTTGATGTTCGTCAGACCCATGTCCTCGCGGGCTCGCAGGAGTGCAAGACATTCAAGTTTGAACCCAGGTTTATAGCGGTCGTCGTAGTATCGCGAAGCTCCGCGGAAACCGATCATCGGGTTCTCTTCAAGGGGCTCGAACTCGCGTCCTCCGATCAGCATCGCGTACTCGTTCGACTTAAAATCCGACATGCGAACGATGACAGGCTTCGGGTAAAAGGCCGCGGCAATTCGCCCAATGCCTTCCGCCAGCGAACGAATGAAAAACTCTTTCGGATCTTCTTCAAGTATCCGGCTCGCGATAGTTTCGATATCTTCGCGACGCTTGAGGTTCGGGTAGTTACAAAGCGCCATCGGATGAATTCCGATGTGATTGTTAATGATGAACTCGAGTCTTGCCAATCCCACCCCGTCGTTCGGCAGACGAGAAACAGCAAACGCGTGATCGGGATCGCCGACGTTCATCATCACCTGCGTTTTCGGCCGTTCCGTGTCTGTGATCTGGTGCTTCCTGACCTTAAAATCGACCTTGCCGTAATAGATGTTCCCGACATCGCCCTCCGCACACGAAACCGTGATATCAGTCCCGTTCCTTACTTTTTCGGTCGCGTCGCCGGTACCGACGATGCATGGGATGCCCAGCTCACGGCTGATGATGGCGCTGTGGCATGTGCGGCCGCCTCGCTCGGTGACGATCGCCGAAGCACGCTTCATGATCGGCTCCCACGCAGGGTCGGTCATGGTCGTAACAAGTATCTCGCCTTCTTTGAAAGCCGTAAGCTTCGATGCGTCCATCATGACGTGGGCCTTACCATGTCCGATCTTGTCGCCGACGGCGACACCGGATGTGAGCGGTGCTCCATGATTTCCCGTCAACTCGTAGTTTTCAATAAAGTTATTCTCCGCGGTCTGTGAGTGCACCGTTTCGGGCCGAGCCTGAAGAATGAAAAGCTCTCCGGTAACTCCGTCCTTCGCCCACTCTATGTCCATCGGCTGCTGCCGGCCGGCGATCTTGGAGTAATGATCTTCGATCGCACACGCCCAGTCAGCGAGCTGCAGCACCTCGAATCCGGCGAGACAGAACCGTTTACGCTGTGACTCAACGACAGGGCGGACCATCGTACCAATCCCATCGTCGTTGAAGACCATCTTCACTTCTTTCACCCCGAGTTTTCGAGTGATGATCGGACGGAACCCCTGCTTTAACGTTGGCTTGAAAACTATCCACTCGTCCGGCGTCGCCATTCCCTGCACAACGGCCTCGCCGAGGCCCCAGGCCCCGTTGATAACTACCGCGTCGCGAAAACCACTCTCGGTGTCTAACGTGAACATCACGCCGCTGGCTGCCATGTCCGAACGGACCATCGGCTGAATTCCGATCGAAAGCGCAACGTCGAAATGATCAAAACCCTTTGCCGTACGATAGGAGATCGCGCGATCCGTCCAAAGCGACGCATAGCATTCGTGACAAGCCTCGATCAGCTTTTGCTCGCCCCTGACGTTCAGGATCGTATCCTGCTGCCCGGCGAATGACGCGTCCGGAAGGTCCTCCGCGGTTGCAGACGAGCGGACAGCAACCTCGAAAGATCTCTTACCGATCCGTCCTCCCAACCTGTGATATGCATCGAGGATCGCTGATTCAACATCCTTCGGAAACGGCGTCTCGAGCATCATTGCCCGGGCTTCGCCCCCGACGCGGGCAAGTTCCTCGAGATTGTTTACATCGAGTCCTTTTAGTAACTTCTTCAGCCGCGTTCGAAGGCCGTCGGTCTCGAGCAGCATGTGATAGGCGTGACTAGTGGTGGAGAAACCATCGACGGCGCGGACGCCCTGATTCGACAGTTCGCGGAAAAGCTCGCCGAGACTCGCGCATTTACCGCCGACGAGCGCGACGTCGCCCGCACCGACCTGGCTGAAATCAAGAACATGAGGGTTGGAACTTGTCATAAAAAGCGTTCACGGCTCCGAGTTCAGAGTGCGAGCTTCAGCTCGTAGATTCAGAGTGCGAGCTTCAGCTCGTAGATTCACAGTGCTCGTAAGTTCAGAGTGCGAGCTTCAGCTCGTAGATATATGCGGAACAACGAGCTAAAGCTCGCACTCTGAACTCTGAACTCTTAACTCTTAACCCTGGACCATTCAGAATCGAATCACTGCATCCGGTCCGCCTTCAACGTGAACCGTGTCGACGAATCGTATGCTCTTGCTGTCCGTCGTCATAACGACCGAGTGCGTCCGTTTGCCGGCACCGAAAAACCTTACGCCGCGAAGCAGCGCGCCGTCAGTCACCCCGGTAGCCGCGAAGATGATCTTCTTGCCCGGAGCCAGATCGTTCGTGTCATAGATCTTATCCGGGTCATTGATACCCATATCTTTGAGACGCTCCATTACCTTCTCAGCCGGCGGAACTTTTGTTCGATCGATGCCGAGGCGTTCCGGATCGAAAACCAGCTTTGCCTGGATCTCGCCATTCAGGCATTTCATTGCAGCCGCAGTGATCACGCCCTCGGGCGCGCCGCCGATTCCCATCAAGGCATGTATGTTAGTCCCTGCAACGGCCGCGGATATTCCCGCCGAAAGGTCGCCGTCTGAGATCAAACGGATGCGCGCTCCGGCGGCCCTCACATCCTGGACAAGCTGTTTGTGTCGTGGGCGATCGAGACATATCACTGTCAGGTCGTCAACATCACGTCCCAACCTCCGGGCGATGTTCTTGAGGTTGTCCTCGACGGGTGCGTCAATGTCGACCGCCCCGCGCGACGACGGTCCGACCACGATCTTGTCCATGTAGATATCGGGAGCGTTCAGTAGACCGCCCCGCTCTGCGGCCGCGAGCACCGCTATCGCGTTATTGGCACCCAGAGCGCAAAGATTTGTTCCCTCCAGCGGATCGACGGCGATGTCCACTTCCGGAAACTCGCTGCGGGCGTCATCAGAGAACGCACCGCCGCCTACTTCCTCGCCGATGTAGAGCATGGGGGCTTCGTCGCGTTCGCCTTCACCGATCACGATACGGCCCCGCATCGGCACCGTGTCCATCACTTCGCGCATTGCCTCGACAGCCACGTGATCAGAGTGTTTGCGGTCGCCTTGACCCATCGTTTTTGCCGATTCGATCGCGGCAGCTTCCGTTACACGCAGAAAGTCCAGAGCCAATTCGCGTTCAGCTTTGCTAGTTTTCATCCTATTTATCCTGAGAATTTACGGCGTTTTTTGTCGTAAGTATGGACGCATTCTATCACTTGTCTGACCTTGGTTGACAAGTGATTGGCTGAGGTATTACGGTTTTAGTTTGATTTTTGGGCGTTTCGAGTACCTGCTTGAGCCGGCTTTATTTGAGGGATCACAAACGCCGACATTATACGAAGGGGCCGCCTGTTAGCGGAACTCAGAACATACTATGACCTATATCGTCGCCGAGCCGTGCGTTGAATGTAAGTACACCGATTGCGCGGCCGTTTGCCCGGTCGAGGCATTTCACGAATTGCCCGATAAACTGTTGATCAATCCGGACACGTGCATCGATTGTGACGCCTGCCTGCCCGAGTGCCCGGTCGAGGCGATCTTCTCGGATATGTCTATTCCTCCGGAGTATATGAACTGGCTGGAGATCAACAAGGAGGCAGAGAATTACCCGATCATCAGCACAAAGCAGCCGGCTCTTTTCGGACCGGCATGCAAGGGTCAACCGGAATAAAGCAGTAGCAATGACAAAGCGCGAAGGCGGCCCGGATAGAGGCCGCCTTTTAAAATTCAGAGGCGGGCTTTCGCCCGAATTTCTTTGTTAAGACTGCAAGTTTTTGCCGTGAACGGGCTAAAGCCCATATTCTGAACCATGCCCTACCTCCGGACACTGCCCGAATTCTGAACCGGAGACAGTTACTTTACGATCTCGAATGGCAGTAGCTGACTCGCAGTGCGGTTAGCTGAACGGTCAAATACGGACAGTTGGAGAACATAGTCTCCCGGCTGCAGTGAATTTTTTAGCATCAGCGCCCCGCTGATCTTTAGACGCTTAGGATCCCTCTGTGATGCTACATCGACCGTGTTGAGGTTACCGGCCGATACAACGACGTCGTTTTGGAGAATCCGCGCCTGTGTCTCCAGTCGCGACGTTCCGTTTCCGCCAACCTTTGCGTTGTAGAGCTCAAAACCATAGCGAAGCACTGTCCCGGCCTTGAACTGCCGCAGCACCGTGTCGTACAGCAGCGTCGAAGCGACCTGCATCTGGCCCGGCCTGTTCCCAACTTTCCCCGCGGCTATGTTCTGCCAAATCGAAACGCTGACGTCCTCAACCATCAGGCTCGAAATCGCGAGCTTGCCTTCAGTGAGATCAGGCACATCGACTATCTGCGAAGCTGACCCTATCTTTCCGGAATCCGAGTCGCGCACGGCGACCCGGTATTGGTACAGCCCATTTTTCTTCACCGGCATGATAAGCACGTAAACGAACCCCCGCTCGAGCATCGTCTGGTAGGTCGCCCCCTTCGTGCGGATCGTATACTTGCTCTCCTTGCTTTCCACGGCTACGCCGTTGTGATCGACTGTCGCGGCGGCCACGTCGAAGGTCGCTTTCTTCCATCCATCCGGCTGGTCCGTGAACTTCAAAGTCCGGGCGTCGATATGCAGGAAGGATCGGATGTACGGGCCGTCTTTCGCATCATCGGCAAACAGCGCATTTACATTCAACACGATGTCATTTTGGGTAAAAGGCGACATCAACGCGTTAGCGATCTGACGATCGGGTGTCGGTTCGTGCGGCTTTGTCGTATCGTTAGCACTGCTAAAGAATCCACTTCGGTGGCTTACATTCACGCCGCGGCGAGTCACCTTCACCTCTAGCTTGTTGAACCTTCGCTGCTGCGGATCGAAGATCTCCGCGTCAGGTTGATATGCTAGCAGATAGTAGCCCGCCTGCTCATCCAGCGCGCGCTGTATCCCTCCGTTCAGATCGTCACTGTTCAGAAGCGCTTTGCCGCCGGTGCGTGCGGCGAAGTAGACGAGACCGTCCTGGCTGTCCCTAAAATCTCTTCCTCGAGCCGCCTCCTTCTGGCCGCGATGACCGTCAATGATCTCGTAAGTGTTGTCTGACGCACCGATGGACATAGACTTCATGCCCCGGGCATCAAAGGTATAGACGACAACGGACGATCGGGTGGCCGTCTCCGCAACATCCTGCAAGTAACTGAACACTTCCGAGGAACCCGACTTATTCGTGTCGTTGCCGATCGAAATTCCGTCCGAAAACAGCAGCAGGGCCTTGCGCCCGGGCAGCTGCTTCAAACCATTCATGATGTACTTGACGGTCCCCAGCGAGGACTGGACGTAGACGCTGTTTTCCTCCTTGGAGATATTTTCCGGTACATTCTTCTCGATCTTTTTCTTCTCCGACAATAGGTCGGGCTGGAAGACCGGAGTCGGTTGCCTCGATTTGCCGGATGCGACAAGCTCGGCCTCACGGTTGAACCGGTCAGTTATATCGGTTTCCGTCTGACTAACCGACAACAGAGAATCGAAGCTGCCACCAAGCGGATTCCATCTGATCTTTTCTATCGCCGCATGAAGCAATCGCTTGTCCGAGGTAAATTGCTGGAGTGCTCCGACAGCACCGCCGGTGCGGATGATAGCTACAAGGTCACCACGCATCATTTGCGCGTCAACAAATCTCCTAAGAGCTCGGCGAGTATGGTGAACGCTGGCAAAAGAGAGGTTGAGATCGTCGACGACGATCGCGATGATCCGGAGGGCCCCCACGGATGTTCCGGCTGTGGCGTTCTTCTGGGGCGCACTGATGCCGGCAGATGGTTTGTTTCCCGCCTCAATGGTGGCACCAGCAGCGGTCCGAGATATGAAAGTGGCACTGGAGATCGTTTGCTTCTCGCCGTTCTCGTAGATCTCGAAATCGTCAAGGGAAAGTCCGGTGACGGGCTTCCCGTCCTTGTCCGTAACCGTCACATCGATCTGGATCAGATCCGTCGAGATCTTAACGACACCTTCGTCGAGCGGTGGCGTCGGAGGCGGTTGCTGCGCGTGAAGGGATGCCAGAACCGAGAACGCCGCAACGAGAGTAAAGACTATCTTCTTCATAGCACGCTATTTCACGATCTCAAAAGGAAACAGCTGCATCGCTGTCTGCTTTCCGGCACGGTCGAACGTCATAAGCTGAAGCACATAATCGCCGGGCTGAAGGGTATCCTTCAGAAGGATCGCCCCGCTTACCCGTACGCGTCGTGGGTCCTTCTGACTGGAAACATCGACTTTGTTGAGATTACCTTCTATCACTACCGAATTATTCTGCAGAATCCTCGCACGGGTCTCTAGCTTCGGCAGTGCCGATCCCTCAGCCTTTGCGTTGTACGCTTCGAATCCGTAGCGCAAAACCGTACCCGCTTTGAACTGTCGAAGAACCGTGTCATAAAGCAGCGTGGACGGCACTTGGATCTTGCCCGGACCTGTTCCGACTTTCCCTGCGGAGATGTTCTGCCACGTCGCCATACTTACATCTTCGACCGCAAGACTCGACAGCGTCAGCTTATTCTTACCCAGTTCCGGCACCTCGATAATCTGCGAGGCGGAACCTATTTTCCCGGTTTCGGAGTCACGAACCGCAACGCGATATTGGTAGGTGCCGTGCGTCTTAACCGGCATGATCAGCACATAGACAAAACCGCGCTCGAGCATCGAAGTGTACGTCACCCCTCTTGCCTTTATCGTGTACTTACTTTCTATGCTTTCAACCTGCAATCCGTTGTCACCGAACGTAACGGCTGCAACATCGAAGCTCGCTTTCTTCCAGCCTTCCGGTTCGTCGCTGAATTTGAGGCTCTTTGCATCAATGTGCAGGAAGGAACGAATGTAGGGTCCGTCCACGGCGTCCTCCGCGAACATCGCGTTTATGTTAAGGGCGATGTCGCTCTGCGAGAATGGTGACACCAACGCGTTTGCGATCTGTCGATCCACGGTTAGCTGCGGCTGCGCTCCGTCCCCCGGTGTGTTGAAGAATCCGCTGCGATAGGCGACATTCAGCCCCGGCCTTTTGACTTTGACTTCAAGTCGATTAAATTTTCTCTTCGCCGGATCGAAAGCCTCTGCGTCCGGCTGGTAGGCGAGAAGGTAGTAACCGGCCTGCTCCTCCAAGGCTCTCTGGATGCCGCCGTTAAGATCGTTGCTGTTAAGCAGGGCCTTTCCGCCGGTTCGATTTGCAAAGTACGCCAATCCATCCTGACTGTCCTTAAAATCCTCGAGACGCTCACGCTCTTTCTCACCCCGGTGGCCGTCTATCACCTCGTACGTGCTGTCGGACGCCTGTATCGACATGGATTTCATTCCCTTGGTGTCGAACGTGTAGACAACAACGGAAGAGCGATTGGCGACGTCGACGACATCCTGCAGATAGTCGTACGTGGAACTCGAGCGGGCTTTGTTCGAATCGTTATTAATGGCGAGGCCATCCGTGAAGAGCAACATCGTCTTGCGTCCCGGCAACGACGCCATTGCGGAGATCAAGTATTTGATCGTACCGAGTGACGCTTGCTGGATGATTCCCTCATCCTGCGCGGCTGCATTTCGCGAACCGTCGTAATCCGTTCGTTTCTTGTCGGATATATTCTCTCGCGTAAGTATCGTTCGACGCTGATTAGAAACGGGGTCGCCGCCCGCACGTGCCATCAGATCGCTCTCGTTGTTGAACCGCTCGCTGATGTTCTCGGGCGTCTGACCGACGGACATTAGTGCCTCGACGCCTGCCGCGCCCAGCGGGTTCCAGCGTATTCGGTCGATAGCTGCATGGAGCAGAGCCTTGTCGGATGTAAATTGTTGGAGAGCCCCGACACCGCTGCCCGTCCTGACGATCGCTACCAGGTCATCCGGTCTCATTTGCTGATCGACAAATCGTTTTAGAGAGCGACGAGTGTAGTAAACGCTCGCGAAAGAGAGATTCAGGTCGTCGACAACGATAGCGATCGTGCTTCGTGCGAGGGTACGATTCACCTGCAGTGAGCCGGTTCGATCGGTCTTACGTTCCTTCGCCGCGTCGCCGGCGGTTGCCGCCCCGGCGGTCCTCGAAACGAACGAGAAATTCGATAATTTTTGGATCTCACCGTTCTCAAAGACTTCGAAATCGTCGATACCGAGGCCCGGAACCACCTTGCCGTTCTTGTCGGTCACCGTTACATCGATCTGAATAAGATCTGTGCTGATCCGCACGACGTGATCATCAGGGGGTGTAGGCGATGGCGACTGGCCGATGCTCGAAAATACAAATAGTCCAAAGACAGCATGGAGCAAAAGAATTCTTTTCATTTTGTAAACCTGAGCCTCCGATGAAAGTCCCGTCCGCCATGAGCCGGATTCCGCGTTTAGGAGGTACAAATTGGGGAAAGAGTCTCTCAAATCTATGGCACTTTGCGAGCAAGAGTCAATGTTTCTGACACATCAGTGACGGCCTGCGGCCCCGACAGAGGAGCCTTTGGCAAAATCCAAGAATTCAAACTAAACTAATCTTGACTTAGAAAAGCTCAGAGAGACTACCTTATGGCCGAATCCACCGACCCAAAGCTTACCCATAAAACGCCGGTCCGGTGTGAAGAATGTGACAGAGAAATGAGCCACTACAATACATTTCTCACACCGACGAACGAATATCGAAACGTTTGTTGGGAATGTCTTTCGCGGCAGGAAAAGGGATTCTTTGCCCATCGCGACTTCCGTCGCGGGGCGCGGCGTGGATTTATACCTCGCTAATAGATGGAAAAACACGAACGGTAGCAAGTGTGTAAAGTCGTAGCTTCCGACACACTCGCTACCGCTCTTGTTTCTGCCTGTAAACTATGGCCATAAGAAAAATAACCGAATACCCTGCCGATGTTCTCGCCACCGTCGGCCAGCCGGTGACGGAATTCGACGGTACGCTCGCCGAGCTTTGTGCCGACATGTTCGACACGATGTACGACGCCCAGGGTGTCGGCCTGGCGGCACCGCAGATCGGGTTGAACCTGAGGCTTTTTGTTATGGATTGCGACGGCGTAAAGTTAATCGCCGCAAATCCCGAGATCGTATCTACCGAAGGCGAGCAATCGGGCCAGGAAGGCTGTTTGTCCGTCGGAAAAGTTCCGGCAGTCCTTGTCCGTCCGATGAAAGCAAAGCTGCGTGCTCAGAATGAGAACGGTGAATGGTTCGAACAGGAAGCAGAAGGCTATGCCGCACGGGCGTTTTTGCACGAGACAGACCACTGCAACGGCACCTTGTTTATCGACCACTTGCCAAAGTTGAGGCGGGACATGGTGGTGAAAAGATTTAAGAAAGAGAAGAACTGGAAGTAAGTGTGAGCTGTAAAGCGTGAACTGTGAACTGTCGTCAACGGGCCGGAGCGCAGCCCCCCGCGGCTTCTGCGGCGTCAACCCAGAGCCTTTTCGACTGATGGTGGTTTTCTTCGGGCTCCGCACTAATGCACGCCGGACGCCCGCATTCCTGTCCAATTACTTCCGAATAAACATCGATCTGTACACGGGTAGTTCCTTTTCCTCGACTGCCCGTTCCCTCTCGGTCTTAACAGGGAGCGGATTCTTACGAATGCGATGCTCGCTAAATCGCTTGTCCGCGCGAAACAAATCAAACATTTCATCCGCAAGAAACTCGATATCAGTCTGAACAAAGACGCGACCTTCGGCTGCAAGATGACGAGCAATGGTGTCCACCATCTCGTCATTTACCATTCTTCTTTTCGCGTGCTTCTTTTTGAACCAGGGATCCGGAAACTGAATCGTGACCATCTGCAGAATACCCTCCGGTAAGCCTTCGATCAGTCGTCCGAGCCACAGCATCGCGTTGCAGAACGCATAGTGCAGGTTACCCAACTCCTCGTCGGCCGCGATGCGGTTCGCCTCGTCGACGAGTTGATGCCTGATCTCGACGCCGAGATAGTTCCATCCCGGCTCAGCCTCCGCCATGCGCAGTACGAACCGTCCACGGGCGCATCCGACGTCGAGCAGGAGCGGCCGGTCCGGTTCCGCGAAGATCGACTCGATATCGATCGGCTTCGGAGACTGACGATAGAACGGCGCGAGCGGATTTACGTGTTGATGAACGCGAACGCGTGGCATAGTCAGCGGCCCGAAAGAATTATCAGCAGCGCCAGGCCTGTCGATACAATGTAGATCCCAAGCGAGACCACCCCCAGGACCCTGGAGAAAACGGTGGCATTCTGAGGATTCACGTACTCATTCGAAGGTATCTGGATCAGGCCGTAAAATATCCCGACCAGTAGCCCGCCGATATGACCATAGTTATCAACTATCTGATACAGAACCAGTCCGAAGACCAGGATGAACGCAATGTTGATAAGGAGACTCTTGCGGAATTCGGCCGAAATGAATCGACGACGACGAAAGGCGTACACGAGTAGATATCCGATCAATCCGACAATACCGCCGGAGGCCCCGACCGATGACTCATCCGGGAGAAAATATAGACTGAGTAGACTGCCGCCAAGCGCCGACAGTAAGAAGACAGTTGCGAGGTGAGCGCGGTTGGCCAACAACTCCATCAGGCGACCGAAGCTGTAAAGCGCATAACCGTTCATGAATGCATGAAGAAGGAAGCCATGAGAGACAATTCCCGTGAGAATACGCCAGTACTCACCCTGTCGAAACATCAACTTGTCGAACGCTGCGGTGGGGACCGAGTATTCGTATCCGGTAATCAACTGCGCGACGGTCACGGCGCCGATACAGATCAGAATAATGAGTGTGTAGATCGGCGGGGGTATTACGATCGTGCGAAGAGCATCAACGTCACTATCAGGGTGATCTTCGCCCCGGTATTCCAACGACATGCTTCCAGCTTACATTGCCGACAACGACTTGCCTACATCGCAAGCCCGCCGTCTGCTTGAATGACCTGACCCGTTATGTAAGACGCTGAAGTCGACAGCATAAAGCACGCGATCTCCGCGACTTCGTGAACGTTTCCTAGACGGCCGAGCGGTATCAGCGAAAGGTACTTTTCGCGGTAATCGGCGTTCATCTCCGACGCCATATCGGTTTCGATCAATCCTAGAGCAAGTGCGTTGACGGTTATCTTTTTGCTCCCGACTTCTTTGGCGAGTGATTTGGTCAGGCCGATCATTCCCGCCTTTGAGGCGGAGTAGTTCGATTGGCCGAGCATTCCCACCACTCCGCTGATCGAAGAGATGTTCAGGATCGAACCGCCGTAGTCATTTCGCAGCATCGGACGAAGAACGGCTTTGGAAAAATTCCACGCGCCTTTCAGGTTCGTATCGATCACGGCGTCCCAGTCCTCTTCTTTCATTCGAAGGATGAGCTGGTCGCGGGCTATACCGGCATTGTTGACGAGGTAATCGATCGTGCCGAACGCATCCTTTACCTGCGCAACAAAATCAGCAGCCGCGGCGGTGTTTGCGACATCGCACTGCGCGGCGACCGCTTTGGCCCCTGAAGATTCGATCTCGGTCTTCAACGTCTCAGCCTCGTCCGCGCTCTTCGAATAGTTGAATGCAACATTGCACCCCCGCAGCGCCAGCTCGAGCGCGATCGCCCTTCCAATGCCGCGAGACGCACCGGTCACGATCGCGGATTTCCCTTCAAATTGTTTTTGGTTCATAACTATTCGCCGAGCGCGTTTCGCTGGATCACAAAAAGGTCGTTGATCCCCCTTTCGGCCATCGCAAGCATCTCGTTCATCTGCTCGCGGGTGAATGGCTCACGTTCGGCGGTGCCCTGGATCTCGATAAACCTTCCAGCTCCAGTGCAGACGATATTCATGTCAACTTCGGCTTCCGAATCTTCGACGTATGCGAGGTCGAGAAGCGGCGTTCCGTCGATAACTCCGACGCTGACAGCGGCCACCTCGCTTAGTAACGGCGAAGTCTTGACGACCGAATTCCTGACCAGCTTGCGACATGCAAGGGCCAGTGCCACGTACGCTCCCGTTATTGAAGCGCAGCGTGTGCCACCGTCTGCCTGTATAACGTCGCAGTCGATAAAGATCTGCCGCTCGCCAAGAGCCTTGGTATCAACGATCGCTCGCAAGCTGCGACCGATAAGTCTCTGGATCTCCTGTGTCCGGCCCGACGGCCGTTGCGTTTCGCGTTGCGTTCGTGTGTTTGTAGCACGCGGCAGCATAGCGTACTCGGCCGTCACCCACCCTGTTCCCTTGTTTCGCAGGAACATCGGTACGCGATCCTCTACGGTCGCCGTACAGATCACCTTCGTCCCGCCGACCTCGATCAGTGCCGAACCCTCGGCGTAGGGAGAAATGTTCGGCGTGATCTTTGTACTCCTGATTTGATCGACGGCACGGCCGTCCGGTCTTGTATAAGTCATAAATCTCTGGATCGATACCCGTTGATCGTGAGTCGTTAATGGTAAACAGCGGATCGTGACGACGTCGGACTTGGGTTACGGCATAAAGAACGATTTCGATCAACGATTCGCGATTGACGTTTCACACAAGATGGTCACCACCGTACACCTCGATCGCCTCAAGCTTGTTGGGCGTGGTTCCGAGAAATCGCGCGGCCACCTTCGCAAAACGTTCGGCAGCATCGGTCACGTAAAAATGGTCAAGGTCGTCACAAAG
>DASUSJ010000230.1:0-7348 GCA_036375155.1 Pyrinomonadaceae bacterium
ATCTGCAGCATTTCGATCCGCTGCCGGAGCTGCGGAGTGAGAACCATTCTCTGCTGCAGTTGAGTTGTGAGCCTCAGTGATGACATAAGAAAATAAAAGACAATCTTTCCCTTGTTCGCTGTGGAACCATAATTGCTGACTGGCTAAATTATACGGCTTTTGAAAAGAAAATAAAACGAGTCGCTGTTAGAGTGAAAACCGTTCGCCAAGGTATAAGCGTCGAACGTCAGCATCTGCGACCAGATCATTCGGTTTGCCGCTTCGGAGAATGCGCCCTTCTGACATGATGTAAGCGCGATCGGTGATGCCGAGTGTCTCGCGAACGTTGTGATCGGTTATGAGGATGCCGATACCCTGTCGCTTCAGATAGAGAATGATCTCGCGAATGTCGTCGATCGCTAGGGGATCGATTCCGGCAAACGGTTCATCGAGCAGAATGAACTGTGGCTCGGTCGCGAGGCAGCGAGCGATCTCGACACGCCGGCGTTCGCCACCGGAAAGTGAATCACCGCGGATCTTCCTGACATGCTCGACACCGAACTCGTCAAGTAGCTCGTCGAGTCTCTCGAACCGCTGGGCGCGCGAAATCTTTCTCGTTTCAAGTACCGCCAGGATATTCTGCTCGGCAGTAAGTTTACGAAAGATCGACGGTTCCTGCGGAAGATAACCTAACCCGAGCCGTGCGCGCAGATACATGGGCAATCCCGTCACGTCTGACCCGTTAAGGAAAATTCCGCCGTGCTCGGTCCGCTCGAGGCCCACCATCATATAGAACGTTGTGGTTTTTCCGGCTCCATTAGCGCCAAGCAGCCCCACGACTTCGCCCTCCGACACGCTGAGGCTGACATCGTCTACAACGCGTCTCCTTCCATACGTTTTCTGCAGGTTATGCGCCGAGAGCGACGTATTGAGACGAGAGTGTCCGTTTTGTCCCGGGGCTTGGTTGTCGTTGGAAACGTTCACTTCGATTAGGGCTGATTCGGTTTCACCTTGAAGACCGAGCGGATGCGGCCGGCAGTATTTTGTTTAGACCTGCCCTCGCTGATCACATTATTATTTCGTAGGTATACCGTCATTTGGCCGCCTGATGAGGTTCCATTTTCGGCGTCATCGACTAGGGCTGGATTTCCACGTAACACCACTTTTTCATCCGCCGCGGTGTACTGTGCGTAATCACCGGAGGCTTTACGCATTGGCTGTGTGATGATCACACTACCTTCGACGTCGCTCCGCTCGATCTCGTTCTTTTCATCCAGATAAATATTCGCGACCTTGCCGAGTATTCGATCCGTACCCTGTCGAATATCAACATCTGTTTCATATCGGATCTTGCGTTCGTCCCGGGCATAGACCATCTTCCGGGATGAAACATACACCGGAGCGTTCGTCTTCGAACCGTTCTCTTTTCGCTGGACGTCGTAAAGAAGACTCTGCACGTTGCCATCCGCGAAAAAATAACCCTCCGGTTGCTGCATCAACAGTTGATCGGCTCGAACATAATTGTTCTCCTGCCAACCGCGTGCGTTACCGGTAAACAAGGCTGATTCAGCACGGTGATCGAATTCCGCCTTCTGGGCCGTCACATAGACAGGTTTGTCCGTTCCAGCGAAAGGAGCGGCGTTGCCGGTCGACCGCTGGCTGTAATAGGTAGTATTCGCGCCGCCGCGAAGGTATGACTTTTGATTTTTTGTATCCCAGTCGATCTCGCCCGCTCGAGCTCGTGCCCGTGAATCCCACACGGTCGGTTCGCCCCCTCGAAGCCGCACAGTTTCGTCGCCGGTAGTGAAGGTTATTTGATTCGCAAGTGCGTTGCGATCGAGCTCGACGAATTTCGCTCCTCCGACAGCGTCGAGCTTATCTACGTCCTTCGTCTGAGAGTCGAAACTCGCGATTACTTTGTCAGCGGTGATGGTCTGCGTGCCGCGATCGGCGGCCTGGACGGTCGGAGTTCTAACGGTCTTCGTCTTAACCGCAGCTATGCATTCTCTCGCACTGTTACCGGTGGGAAAGAAGTCGCAGTCGAAGCGCGGTGCATTCACTGTCGTCCGGTAATTCTCCGGACGGGCCGCGAGCGGTTCGACGTACAGCTCGGCATTGCCGACTGCCTCGGCGCGCCGGAGATCTTTTCCTTCGGCGTTGAATAAAGTGTGAACAACATCCGCCGTCACCCGCTTATTTGCGGCGTCCGGGGCCCCGTTCGGAGCGTCCATCTGGACCGTCGTACGGCCCTCCGTAGACATTTTGTCCAGCACGCCTTCACCCTTGAATCCGAGGCGGATCGCTTTCGGCGCCGTCATCGTGACCTTGGAGTACTCGGCGACATTCGCCGGTGTCAGCACGGCCCGTCCGTTTCCCAGTGCGTTTGCACTCAGAAGTTGCTGAGAGTCATTGAATGCTGCTTCCATTTCGTTGGCCGAGACCTCGGTTGTCCTTTCGGAAGTTGCTTGCCGGAGATATGCATTCCCGCGAATATTCGAGAGTTTTAGTTTGTTTCCAGGATAAAGCTCGGCATAAATGTGATCGCCCTTTATCAACTCGGAACCCTGCGAAACGGATGCGTTCCCGTCGATGAATATCTTTCTATTCGTTTGCTCGAATACTGCAGAATTTGAGGTGATGTTCGTCGGTTTGCCATCGGCGGAAGTAGCGATCTGAACTGCGTGCTTCAAGTCGAATCTGTCTGTGTCCCTTTCATAGACAGCGAAACCGGCTCGGATATCGACCGGACTTTCATTCGCGCGTACCGCGTGGATCACGACATTGTCATGAAGCTCTAGCTTTCTGACGTCGCGCCCGTTCTCGGTTTTCTCGATCAGAAAGACCAGCGCTCGATCTGAAGCTAGATCTGACGTCCCGCCCTCGGAGACAATCTTCGCTTGGACACTCCCTCTAAGCTCGATCGTTTCCTCCTGCTGGTCATAAAGCGCGTACCCGGCTTTTACCGCTGCTTGTTTTACGTCCGATGACGCGAGTTCAGGCGAGCTGAATGTTTCTATTTCTACATCTCTTAACAACTCGAGTTGTTTCTCCGCCACTTTAACGATCGCGCCGAACGACTTACCTCTTACGCTTTCGCGCTCGAATTCCACCCATTCGTCGAGCGTCGCTGTCTCGTCCGCTTTCACGTAGGTTACTTGCTCTGTTCGAACCTTTAGGGCGTCCCGTGTCTCAATGTTCACATTGCCGGCAAAGTACCCGGTGAAATTCTTATTCTCTTCTGGAACGTAGACCGCCTTTGCCGCACTGATCTTATCAACGGCTCCTGCCGAATCGAATACCTCAAGATATACGTTCTCGAGTTCCTGGTGATTGTCGCTGAACGTTGTGGCCTTGTCCGCTTTTATGAAATACTTCACCACGTCCCCTTCCATCTCGCGACGCTCGTATCCATTAACCACCGCAACGACATCTTTGGACAGTGAGGTCGGGAACCCTTTCATTCGAAATTCGGGATGATTTCGGGAGTTATAGAATGCCACGACGATTGCGACTACGGTGGCGCCCAGCAAACCGAGCGCGACGTAACGCACATACTGTGGCATCTTCGCCTGCAGGTGCAACTTTCTGGTTATGGGATTATTATTCTCGGCCACCGGGTTTTAATTATCCGACCTAACATCTTCAACAACAAGCTGTAAGCGGGTGTTCGATTGCCACGTGTTCGCTTCGGCCGTATAGGCCACTTCGATGCGCGAACCCGGGGCGAGGGTTCGCCCTTCAGATCGCTGGACGCCATCCCACCAAACTGCTTCGAAGCGATTTCCTTTCCGATCATCAAGCCAGAACTTGAGGTGTTTGTCCTTCATCACATAAGGCTCATCGCGCACATACAGCCCTCCGGTGACAAAAACCGGTTTCGGATTCCCGGCGCCAAAGGGTTCGAGGGCGTTGACCTCCTGCACGAGTTTCAGGTTCAGCGTTTGAGGAGACAATCTCGCATCGACGCACAACGTGGGCTGCAAAAGATCGTCGGTAAGCGACGTAGCAGCAAATGCTCCGAGTGCGGAACGCAACGCATCGATATTTTCCGACTTGAGCTTCATTCCCGCAGCCGCCGCATGACCGCCGAACTGCTCGAACAAGTCCGAACAGCTCTCAAGAGCGTTCAGAAGATGATAGTTTGCTATGCTGCGGGCGCTTCCATGAGCGTATCCGTCCTCGATCGAGAGAACGATAGCGGGCCGGTGAAGTCGCTCGGCGATACGCGAAGCCGCGAGTCCAATGACACCGCGGTGCCATCCCTCGCCCGCCACGACCACGAATTTCGTATCTAACAAATCCTTTGTTTCGGAAAGCGCGAGTTCGGTGATCTGCTGCTGGACCGTTTGACGTTCGCGGTTTCGGCTGTCGAGAAGTGCGGCGAGCCGCCGAGCTTCTGCAAAATCCTCTACTTCAAATAACTCGATCACGTGGCGGGCGACGTCCATTCGACCGGCCGCATTAATTCGCGGAGCGATGCGAAAGCCGATGTGATAGCTCGTCATATCAGAACGGCAATCGGAAACTTCCATGAGCGCTTTCAGGCCGTAATTTCTCGTATTCGTTAGATCCTTCAGACCGAGAGAAACAATCGCCCTGTTCTCGCCCGTCAGCTGCATGATGTCAGCGACGGTACCGATCGCGGCGACCTTCAGAAAGGCCGGCACGAGATGCTCCTTTTGCCGTTCCCTCAGCAAAGCGTGCGCGAGCTTAAAAGCTACACCGACCCCAGCTAAATGTTTATCCGGATACTTGCATTCCGGCTGATTTGGATTGATCACCGCGAAAGCGTCCGGATTGCCGCGCTCGGGGTCGGAAATATGATGGTCTGTTACGATGAAATCGACCCCGTTTTCTTTCGCCCACGCGACCGGCTCAAAGCTCCTGATGCCGCAATCGACGCTGATCGCGACGCGGCAACCAGCTGCCCTTGCTTCTTCGAGAGCGGGGATATTGATTCCATAACCTTCGGTAAAACGGTTCGGAACGTGGAACGCGGTCTCGGCACCGAGGATCTTCAGAGCTCGCCGCAACAGTACGGTGCCGGTAGTGCCGTCGACATCGTAATCACCCCAGATCAGGATCTTCTCCCGGGCCTCAATAGCAGCGAAGATCCGTTTCACTGCCTCATCCATTCCCTTTAGAAGATACGGATCGTGGAGATGCTCGTAGCATGGATTCAAAAACTTCAGTGCGGTCTCAGCGGTGTCGTAGCCGCGCGCGATGAGAAGCGCCGCGACGAGCGGTGGGACGTCGATCTCAGCCGCGAGTTGAGCAGCCCGCGAATGATCGTGCTTTGCTATGTTCCAGCGTTTTTCCAATTTAGGTCTTGCAAGGCGAGGCCTTCGACTCCGGCGGCTCCGTGGCCGATCTGTATGAACAAAGAATACACCGGTGGAAACCGAAGTTCCACGGCATTAGAAAGCCGGCAGCGAGTCATTTTTCAATATCAGATTTTCTTGACGTCTTTGCGCCTTTGCAAGAACACCGGCGCCGGCATCTCTAACGATGGTTTTCCCGCGAAGGTGCAAAGTTCCTGCTTCACGCCGCTGAAAGTGAATTGTTCAAAATTACTTACTACGAAAAACCTTGATCAATGAACCTGCGGGCTCAAGATCCCCTGCCATAAGAGAACTAGGATGACAAGACCGAGTACGATCCGGTAGATGATAAATATGGCGGTCGAATTCTTTCGAAGGAAAGCCAGTAGAAACCATATCGAGATGTAACCGACGATGCCCGCGACGATAGTACCCGCAAGTAGCGGAGCGAAGCTGTCTGCCGGCAAGATCTCCCACGCTTCCTTCAACTGCAGAAGGCCGCTGGCTGTGATCGCGGGGATCGAAAGCAGGAAGGAGAACCTGGCTGCCGTTTCCCGGGTCTGGCCGGCAAATAGCCCACCCATGATCGTGGAACCCGAGCGGCTGGAGCCCGGCATCAGCGAGATCACCTGTGCAAGGCCCACAACGATTGCATCCGAGACGCCGAGATCGCGCATTAATTTGCGCTGTTTGCCGATGTATTCCGCCAGGAGCAACAACAGAGCAACACTGATAAGCATTATCGAAATGAACCAGAGATTTTTCGTGCCCTCACCTTCGATCGCTTCTTTGAAGAGGAGTCCAACGACCCCGATGGGGATCGAACCGATGATAACCAGCCAGCCGAGCCACGCCTCTTGTGAAAGCCAGATGGGCCTTACACCACGGGTTCCTGAATACCGGCTCATACGTTTCCGAGTCAGCAAAAGCCAGTGGTCCCGGACAAACGCCGCAGTTATTCCCCAGATATCCGAAGCGAAATAAACAAAAACAGCAGCAAGTGTACCGAGCTGAATAACTGCCATTGTTGCCGTGATCTGCTGCGGATCACCGTTGTAAACATTCGTCCAGCGACTGGCAAAGACGAGATGAGCGGTCGAGCTGATCGGAATGAATTCAGTAAGCCCCTGGACTATGCCGAGGATAATTGCTTGAAGAAAATTCATAGGGACGTGCGGAGAAGTGACCTGAATAACTGTTCGATTCTACAGTTAAGTGCTAGACAGGCCAAATCATTCGCGATACCGTGCTCGGCCGGCGACGCGATCATACAGCCACGCAGGAAACAATCTCCCCGCCCTGACAATCGTCGCAAGCTGCCAGGGGAATGCCGCAAACTTCTTTTTCTTTTCAATGGCCCGGATGAAGAGAGGTATAGCATCGTCAAGCTCCATCAAGAAGGGCATCTTGTTTTCGCGGCCGGATGTCAGCGGAGTTTTTATAAAGCCAGGTTGGATGATCGTGACGTCGATCCCCTTCGACTGGACATCGAGGCGTACACTTTCGAAAAATGCGGTCATCCCGGCCTTGCTTGCAGAGTATGCAGCCGATCTAGGAAGACCTCTGAAACCGGCGAGGCTCGAGACCGCGACAAGGTGCCCGGAGCCGCGTTCAAGCATATGAGGTAGAACCGCGTGAACTGCGTTCACCGCGCCGAGGAGGTTAGTATCGATGACCTCCCTTACGGCCGCGGGCTGCAACGCGCGTGTTTCGGCATTGTTCCCGCCTATCCCGGCGTTGGCTATAAGAATGTCGATATGACCGAACTTGTTACGGAATACGTTAGCAGCCTTTCGAACTCCATCCGCATCGGTCACGTCCATCACGAGCACACAACCTCTGCCGCCCGCATCATCGCAGCGCGTGGCAAGATCGAAGAGCACTTCCTCACGTCTCGCGGCCAACCCAAGGATCGCTCCCCGTTTCGCGAGTGCGAGAGCCAACGCTTCTCCGATCCCGCTGGACGCCCCCGTGAGGAGCACGACCTTTCCTTTCCAATTCATGCCAGCATTATGAAACCGCCGGGACGGCTTTCTAAAAGAGTTGCG
>DASUSJ010000231.1:0-8285 GCA_036375155.1 Pyrinomonadaceae bacterium
CGTCAGCCGTCAGCTTTCAGCGATCAGCGTTCAGCGGTCAGCGTTCAGCTGTCAGCAAGAGGAGCGACGGAAGATTTTTAGTTCGGAAAGAGATTACCGATCGCTGAACGCTGACCGCCAACCCGCTGAAAGCGGAGGGCGAAAGCTGACCGCTGAAAGCTGAGGGCTGACAGCTGACAGCTGAACGCTGAGGGCTGACTGCTGAAAGCTGACTGCCGAACGCTATATATGAGAATTCTCGTCACCGGCGGTGCCGGGTTCATCGGCTCGCATCTCTGCGAGCGGCTTTTGTCCGAAGGTCATGAAGTTATTTGCCTCGACAATTTTTTTACAGGACGAAAGCAGAACATCGCCGGCCTGCTGGACAACCATAACTTCGAGCTGGTGCGTCATGACGTGACCGAGCCCATCCTGCTCGAGGTCGATCAGATATACAATCTCGCCTGCCCTGCGTCCCCGGTGCATTACCAGTACAATCCGGTCAAGACGGTCAAGACCAGCGTGATGGGAATGATAAATATGCTTGGGTTGGCGAAGCGTGTGAAGGCGAGAATACTGCAGGCGTCCACATCCGAGGTGTACGGTGATCCGCTTATTCACCCGCAGACGGAAGATTACTTCGGGAATGTAAACCCGATCGGCTTGCGAAGCTGTTATGACGAAGGCAAGCGTGTCGCTGAAACGCTGATGATGGACTACAACCGTCAGAACGGCGTCGATACTAGGATCGTGCGGATATTCAACACCTATGGCGAGCGAATGCTCGAGAACGACGGCCGCGTCGTTTCGAACTTTATTGTCCAGGCGCTGCGCGGGCAGGAATTGACGGTTTACGGGGATGGCACACAGACGCGTTCGTTCTGCTACGTTAGCGACCTAGTCGACGGAATTATTCGCCTGATGAACGCCGAGAGCAGCGATATTCACTTGCCGGTCAACATGGGGAATCCCGGTGAGTTCACGATGAACGAGCTGGCGAGCGAGGTCGGGAAATGTGTTGGACGCGAGATCAAGATCAAACACCTTCCGCTCCCGCAAGACGACCCCAAACAGCGGCAGCCGAATATCGAGAGAGCAAAGAGGCTTTTGGGCTGGGAGCCGAAAGTGGACCTCGCCAGCGGGTTGAAGCGAACGGTTGATTATTTTATGGACACGATCTCTCGCAAGGAGTCCGGCGGCGCGCCTGTTTAAAGTCTCGCTAGCTTTAGCGGTGGGATACGAGACAACGACCGAAGATTTCAGGACGGAGTTGGGCTAAAGCCAAAGAATTTGAAGGAGTCTTCCCACTAGCTAAAGCTGGCGGCAATTTAAATGCCGGCTAAGCGAGTGGCAATTTAGACAGTACGCAAACGGCGGCAATTTAAACAGCTCAGCAAACGATTCCGTCTTGCCGAATTCAAACGAAATGAAAATCCTAATCACCGGCGGTGCCGGCTTCGTCGGAAGCCACCTCGCCGACAAACTCATCGCCGAGGGGCACGAGATCACCGTCATTGACGATCTATCAACGGGACGCTATTCGAACGTTGCTCATCTTGAGGACACGGATCATTTTCGGCTTATCATCGACACGGTCCTTAATGAGCGTTTGATGGAAGAGTTGATCCGTGAGACCGATCGTGTCTACCACATGGCCAGTGCTGTCGGCGTAAAGCTGATCATGGAGCGGCCGGTCCGCACGATCGAGACAATATTCCGCGGTACCGATGTCGTTCTCGGCTTTTGCTCGCGATACCGCAAGCGCGTCTTGATCCCCAGCACTTCGGAGGTGTACGGCAAAGGGGCCACCGTTCCTTTCAAAGAAGACGACGACCTGCTCACCGGTGCGACCGACAAACATCGCTGGGCATACGCCTGCGCGAAAACGCTCGACGAGTTCCTCGCTCTTGCGCACTGGAAAGAAACGCGTCTACCGGTCGTCGTTGTACGGCTTTTTAATACCGTCGGTCCTCGCCAGACCGGGCAGTACGGAATGGTCGTGCCTCGCTTTGTACACGCGGCACTCAAGAACGAGCCGATCCAGGTCCACGGCGACGGAACTCAATCGCGATGCTTCGGGCACGTCCACGATATCGTTGAGGGGCTCTCGAAACTTCTGGAAACGCCTACGTGCTTCGGCCAAGTGATCAATCTCGGAAACAACGAGGAAACGTCGATCAAGCAGCTTGCAGACAAGGCGATCCAGTTGACCGGAAGCAGCAGCGAGATACAGTTGGTTCCCTACCAGGAGGCGTACGGCGAGGGCTTCGAAGACATGAGACGGCGTGTCCCGAGCCTCGATAAAGCCAAGCATCTGATAGGGTACCAGCCAACCCGCAGCCTCGATGACATCATCAATGATGTAGCCGAAGAGTTCCGCAGCGAGGCCTCCGTCTGATGACCAAACGAAATATATTCCTGTTCTTTCTTCTTTCCGCTGTGTGGCTGGTTCCGCTTGCGTTTTCGCAGGGTGGGATCAAAGGAAAGGTTCGCAACAACAAGGGCGGCACCATTCCCGGAGCAACGATCACCGCGCGTCTGAACGGTCAGGACGTAAAAACCGTTCGTTCAGATTCCAAGGGCGTGTTTGTCATGCAGGGTCTTGAACCCGGCACGTATAACATCTCCTTTGATGCGAACGGCTACGCCACCGGTGTCAAATTTGGCGTTGAGATCAAGAATGGTACGGTTCGCGATCTCGGTGACCGACTGATACTTTCAGCCGACCAAAGCGACTTGGTGATCGTCAGAGGAAGCGTCTTTTTCCGCGAGGGCACTAGTGTAACGGCAGCAAAGGTCGAGATCGAACGGGTCAATGAAGACGGGTCAACTAAGCGGCTTGGTGAAACTTACACGAATGTCAGTGGCGAATTTACTTTTCGTCCTCCGCCGGGAGTAACGAAAGTCCGGGTGACCGCCAAGTACAAAGGTGTGTCCGGATCGAAGGAAATCTCTGAAATGATCAATGCCGGAATATACCGGACCGCAATAACGCTGGATATTTCGAGAAACGATAAGAGGTAGAAGGTAGACGTCTTGTCTGACGTGAGCTTCTACCTTCTACCCTCTTCTATCTTCTACCTCTTCGACCTTTTACCGTCTACCTTCACTAGTTGATGGTCTCAGATATCTCCTCCGCGGGCTGGGACGGGTTTATGTTGGCGGCATCCGTCACAATCAATGGAAACTCTTCAAGCACCATCGTGTCGGCAAGCGTCTGCACCCAATATGTTCCCGCGCTGGGAAACACGACATTCACGAAAAAGCTAACGTTATCCGTAAATCCACCGGGGGCGAGCTCGATCTCGGTCGGCTGAGAGGTGACAACAAGGTTCGACTTATCCGGCGAGAGGATCCGCACCTCGGTTTGATGGTTGCCTTCGCCACGCCAATGGTTAATCACTGCGAATTTGATCAGCGAAACCGGGAGGCGCTCCACCATTATGTTTTGGAAGATTCCCATGAGCGAAATCTTGTTGCCCATTTCGATCCGAACATCATCGCAAAGAAGGGTATATATAAGTTTTAAGTTTTGCGTTTGCATTTAATTTCGGAAATCCGTCATGCCGAATCGAGCAGAGGGCCCACAAGCTTGCCCTGCGAAGCCTTTCGATCCGCCGAGCGTTCCTGCAGCTATCTTTCAGTCTGTAACCAAATAAAACTACTAATGATCGTACAGTTTCAATCTCACGCGGCCCCGTGCTTCTTGAACCAGGAAAGCAGTCGGTTCCACGCATCCTCCGAGGCTTCTCTGTTGTAACTCGGTCGGTAATCCGCGTGAAAACCGTGCCCGGCATTCGGATAGACAATGATCTCCGAGCCCGACTTCCCTTTTTTCAACTCGTCCTGCATACGCTGCACCCCGTCGAGCGGAATACCGGTGTCGAGACCGCCGTAGAAGCCGATGACCGGAGCTTTCAAATCTTTTGCGTAATCGATCGGCGTCTTTGGCTGTGCCTCGTTTACCGGCGAATTCGGTGTAGGCACGACTCGACCGTACCACGCTGCACCGGCGTCGAGATTCGGATTATGAGCGGCATAAAGCCACACGATCCGGCCGCCCCAGCAAAAACCTGTAATCGAGAGTCTCTTGCCGTCACCACCATTTTTCGCCGCCCAGGTAGCCGTGGAATCGAGGTCAGACATCGATTGTGTATCTGGGATCTTCGAGTATATCTCGCGGTTAAGTGCGCGAGCGTCCTTCAGGTCCTTGACGTCGCCTTGCCGGGCGTAAAGCGCAGGGGCGACCGCCATATAGCCGAGCTTTGCAAACCGCCGAGATACATCCTGGATCCATTCATGAACGCCAAAGATCTCGTGAACCACCATGACTATCGGAAACTTCTTTCCCTTCTTGTCGGGCATCGCCCGATACGCCGGGATCTCGCCGTCGGCAACGGGAATTTTTACCTCTCCCGTCACTAGCCCGGTCGTATCAGTAACGATCCGCGTCTGTGCCTGTATCGGCTGGACCGCCGCCGCGAATGTTCCGGCCGCAAATATTGAAGTTACGAAGAACTCACGACGGTCGAGGATCGGCGCATCCGTAAAAGTATTCACAATATCTTCCCGCATGTACGCTCCTTTTTTGGTTAGTTCGATTTTTGCTTTTCCGCCGTCGCAGGTCAAGAGTATAATCAGACCAGATCTTCAATCCAGGATTATCGAACGATGTGGTTTTACGTTCTTATCGGTCTTTGCTTCTCGCTCTCGGGTGTCGCCGGGCTTCAGTTGATGTACATGTTCTATCTCGATCGTATCGACAAGGAACGAAAGAAGCGGCTTCATGAACTCGAGATCGAGTGTCGGCGGCTTACCAGCCAGCTGGCGGAAGCAAAGAGAGAGATCAAAATGAAAGATGAGATGCTTGCGGTTGCTTATCCGGAACACGAGGATGAGGAAGTTTGGGCGGATGTAATAGACGACCGATAGAGCAGCCCCCGCCTGGCGATCTCTCAATAGACGATCAATCGACGAAGTGTACCACCGTGGCGCCGGCCCCGCCGCCAAATTCATCGCCTGACTTAAATCCCTTAACAAATTCGGTTTCACGCAAGACCCCGCGAACGATCTCCCGCTGAACCCCGATACCTTTCCCGTGGATGATCCTGACGATTGAAAAGCCCGCCTTTCGCGCTTCTTCCAGGTAGGCGATCGTAACCGCCTTCACGTCTTTGGGAGAGAACGCATGGAGATCGATCGTGTCGGTTATCTCCAGTTGGACCGGTTCCGCAAAGGGGTTTTCCTCATCTGGATGGTCACTCACCATTAGCTACCTATTTTTCGACGACTGTTGATACTGCGCAATGTCTTCCGGCGGAGTCACCTTGATGCGGCTCTTATCCTTGAAAACAACAAACCGTTTTTCGCTGAGCACACCGTCGTTATTTCGCAGCTGGATAATGAAGGTCTTGTTATCACCCTGCCCCTCGATTCTTAATGGAAGCAGGCCCCAGACGTCCCCGGTGGAACGCCAGACCGTGTAATAACTCTGGTCGTACTTGTCGAAAGCCAGGACGAGAATGCCGTCGAAGTCTGGCTCAACCCCGTCGATCGCCTTTACATGATTTGTCCGGGAAAGGATCACCCAATTCCCGGGTGTCGCTATCTTGTCCGAGGAAACGACCTTGCCCGCGGCGTCCGTGTCGAGCCGCTGCCACGTGACGAATTTTCGGTTGTTGGCCTGAAAGATGACGACGTCCGAGGGAACCTGTAGTTCCACCTGTCGCCCGAACAGCCAGCCTGCGGGTGCGGGCGAGACGGATGGATCGAGCCTGATCTGATACCAGACGTCGTACTTTTCATCCAACTTTTCGGGTTCCCCGACTTCCTTCGCCGCCTCGATCTCTTCATTGCGGCTTGACCTAGCGCGTCGCTCTTCGCCCCTCGCGGCGTCATCGACATCCGAGACCTCCTGTTTGGGAACGAACTTCCAATCCATGATCTCGAAATTTGAGCCGTTCGCGAGCTTGAACAAAATGTTCTCGGGGCTCATGTCCGGAGCCAAACGAAGATTCGAAGCAGCACGGAGCTGGCCCGCCGCCTGTGGAGGTACGTCCTTGAATTCTTCGGCCAACTTTCTCGACTTCTCGAGAACGTTGCTGGTGATGACGTTCTGCGCTTCGATCCAGCCTTCCGTCTTTGCCTCGTCACGTGCCCGAACGCGATACCAGAGCACTTTTTCAAACTCGACCTGATCAAGTACGTCGAGACGATCGCCGCGTTTGACTTCAAGCAGATCAGCCGCAACGACGGCGTAGGAGGTACGGATCTGTGCTGTCTTGGCGATGACCGTCGCAGTGTCCGACAGTCCCACCATGCTCGACACGCCGCTCACTGCCTGATCGAAGATCCCGCAACCAGACACGTACAGCGTTGATCCGAGAAGTAATATTATTGCTAATGCTCTGAACTTCATTTGGAATTAGGCGATAGCTTTCGCCAGTTATTATAGCCCAGCTTATCGAGCAGAGTCTTTTGCCCGCGGTTGAGTTTTTCCTTCACTTTCAGGGCCGTCAGGGGCCCAGTATCCGCATCTTCGATGCCTGCTGCGGCCAGATTTGCCGTCCATTCAATCCGGTCCGCACCGGTGATGTAACTCTCTACGATCGGGACGATCTGCGGGTTCGATCTCAGCAGACTAAGCACAGCCGCGTTCCCTTCGACGGGTTCCGCCGGCTTCCTATGCTTTTCGAACAACTCCCTGAGAATATACTCAACCGACCGCTTCCCTTTCGATCCTCTCAACAGCTCCAGATCGCAGAGGAACGCGACGAGCATTCCACGTGCGTAAATCTGCGTGTTCGATCCCAAGAAACGTGTTTTCGATGCCTCGATAAGCGAGGGTCGCCGCGTATGGGCGCTGTCAATTGTATGCGCTCGAGAAAGTGTGTCGAGGAAATCTTCGAACCGGATCCGATTGAGAGACACCGCCAGCTTCAATGAGCGGTAGAGGGCAAAGCCTTCGTAAAACCAGTCATAGTTCCCGGTCAAGTTAACGCCATTCGGGATCCAAAGGTGAAATACCTCGTGTCGAAGCTGTTCGTGAAGCCGTTGCAGGGACTGCGTTTTGAATGGCATGTCCGACGATATGATCGTTACATTACGACCCCTTGTTTCAGCCTCCCAGGCACCGTATTCGGCAGGCGTCGGGAATTTGGCAAGCCCGACCTGCGCACCAGCCCCCGGGACGACGGCGAAAAGCTTTTGATGTTCCGAGAATATTTCCGACAGCATGCTCGCAGCTTCGTCGTCCGTGAAGTTCCATTGTCCCGAGATGTTAAATGTCAGTTTCGCCGCCCCGCCGGTCAACTCCCGGCTCCGCCATCCATTCCCAACAAAGAATACCGCGTCATCGACATTGTCGAACTCGAACGATTGTTCATCTATTTGCTTCTCGACAGAATATACCGGCAATCGACGGCCGGCGCGCGCCGACCACGTCACAATCCCCGACGTGTCCGGGCTCCGTCCAGCTACCTTTGGAAGCAGATCACCAAGCATAAGAATCCCGACATCTCCGTTCAGCCACGAAACGTGGGCCGCGCTACTGCGATTCTTTAGCGGCGTTGGGTTTAATCTGTAGAACGCCCAGTCGAAGTCGCTGTCGGCCACATACTCACCCGGAACCAGCTGTCGGTAAACGACATCTCGACTGGATTTGCCATCGACGAGCCGCAGGTCGGAAATACGCATAGCCAGCTCGTCGATACCCATGATCGAACGGAGGAATGAGAGATGTCGCCCCCTGCTGAACCGGGCGTGGACCTCGAGTACAGAGTCGCTGCTTGCATCGACCTGAAATCGTGCCTCGATCCGCTGCCCGTAAAGCTCCCTGAAAGGTGTTGAAGCAAATAAGAGCGTTATGATTAGCAGGGGAGGTAGTGTCCTAAAACTGTGTTGTTCGGATAAAGATAAGTAGTCTTGAGCCATGCGCTTCAGATGCTAGAATATACGAAAGACGTTCGATCACCGGAGCAACACTGATTTTATGGGAATAACGGAACGTGGCGAACTCATACTTATTATTGCTGGCGTGGTCGTGATCCTGTTTATTTTTCTCACAGGAGTTGCGACAGGTTACCTGATCGCCAGAAGGTCAGGACGAAAGAAACCCCTCCAATAATTGCGGCGCTCGGAGCAACACTAAATTAGGACACTACCAGCAGGGGAAACGGGTGAAGGACTTTTGACATCGAAAATAGGTCGGAACTAAACTAGTTGCTTGCTCGTAGGCGTTCTAGACTCTTCTGAGGATAGTTAATTTCATGAGTCTTATCAAAATCGTAATCTACGCCCTTGTGTTT
>DASUSJ010000232.1:0-3689 GCA_036375155.1 Pyrinomonadaceae bacterium
GTTCTGGCTTCTTCTTGCATACGCGATTATCTCGCTCGGTGAACTGATGCTCTCACCGATGGGATTGTCACTTGTATCGAAGGTTGCGCCGATTCGAATGCGAGGTTTGATGATGGGCGGATGGTTCGTAGCGACCGCGATCGGCAACAAGCTCACGATGATCGGTATCTACTGGAGCATCTGGTACCAGTCGAACTTCTTCCTCGTCCTCGGCCTAATGGCGCTGGTTATGGCGGTAGTTCTGGCAATTTTGCTTAAGCCGCTGAAGAAAGCGATGCCGGGGGTATAAGCAGAGACGAGAGATAGGAGACAAGGGACAAGAGACAAGAGACAAGAGACAAGAGGCAAGAGACAAGAGGCAAGAGAGGTTACTCCCATGACCAAAAAAATCTTGCGTCACCAAGATCTAATCGTTTACAGACGAGCGATCGAGGCGGCTATGCGGATCTTTGAGATCAGTAAGGCGTTTCCAAAAGAAGAGACTTATTCTTTGACCGATCAGGTTCGGCGATCGTCCCGCTCGGTGCCGGCAAATATTGCCGAAGCATGGAGGAAGCGCAGATATAAAGCTGCGTTCGTAAGCAAGTTGAATGATGCCGAAGGCGAATCTGCGGAAACACAGACATGGCTTGAGGTTGCCGTTCGATGCAACTATCTACTTCGCGATGTGGCGAAAGATCTCTACCGCGAGTATGACGAAATAATATCAATACTCGTCTCGATGGAAAACAAAATCTTGGATCCTCTTCAGAAGCCAGAACTAATCTCCCGTCTCTTGTCTCCCGTCTCCTGACTCTTGTCTCCGCTCTCGACCACGATATGCGGCCATCGCCTCCGCCGAGCCGGCGTGGACGATCTCGGGCTTGTGGTATTTCCAATACTTTTCAAATTCCTCGTCGGTCATGCCCGGGTTTTCTGCCCGGGTTTTTTCTTTTAGGTAGTTTTCCGCCCAGGCCCGGATGTCCGGATCGGTGTTCATCGCCGTCCGGGCGCCGTGCATCAGATTATCTCGCTCCATAAAAAATTCTCCTTTCGATAGATTAAGCGCCCGAGTGCAGGGCGGCAAGTGAGTGCTCGGCGGGCGCGGCGGAGCCGACCGGTAGAAAGGTATTTCGGTTCTAGCGACTAGCCATACAGCTGGGGCGATCGCGGCACCCGGCTGGGAAATCTCGGGCGTTGCGTCGCCCGCCGACACTCACATCAACAAACACCTCCCCGTCGGCCGGGTTCCCACCTGAATGACAGATCCTAGCCAAGCGGTCGGGGTAACGGTCTCCAGTCGGTGCTATTAATTACAGCGGCCGAAAACAGACGGCCCCGGTATTAATCAAATTTATATGGAGACAGTCATGAAGAATCTGGTTCATAAAACGTCGGTTTTGGTGAGCGTCTTTATCATGTTTTCGGGCGCGGCATTAGGCGCGCCCGCAGACTTTGACTCACTGTTCGGTACAAACGGCAAGACAACGACGCAGATGGGTAACGGAAATAGCTTTATCCTCGATACAGCCCTACAGTACGACGGAAAGATCGTCGTGGTAGGTGCGGTCGCGCTGAACGGATCGCAGTTTGCAATAGCCCGGTACAACAAGAATGGAACTCTCGATACGACGTTCGACGGCGACGGTATCGTCTACACCGATCTCGGAAGCTCGGCCGGAGCCCGGGCAGTTTATATTCAGCCCGACGGAAAGATCCTGGTAGCTGGAAGCATTATGGTCGGGGTCGATCCTGATTTTGCCATCGTCCGCTACAACCCCGACGGTTCGCTCGACTCCACATTCGGGACCGGCGGAAAGGTCGTGACATCGGTCAACCTCTGGGACGACATCGCGTCGACGATCAATGTGCAGTTCGACGGCCGCATCATCGTAGGTGGTTCAAGTGAAGACGGAGCGCTAAACAAGCGTTTCGCCGCGGTTCGATATAACCCGAACGGCACACTCGACAGCACTTTCGGTACGGATGGAAAAATTACGGTCGACGTTGGCACGAATTCGCAGGGCGTGAAAGACGCGCTTATTATGGCGGACGGCAAGATCGTTCTCGTTGGTTCGGGTGCGGTTGCCGGGAGCGGTATCGACTTCCTGCTCGTACGCCTCAATGCAAACGGAACGATCGATAATTCGTTCGACAGCGACGGAAAAGTTTCGACTAGCATTAGCGTTGTCGACATAGCGCATTCTGCGGTCCTTCAGCCCGACGGCAAGATCCTTGTAGCCGGGTATTCAGATGACGCGAATTCGAGTTCGAAGTTTGCCGCCGTACGCTACCACCCGAACGGCACACGGGATCTTGACTTCGGTTTTTTCGGTATATTTACAGCGCAGATAAATACGACACATTTCGAGGATGCCGCGACCGCCGTCGGGATACAGCCGGATGGAAAGATCATTCTCGCCGGTGTCACGAAGGTCGGTTTCGAGAACTACGATCTGGCGCTAATGCGTCTGAGCTCAAGCGGGGCTGGTGACGCCACATTCGGAACCTCAGGCAAAGTCATCCTGCCGGTGTCGAACAAGGATGATTCTGTAAACAGCGTTATCGTCCAGCCCAACGGAAGGATCTTGCTGGCCGGTGCGAGCCTCGACGCGGCACAGCGGTTCAGCTTTACGCTCGTTCGATTACTCGGTCGAAACACCGCGGGCGATTACGATAGCGATGGAAGATCCGACATCGGCATCTTCCGCCCTTCGACCGGAGCGTGGTGGCTTAATCGTTCTCAGGTCGGTCTCGTCTCGACTCAATTCGGGCTTAACGGCGATGTGCCAACGGTCGGCGATTACGACGGCGACGGGCGTTACGACCTCGCGGTCTTCCGGCCATCGAACCGGGTCTGGTACCTGATGCGAACGACGGCCGGCTTTACCGCCGCGCAGTTCGGGCTCGCGGGTGATATACCTGTCCCAGCCGACTACGACGGCGACGGTAAAACAGACATTGCCATGTTTCGCCCGTCTACCGGTGCGTGGCATATCAGCCGCAGCCAACTCGGCTACGTGGCGCTTCAGTTCGGACTGAACGGGGACAAACCGGTGGTCGGCGATTTTGATCGCGACGGGCGAGCGGACGCGGCTGTCTTCAGGCCGTCGAACGGTGTCTGGTACGTGCTGGGTTCGAAGCTCGGTTTTTCTGCAAGTCAGTTCGGCGTCAGCGGCGACGTCCCGGTGAGCGGCGATTTTGATGGCGACACGGCAACGGACATCGCAGTATTTCGGCCTTCTAATGGCGTGTGGTACGTGATGCGCAGCTCGGACGCCTCGGTTCAGTCCGTGAGGTTCGGCTTGAGCGGAGATGTGCCCATTGCGGCCGATTTTGACGGTGACGCTGTGGGCGACAAAGCGGTTTTCCGGCCTTCAAACGGGTCCTGGTACGTCCTTAGAAGCTCGGATAACCAGTTGTCAGTCCATGCTTTTGGAATTAGCACCGACGTTCCGGTCGTTTCGCTGCTCGCACAGCTAGCAGTCAGCAACTAGCAAGTTAGCGGTCAGCAGTCAGCACTCAGCAGTAAGAGGCGACGGCTCCGGGTTGGGGGCCGTCGTTTCTGCACTGCTTCCGTCTTTTTTTGCATTTCTCCGCCAGGTTTCACTGCCTTTTGCAGACAGCCATCACTGGGCTCGGGTCATCTATCCATTGCTAAGGTTTCCGGTCGCTTTTCGAAATGTACTATCCTCAAACGAGGTGGAAAC
>DASUSJ010000233.1:0-26161 GCA_036375155.1 Pyrinomonadaceae bacterium
AATGCGAGAACTGCATGTGATACGAGCCGCGAGCCTGTGTGACAGAGTTCAGCTTCGACTGATAGTCGAGCATTTCCGACAACGGCACTTTAGCTTTGATCACCTGCTGTTTTCCGCGCATGTCCATTCCGGAAACGCGGCCGCGTCGGGAATTGAGATCTCCCATTATGTCGCCGGAGACCTCCTGCGGCGTGAAGACCTCAACATCCATGATCGGTTCGAGCAGAGTCGGCTTCGCGCGTTCCATCGCGGCACGAAAGGCCTTTCGGCCGGCGGCACGGAACGAGTGTTCGTCCGAGTCAACCGTGTGATAACTTCCGTCGATAAGCGTTACGCGGAAGTCAACGAGCGGGTAGCCCGCGACGGCTCCGCCCTGGGCCGCTTCGATGATCCCTTTCTCAACAGCCGGACGGAAATTCTGCGGAATCGCACCGCCGAAGATCTTATCGACCCATTCAAAACCTGAGCCGCGATCAAGCGGTTCGAAGATGCATTTGCAATCGCCGAATTGTCCGCGCCCGCCCGATTGTTTCTTGTGACGTCCCTGGACCTCGACCTGCTGGGTGATAGTTTCCTTGTACGGGACCTTGGGCGGATGCAGCGCGACCTCGACATGATAGCGATTGTTGAGTTTCGCAACGACCGTCTCGATGTGAAGCTGGCCCGAACCCGAGAGAATGAACTCTTTCGTCTGCGCGTCGCGGTCGAAATGCAGGGACGGATCTTCTTCGAGGATCTTGTGCAGAGCGACAGAGATCTTTTCTTCGTCCGCACGTGATTTTGGTTCGATAGCGAAAGCGATCGCCGCTTCCGGATACTCGACCTTGGGAAATACGATCGGCTTCGCCTTGTCGCAAAGCGTGTCTCCGGTCTGCGTGTCTTTCAACTTCACTACCGCGATGATATCGCCCGTCTGCGCTTCATTGACCTTGTCGAGCGTCTTGCCGCTGATCACATGCAGCGCTCCCAGACGTTCCATTGTGTCGCGCGTCGAGTTGTATACGGTGGCGTCGCTCGTGACTTTTCCACTCACGACCTTCATGACGTTGATGCGTCCCGCGAACGGGTCCGCGATCGTGCGAAAAACATAAGCGGAGAACGGCTCGTCGTTCGAGTACTTCCGCGAAATGCGTTCACCGTCGCCCTCAGGATTCGCAAAGCCGTACTCTGATTCGTGCGTGGCCGGATTCGGCGCAAATTCCACGAGGTGGTCGAGCAGAATCTGCAGGCCGACAAGCGTGGTGGAGGAAACCGCATAGACAGGGCATAGCTTGCTGCTCGCGATCGCCTTGGCCAGATTCGGATAAATGTCCTCTTCAGGCAGGGTACCGTCGGCAAAATACTTTTCCATGAGCTCGTCGTTCGATTCGGCGACGATCTCGATCAATCTTTCGCGTGTGCGGTCGAAAACATCGCGGCCCGCTTCCGGAAGCGCGATCTCTTTTGCTTTTCCATGTTCGTCGAATTCGTATGCCTTTTGATGGACAACATCGACGACGCCCTTGAAATTTCCTTCGGCTCCGATCGGAAGCGTGAACGGAACGATCGACCGGGCAAAGCTTGACGTTGCCGTTTCGAGTGCATGGCCGAAATCGGCGTGCTCCTTGTCGATCTTGTTTATGACCATGAACCGCGGCAGGAGGAATTCGTTCGCGTACTGCCACGTTTTTTCGGTCTGCACCTCAATGCCGTGCACAGCGTCGACAACGACGAGCGCGCAGTCAGCGACACGCAAAGCCGGTCTCGCGTGCGACACGAACGCGGCGTACCCGGGCGTGTCGATCAGATTGATTTTCGTGTCTTTGTACTCGAGGTGGGCGAAGTTGTTGTTGAGGGAAACTTTTCGTTCTATCGAATCTTCTTCGTAATCGGTGACGGTCGTGCCTTCATCGACCTTACCCCAGCGGTGTGATGTTCCGGACACGTGCAACAGCGAGGAAACCAGTTGGGTTTTACCTGCGTCGCCGTGTCCGATTACAGCCAGATTCCTGATGTTCTCAGTTGCGAATGCTTTCATCTTCGGCAAGCTCTCCTATCTGCAAGTCTCAAGTCCCAAGTCTCTGGTCCCAAATCTCAGATCACCACGTGAGACTGGGACTTGGGACTCGAGACTTAGGTTGGTTGGTAAGTAAATAATCTATCGGTAATACCGCGCGTTGGCAAGAAAGCACGCTTTTTCCTCGATACTGAAAGTTTCCACAGTCTCACGTGAAAATTTCAGCGGGTGCGTATTAGGTGAGTTCGAGTAATTTACAGATCGTTGCTAAATACGCAGGTTTTTATACGCAGGTTTTTGGCTGTGAGTGGCGAACCGACTGTCGGTATAGAAATTGTTTACTAAACATGGGGTTTACAATATAATTCGTGCACCACTTCATAGAGCATCTGCTCTCCCGTCCCCGGACGCCGGGGGAACTTCGAATAAGAGGCCGTAATGTATACAACCAGGATTCTGATCTGCCAAATCACGTTGTTGGCTGCGTTTACTTTTAGTGCGACGGCACAAGTGAGTAGTGTCGACCCGGATTTCCGCCCGGTCCCCTCGGTAAGGATCACGTCACAGGATCTAACCGGAAAGGGGGTGGTTGCCCAGCCTGACGGCAAAGTCGTCATCTGGGGAGGAAACTTCGTGGTCGACGGCCAGGCCAAGGGTCATATCGCTCGGCTGAATAACGACGGAACAGTCGACAATACTTTTAGCTACTGTAGCTGCCTGCTTACTTCAGTGACGAACGTGGCGATCCAAGCGGATGGAAAGCTGCTTGTCGCCGGGGCTGTGGGTCGAGCAAAGATAGTCCGGCTAAACGCGGACGGCTCTCACGACCCTTCCTTCGTAAGCTCATTTCCGAATGATACGACCTCACTGGCGTCGACCGTGTCCATCGTCACCCTTCAGCCCGACGGGAAGATCATCGCGAACTTGAACCAGTTTTACGATACTGGTTTTCATGCCGGGTACGTTGTGAGACTGAATATCGACGGCGCTTCCGACACCGCTTTCACTCCGATCGGTTACGACAGCGGGCGCTTGATCCACGGTTCTCTCGCAGCACTTGTCCTCGATCAACTTGGACGAATCTACGTCTCGATCACGACCTCTTCTGGACCGAGTTTCTCATCCGTGCTCAGGCGTCATAACTCCGATGGAACGCTGGATAGTACCTGGACCTCACCAAGCTTCACTCCATCATTCGGCACAACTTATAACGGACTGGCTATCGAGTCCGACGGTTCACTCCTTATATCGGGGAGGTTCGATACCGTAAACGGAGTCGGTAAACGCGATCTCGTTCGCATTCTCCCGGCGGGCAATGTCGATCTGGATTTTTCACCTCCCCTTCTTGGATCAGGCTCCGGTCAGCTGCACGTACTCGAAAACGGCAAGATCCTTGTTGAGTACAACATCACCGGTAACCGTACCCTTACACGGCTGAAGGCGAATGGCTTACCGGACGAGACATTCTCGCTATCGCCGTCCGTGAACAGCCTTTCGACCAGGTTTGTAGTTGATGCGTCCGGGCGGATCTTATTTCTCGGCCTTTCGAATCAGCTCAATTATCGTTACTTCAGACTCAATCCCGACGGCGATCTCGACAACACCTTCAATCCGAACGTCACACTCTTTGGCCGGGTGGTCTCCATGGCTCGACAGGCGGACGGTAAGATCGTCATGGCGGGTAATTTTACACAGCTCAGCGGGATCGCTCGTTCCCTGATCGGCCGCGTCAACGCGGACGGCAGTCTCGATCCGACGTTCGACCCGGGTACCGGGTTTGACGGGCCGCCAAACCATCTAGTCTTACAAGCGGACGGTAAGATAATCGCCAGCGGCGGGTTCAACAGCTACAACGGTGTAGCGCGTCCTCAAATTGCTCGCATAAATGCCGACGGAACACTGGATACGGGCTTTGCCCCGATGGTGACTCCGAACGCCGTCGCACGGGCCACGGTGCAAATCGATGGGAAGATCCTGATAGCCGGAAGTTTCGGGTCTGTCGACGGCACGCCCAGAACAGGAGCGGCACGGCTGAACTCTGACGGTACTCTCGACAATTCATTTAATCCCATCTTTGGAAGTCCCTCCTTGACGGAAATTTTTGAGCAGGCTGACGGAAAGATAATGGTCGGCGGACTTTTCTCCGGCGTAAACGGATTTAACCGTTCCGGAATGGTGCGTCTTAACACGGACGGGACGCTGGACCAGACATTTAACGCAGGACTGCTCGGAGGCGTTGAGCGGATCTGGCCGCAGGCTGATGGCAGGTACATTATTACCGGGGACGCTACGGTGCGGAGACGTAACAATGACGGAACACCGGATGCAAGTTTCGTCTCCCCAACCTTCCAGATACCAGGTTCGAGCATAACGCCGCGCGTCGATACAGTCGTACTACAACCGGATGGCACGCTGATCGTCGGAGGTCGTTTTGATACGGTGGCCGGCGTAGCAAGGCGTAACCTCGTTCGTCTGACTTCGACGGGTGGTGTTGACCAGTTGTTCCTGCCACTCGGGGCAGATGCACGTGTTCGAGCTTCGTTGCGTCAACCTGATGGAATGATCGTCGTCGGCGGTGAGTTTGCGAGGATCGGTGGCGTTATTCGTTCCGGGGTTGCACGCCTGACGGTCGCGCCGTTTCGAGCATCGACGCCGTTTGACTTCGACGGTGATGGTCGCGCTGATGTGACAGTGTACAGACCATCGACCGGCGTTTGGTACCAGCTGTTCAGCAGTGGCATCCAGTTCGGTTCACCGACGTTCGGTCTCGCCGGCGACATTCCCGTACCGGCGGATTTCGACGGCGATGGCCGCACGGATCTCGCGATCTTCCGTCCTTCGACCGGTGTGTGGTGGTATGTCGTGAGCTCGACCGGCCAGCTTCGTGCGAGCACACTCGGACAGGTAGGAGACATCCCCCTCCCCGCCGATATTAATGGCGACGGCGCGGATGACTTTGTTATCTTCCGGCCCTCAAGCAATTCGTGGAGTTGGTACACGCCGACGGGAGGGTTCGGTGGAATGTCTTTTGGTCTCACCGGAGATAAGCCTGTCACCGGTGACTTCGACGGAGACGGGAGATCCGACATCGCGATCTTCAGGCCCTCGAGCGGCGACTGGTGGTACGCAGCGAGCAGTGCGGGCAATGCATTCCGTTCTGTTCACTGGGGTGCGACAGGCGACATTCCGGTGCCGGCCGATTACGACGGCGACGGGAAAACGGACTTCGCGGTGTTCCGTCCGTCAAACGGTGCGTGGTATGTGACGAGATCGAGCGACCAATCGTACGTTATCGTACCGTTCGGACTCGATGGCGACCGTCCCGTCGCGGCTGATTATGATGGCGACGGGAATGCTGACATCGCCGTGTTCCGGCCTTCGACCGGCGTCTGGTATGTGCTGCAAAGCACGTCGGGAACGGTAGGCGTACAGTGGGGCGTAGCGACGGACATCGCGATCCCGAATGCGTTCCTACCGCAGTGATCGGTAAGGTTAAATTTCCTTCGCACGTTTGCGCGGCTCAAGAGGAGAGAGGACGATGATTCTGAAACGTAATATTCTGCTTCGGAAGTTTTTCCGTTTGATAGTCGTGACGACTGCGGTCGCTTTGCCGATAGCGGCGCAGACGGGAAGCGTGGACACGAACTTCAGCCCAGTCCCGTCGAATTCGCTTCCTAACGATGCTAACTTCCAGCAGGTCATCCAGCCGGACGGAAAGATCATCGTCTATAACGCCCCGACCATGTTCGTTAACGGCGTCCTGCGGAGCGGAATGTTCCGGCTGAACGCGGATGGAACTACGGATACGACCTTCTCCTATAACAACGAAGGCGGCGTCGGCATCAGCAATATAATGCTCGCGCCCGACAGCAAGATCATACTCGCCGGATCGACCTCCCCGAACCACGCGAAGATGATCCGGCTTAATCCGGACGGGAGCATCGATAATGCATTCTCCGTATTCATCGGGGCCTCGGGTCCGCCAGAGTTTACCGGCAACTTTTTGACCGGGCACGCGGTTCAGCCCGATGGCAAAGTCATCGCAACGCATATCTCCTGGGGCAACATCCAGGGGACTTGGTACAGCTATTCGATGCGTCGTTATAACGTCGACGGGTCGATCGATTCAAGCTTTACCGCCCCCTCGCTGAACGGAGGACATCTCGTCTCTACGTCATCTCTCATCGAGCTACTGCCGGACGGTCGTTTTTATTTAGCCGTTTCATCCGGTAGCCACCTCGGCAGATCAATGAGTCTTACTCGCAGGCTAGCTGATGGAACGGTCGATCCGACATTCCCAGAGTTCACACGGTCGATCAGCGGGGGATTCTTTATCAGCTTCTCGGACCTGACCGCAGCACCTGACGGTGGCGTTTTTGCATCGGGCCTCTTCTGGCCGTCGATGATCGGCGGTCCTTACAACCAGAACCTTTTCCGCTTTCTGCCGACTGGTGGTTTCGATCCGGCCTTCACGTCACCCCCCGTGTATAACGGGGATCGCATCCATCTTCTACCGGATGGGAAGATCCTCTACTCGGCATCTCCGACCTCAGGTTCGGCTGTGAAAATCATGCGACTCGACGCCAGCGGATCCCTCGACAATACTTACGTAATGGATCCGATCGTGACATCGATCGTAAACACCTGGGTGGCCGATCCATTAAATAGGCCCGTCTTCCTTGCCCAAACCGCGTCCGGACGTCGGCTGGTTCGATTGTCGGAAAACGGCGAATTGGATCAAGGCTTTTCTCCAGCGTTGGGTGTCGCGGGCAGTATCTTTACGACCGCCACGCAGGGAGACGGCAAGGTGCTTGTCGCAGGCCAGTTCGCGTTCATGAATGGTGTCCCGCGAGGCGGTATAGCCCGGCTCAACGCAGACGGTTCCGTCGATTCTAGCTTCAACCCCGGAACCGGGTTCACGGGCATACCCAACCGCCTTGTGCTCCAGCCCGACGGAAAGATCCTGGCGGCCGGCGGATTTACTCAATTTAACGGGGTGGCGGTGCCCGGCATCGTCCGCATGCATTCCGATGGTTCGATCGACAATACCTTCTCGGTGACCACTTCGGGCGTAGGCGCGCTCGCCCTTCAGGCGGACGGCAAGATCCTTATCGGCGGAAACTTTACCACCGTGAACGGGGTCAGCAGAACTGGTATCGCGAGGCTGGAAACGAGCGGCGCGCTCGACACGAGCTTCAACATCGCCCTCGGCACGCCGTCGATCGGTTCCATAGTAGTGGAGCCGAACGGCAGCATCCTCATCGGTGGGAATTTCACGGTCCAAGACGGCTCAAACCGGACTAACCTGGCGAGATTCGAACCGAACGGCACGCTCGATTCGACATTTAACGCTGGCTCGATCGGTCCCGTCACTCGTGTGTACCGACAACCGGACGGCAAGTATTTCGTAACTAGTGGCTCAGCCCCGCAACTTGTACGTCGAAATAACGACGGCAGTCCCGACGCGAGCTTTTCCTTACCGGCATTAACCCCGGCGAGCGCCCAGGTATTCACCGTGCTTCCGCTTTCTGACGGCAGCTTGCTGATCGGAGGCCGTTTCAATACGATCGGCGGATTCTCACAAACCAATATGGCGCGGCTGCGTTCCAGTGGTGCTTACATTCCGACGTTCCTGCGCGATGGGGCCGATGGCGACGTTCTGTCGCTGGAGTCCAACCCCGGTGCGAAGGTCATCATCGGTGGAAGATTCTCCACCGTGGATGGAGTAATGAGAACGGGGATCGCGCGATTGAACGTGTCACCCTTGATCGCCAACACGCCATTCGATTTTAACGGCGACGGCCGTGCCGATTACACAGTTTACCGGCCGTCATCCGGTGTCTGGTATCAGTTATTCAGCAACGGTGATCCGTACGCTTCGCCGACCTTCGGACTTGCTGGCGACATCCCGGTCCCCGCAGACTTCGACGGCGACGGTAAGACGGATGTCGCGATCTGGCGTCCTTCGAACGGCGACTGGTGGTACAGGAGCAGCGTAAACGGTGCGCTTGTGACTGTTCACCTCGGGGCGACGGGTGATATTCCGCTCCCGTCAGATATCGACGGCGACGGTAAGACCGACTATGTGGTTTTCCGGCCGAGTACCAGCGTCTGGTATCGAGCTGCCGCCTCCACCGGACAACAGGAATTCACTTTCGGCTTGCCCGGTGATAAGCCGGTCATAGGGGATTTCGACGGAGACGGCAAAACCGACATGGCGGTGTTTCGACCGTCGACCGGTGACTGGTGGTACGCGGCGAGCAGTGCCGGCAATGCATTTCGTTCTGCTCATTGGGGCCAGTCGGGAGATATACCGGCCCCGGCTGATTACGACGGTGATGGGAAAACGGACTACGCGGTTTTCCGTCCATCGAACGGCGGATGGTACGTGACACGGTCCAGCGATCAGTCGTACTTCATAATCCAGTTCGGGATCGATGGCGATCGTCCTGTCTCAGCGGATTACGACGGCGACGGAAAGGCTGACGTGGCGGTCTTTCGCCCGTCAACCGGTGTCTGGTACGTGCAGCAGTCGAGTTCGGGAACCACGGGTGTGCAGTGGGGCGTAGCGACGGACATCGCGATTCCCAACGCATTCCTCAGGTAGTCTGTACGCATCTATCGGGGTCGGGGCCAGCTGAGTGTGTTAGAATCTTGCTTTCTTTATGAGCAGTTTCGAACAGGCTATAGCCGGCCTCGACCTCAGACTTTTCGAAAAGATAAATAGCCAGTCGACGGATGATGACAAGCAATCGTTTCTCGCGATACAGCTTGCTGTGCGAAATCTTCGGCCGCAATATAAGTATCTTGAGATCGGCTCGTATCTCGGCGGCAGCATCCAGCCTCATTTGATGGATGACCGCTGCACGCGGATCTACTCGATCGATAAGCGTCCTCTCCAACAGCCCGACGCACGGGGGTTTGATTACACGTACCTGAACAATTCAACCGAACGAATGTTGGAGAAATTGCGGGCGGTCGCTCCTGAAAAAATGGATAAGATCACGACCATCGACGGAGATTCGCGTTCGATCAGGCCGTCACGCGTTGAAGATAAGATCGATCTCTGCTTTATCGACGGCGAGCACACGGACGAGGCGGTCCTGTCGGATTTCAAATTCTGTCTCGAAGCCCTCGCTGCTGATGGTTGCATCGCGTTCCACGATGCGCAGATCACTTACAACGGACTATTTGACTGTGTCGAGCATCTGAAACAAAACGGTGTTGCGTTCCGGGCGTACACGCTTCCGAGTATCGTTTTCGTCGTCGAGATAGGGAATTTTCCGGTTCACAAGGAACCCGCTATCCTTGAACGACTTCTCAATAATCACCGTAGTTATCTTTACTCTCTCCAGGACAACGATCATTACCGGCGCTTCGCGAACAAGTACCCGTTCCGTGCGGTCAGGAACTTTGTCAGCCGTGTTCGCGGTGGTAATGTGAGCCAGTGATCACGCGGGTCCCGATCGGGACCCCAGCTTCGAGGTAGATGATGAAGACCAGATTCTTAGCAGTTGCGCTCGTGTTGACCATCGTGTTTTCGGCTGTGTCAGCGCCGGCCCAGGACCTTGTCACAGTCGGCGACCTGGCCGGCGGCTCCAGCGTTTTCGTTTTTAGGAATACGGCCCGCTCTGCTCCGAAAAGGGTCATCGTGAGAACGCGCACCGTGCGTACAAAAACACAACGCATCGAAACCGCCCGGAGGGTCAGCAAACAGTACGTGGCGTTGGCAAAGGTTACCCCGCGACGCAACCGATCGGAAACGGTTCGCGAGGACGATCCTCGTATCCCGAAGATCCCGACAATGCCTAAAGAGCAGGCCTCGGTCATTTTCGCCGGCGTGGGCGAGTTCTTCATGGAGAAAGAAGATTTCGCTCGAGCGATGGATTTCTTCCGCGAATCCGTTCAACTCGATTCGAATAACGCAAAGGCTCAGGCTGGTCTGAGCGAAGCGCTCGCGTTGGATGGAAACGAGAAACTCGTCAAGGGAGATTTCGTCGTTGCTCGTCAGAGGTTCGAAGAAGCCCTGAAATACAATCCAAGAAATTCGCCGGCGTACTTCGGTCTCGCCGAGGTCTTCTCGGAACAGGACAACGACCCTGACGCCATCGCCAACTATGAGAAGGCGCTTCTTAATGATAAGGATTTGACTGAGATCTATGTTCCGCTCGGCATCCTTTACTATCAGCAGGGCGAGATCGCCAAGGCCGAGGATCTTTTAACGAGAGCCCTCGCCATCTATCCAAACGACGCGCAGACGCAGTACTTCCTCGGGTTGATCCGTTATTCGCAGAATCGTAACGAGGATGCGCTGGTCGCCTTCAATAAAGCCAAAACTCTTGATCCGACGAACGCGGATGCTTTCTATCACTCGGCTGAAACTTTGACACGGCTGAAGAGGACCGCGGAAGCGATCGAGGATTACCGGAAGGCGACTACGTTGAAACCGAACTATTTTGACGCTTTCGTCGGACTTGGGTCGGCTTATTTTGAGACAGACAATTATCCGGAAGCGGTGAATGCCTATCGACAAGCTGAACGTCTGAAGAATGACAACATCGAGGTGCTTGTGAACCTCGGCGACGTCTACCGGCAGATGGGCAGCTACAACGAGGCCCACGCGAAGTACGATCTCGCTACTGTCTTCATCGATCGGGTAAAGAACTACGATCCTGAGGAAACCGCCGATATCTACAGCAGAATCGGTTTTGTGATCGCAAAGCAGTGCGAGATCAATATGAAAAAGGCCATTCCCTGCCGGTGGGAAGTGGCCGTCAGAGCGCTCGAAAAAGCTTCGTCGATAACCGGCAACAACGTCGATATGGCAAATCTCGGCTGGGCCTATTACAACGCAGCGAAAAACGACATATACAACAAGCAGCCCGAGGTCGCTCGTCTCAAACTTGAAAAGGCGAAAGAATCTTTGCAAAAAGCCGCGTTTTCCAGTCCGAAGTATATAGAGGGTCCGCTGTTGAATTTGGGAATGACGCTAACGGATCTGGGGGATTATGCCGGAGCGGTGGACGCGTTTACTCGCGTGGTGGCGAAGCAGCCCAAATGGGTTTTTGCTATCAACGAGCTCGGAATTGCGTATCGCAAACAGAATAATTTTAAGGAAGCCGCTAACGCGTTTCGAAAGGCGATCGACCGGGACGACAAATATGTGATCGCTTATTACAATCTCGCCGAAGCGGAATTTCAGGCGGGGAACCTGGGCGAAGCGCAAAAAGCCTACAACAAAGTGAAGCAGCTCGGACGACGGGATCTTGCTATGCAGCTTCAGCTAATAAGCAAAGGAGCTCTGCGCGGCTAAAACCGCTGACCGCCCTAGGATCAATGTACTTTCGGGAAAACGTGCCTTTGGCACCGCTGACGACTCTAAAGGTTGGCGGACCGGCACGTTTTTTTGCGCGTGCAAAATATGAGGAGGATGTGATCCAAGCGTTCGAGTACGCCTCCCGGAACGCCCTTCAGGTTTTCGTCCTCGGTGGCGGAAGCAACATACTGGTCTCGGATAAGGGATTTGACGGTCTCGTTATCCAGATCGCTCAAAAGGGGATCAGCACGAATGGTCCCGTCATCACGGCCCAGGCAGGGGAGGATTGGGACGAGTTTGTCCGATCGTGCGTCGAGAGAAACCTCGCCGGTATCGAGTGTCTCAGCGGAATTCCGGGATTTGTCGGAGGCACTCCGGTTCAGAACGTAGGAGCTTATGGGCAGGAAGTCTCGGAAACGATCGTCACGGTTCGATGCTTCGATCGATCGGATCGCGAGATCGTTGAGCTCGACAACTCTGCCTGCGGGTTCACGTATCGAAGGAGCATCTTTAATTCGACCGCGCGGGACCGTTATGTCGTTCTCGCCGTCACCTACGTGCTCACCGAAAATGGCGCTCCCAGCATCGCTTACAAGGACCTCCGCGAATATTTCACGGGCCGGTCGCCCACCCTCTTGGAGACGCGGGAGGCGGTCTTGAAGATCCGGCGTGCAAAGTCGATGGTGATCGATCCCGGTGACCCGAACTCGCGTAGCGCTGGATCATTCTTCAAGAACCCCGTAGTTGATCAGGCCGTTCTCGATTCCATTACGGCTGAGAGGCAACACGCGAACGTACCGTACTTTACTGCCGATAACGGCAGGGTCAAGATACCTGCGGCGTGGCTTATCGAGCAGTCCGGCTTCCGCAAAGGTTACCGGCTTGGAAACGCGGGTATTTCGACCAACCACTCGCTTGCGATAGTAAATTTCGGCCGTGCATCGGCGACGGAGATCGTCGATCTGAAGACGCGGATACAGGAAGGCGTCGAGCAGAAATTCGGCATACACCTGCAACCGGAACCGGTATTCGTAGGTTTTGACCAATAAAGGCAAAAAAGTTTCCGCTACTTCGTCCACAGGCTGCAATGCTTTTCAAAGCTGATGACAGCTTTTGCATCGGACAAATAGGTCGTTATCTATACGACCTATTGGCGGGTCGGCGGATCCCTCCCGCGGGAATTTAGCCGGGCCCCGGGCGCAAGCAAAAAACACTTGCGTCGGGCAGGAATCCGAGTGATAATTCGCCGTCCACCCTAATATCGATATTTTGAGCAGCGTCGCCGACACTGCCTATTCAGAACTACCGACGAGCCTGGGGAAGGTTAGCTTGAGCGGAACCGCGGTTTTCACCGTCCGTGGCTTCAGCCCCAAATACTAGACAGGAGAAGTGTATGAAAGAAGTAGAAAACGATTCCGAGAATCCAACCCTCCCAGAGGAATCGGAAGGGCTCAGTCGCAGACGGTTTCTTGGCAGCCTGGGCGCGGCAGTTGGAGCTATTGGTGCAGCTCCTCTCCTCGGCGGTAAAGAGTCAATGGCGTCCGCTGCAGGCGGAGGCAGCAGTGGGGTTCCCGGCCGAATGAACGATTGTTTCAACTATCGTATGAAGGCCGCGATCGCAAGCCGTGTGAATGTCGGACCTCAGCCCGACAACGGCGACATGGCTGCCTATTCAGATTTTAGTGGCAGTTACAGCAAGGCATTACGGCACGACGCGCTTGGGATTCCCAACGCGGCTTCGTTTCTGAGCCTCCGAAAAGCTCTGCTTTCCGGAGAGCAGTCGGATTTCGCGAACATAATCGTCGGCACACCTGGTGGTGGCGGGAACTCAAAATTGAACGGCCCGCAGGTGGCGATGGCATTCGATCTGGAAGGTATCGATTCGCACTCGACCGTGATACCGGCAGCGCCCCCTATCGCGAGTGCGCAGACCGCTTTTGAGCAGGTTGAGCATTACTGGGCAGGCATACTGCGGGACGTTCCCTTCACCGAGTACGGGACGAATCCATTAGCGGCACAGGCGATCTCAGACCTTAATAGCATGACATACGTGAGCAGCCCGGAGAACGACCAGGTGCCGTTCCCGGTTACGCCACAGAACCTGTTTCGCGGGCAGTTCATTCCCGGAGACGGCAATGTGAAAGGACCTTATATCTCGCAGTTCATGATCCAGCCGACCTACTACGGTTCTCAATTCCTGTCGCAACAGCACCAGACATATCTTCCTGTCGGCGGTGGCGGGACGGAGTACATGACGTCGGTTAGTGAATACCAACTCGTGCAGACCGGTGGCGACTCGGGCAGACCCATCGCCTACGATCCCGTTCCACGCTATCTTCGCAATGGTCGAGATCTCGCGGCGTACACCCGCGTGGATGTCTTATATCAGGGTTATTTCACCGCTTTTCTTGTGCTGGCAGGCCTCGGCGCGGCGCCGAATCCGGGAAACCCTTACAACGGCAGGACAACAGAAAAGGCTTTCGGAACACTCGGCGGTCCGGACGCGGCCGGCACACTGGCGGAAATGGCGACACGCGCTCTGAAGGCATCCTGGTATCACAAATGGATCAAGGATCTCAGACCGCGCCCCGAACAGTACGGCGCTCTGGTGCATGCGCGTAAGACGGGTGCGAGCCCAATGCCTCAAGCAGCCGCCGCGCTTCATAACGACGTGTTGAATTCGGCTGCTCTACCGATCGTCCACGGAGCGTACGGAACATATCTCCTGCCTCAGCCGTTTCCCGAGGGATCGCCAACGCACCCGTGTTATCCGACCGGTCACGGCACCGTCGGCGGCGCCTGCACGACGATACTGAAATTCTTCTTTAACGGCGCACAGAAGATCCGGCCGCTCCTGACCGCTGCCGGGCGCGATGTTTATGAGTCGAGTCCGGACGGACTGTCGCTTAACACATACGGCGGTTCGGACGCCAACACCCTAGACATCAACGACGAGCTCAACAAACTTGCGTGGAACGTTACCACCGGTCACGGTATCCATGCGGGGATCCATTTCCGCAGTTCGTCCTACTGGTCGATCCTGCTTGGTGAGCAGGTTGCACTAGCGATTCTACGGGATAGGGCAAAGTCGTATAACGAGCCATTTACGGTCCAGATCAAGAAGTTTGACGGTACGACGGCGACGATAACGAACCAGTAAGTAAACCGTCTCCGTCCCCGGCGATCGTCAGCAGTTCGCGAGTGCGAGCTTAAAGCCCCGGGCATGAGCCTGGGGCTTTTTGCGCCGAGACTTAAAAGCTCGCGTACACGAGCAGGATGCTGTCACCGGCTTTCGCTCTCATACGTGGCCTCACCGGTCTTCGCATCTCCTGGACCCGGGCTCGCCCGTTGCTCGATGCTTTCGCTCGTTTTCCGAGTTGGAATACTTCAGCTTTATCCCTCGCTTGCTTCGGACAGGCGCGACAGAACTCTTAAAACCGGGCTTGATGCTTTCCCGAGTTTAGGAAATCCCGCCCTTCATTTATAATCTCACTTCACATTCAGGTTTCACGTCAGAATGCCGAAACGCACAGATATCCACAAGATCCTCATCGTCGGTTCAGGTCCAATTGTTATCGGTCAGGCTTGCGAATTCGATTATTCCGGAACGCAGGCGTGTAGGGCGCTCAAGGCCGAAGGCTTCGAGGTGGTTCTCGTCAATTCCAATCCGGCGACGATCATGACCGACCCGGAGATCGCCGATCGCACGTATGTCGAGCCGCTTACACTCGAGGCCGCCACCGCCATCATCGAGAAGGAACGTCCGGACGCGCTTCTCCCGACCGTCGGCGGGCAGACCGGCTTGAATCTTTCCGTCGCGCTTTATGAAAAGGGAATCCTCGAAAAGTTCGGGGTGAAGCTAATCGGCGCCAACATAGACGCGATCAAGGTCGGTGAAGACCGTGAGCTTTTCAAAAAAGCGATGGATGAGATCGGGATACCATCACCGAAAGGGGGCTTCGCGCATACGTGGGAAGAGGCTCGTGTGATCGTCGAAGAGACCGGTTACCCGGCGATCGTTCGCCCGGCATTCACTCTTGGCGGCACGGGCGGTGGAACGGCATACAACCCCGAAGAGTTCGAAGATATCGCCCGCAACGGTCTCGCCGCATCTCCTGTCTCCCAGATTCTCGTCGAAGAATCGATCCTGGGGTGGAAGGAATACGAACTTGAGGTAATGCGCGACCTCAACGACAACGTCGTCATCATCTGCTCGATCGAGAATTTCGATCCGATGGGCGTACACACCGGCGACTCGATAACCGTCGCCCCTGCACAGACTCTGTCGGACTTCGAATACCAACGTCTTCGCGATATGTCGATCGCGTGTATCCGAAAGGTCGGCGTGGAGACTGGAGGTTCGAATATTCAATTTGCCGTTAACCCGGAGAACGGGGAAGTGCGGATAATCGAGATGAACCCGCGGGTATCACGATCGTCGGCCCTCGCGTCGAAGGCGACCGGCTTTCCAATCGCAAAGATCGCCGCCAAGCTCGCGGTCGGCTACACGCTCGACGAGATCCCGAACGATATCACAAAGAAAACCCCTGCTTCGTTCGAGCCGACGATCGATTACGTCGTAACAAAGATCCCCAAGTGGGCGTTCGAGAAGTTTCCCGGAGCCGAGGACGTACTCGGGACTCAGATGAAATCGGTCGGTGAGGTGATGGCGATCGGACGAACTTTCAAGGAAAGCTTATTCAAAGGACTGCGTTCGCTCGAAGCCGTCAAGCCGCTCCGGCTCGTCGATGTTCCCGATGAAGAGCTGCAGCGAAAACTCGCACGCCCTAATTCGCAAAGGTTCTCATACATCACATACGCGCTTCAGAACGGCTACTCCATCGAGGAGGTACATCGCCTGACAAAGATCGATCCGTGGTTCCTCGACCAGCTTTCGCAGGTGATGGAATTTCAGGAGAGTCTGGATGCTAAGCCGCTTGTTGAATATTCCGACGATGAGGTCCGTACCGCTAAAGAATACGGTCTATCGGACCGGCGATTGTCGTTCCTTACCGGTGCGTCGGAACTGAGAGTCCGCGAACACCGAAAGGCGGCCGGGATAGCACCGGTTTACAAACGCGTCGATACATGCGGAGCGGAATTCGAATCGTACACGCCGTATATGTACTCCACGTACGAAGAAGAGTGCGAGGCCGCACCGACAGACCGGCGAAAAATTATGATCCTCGGCTCGGGACCGAACCGCATAGGTCAGGGAATCGAATTCGATTACTGTTGCTGTCACGCCAGCTTCGCACTGCGCGATGCCGATTTCGAGACCATTATGGTCAATTGCAATCCCGAAACCGTCTCGACCGATTACGACACATCCGATCGTTTGTATTTCGAACCGCTCACATTCGAAGACGTGATGAACATCATCGAGAAGGAAAAACCTGAAGGGGTGATAGTTCAATTCGGCGGACAGACGCCGTTGAACCTCGCGGGCCGACTGCATTCGGCCGGAGTTCCCATCATCGGGACGTCACCTGATTCGATCGATCTCGCCGAAGACAGAAAAAGGTTTTCCGCGCTTCTCAAGGAACTCAATATTCCGCAGCCGCCGAACGGCACCGCGATTTCGCCTGATGAAGCAAAGGTGATCGCGGCGGAGATCGGTTATCCGGTCGTGGTGCGACCGAGCTTTGTTCTTGGCGGGCGGGCGATGGCGATCGTGTATGACGAACTTTCGCTGGATGAATACATGCGATCGGCAGTCGATGCTTCACCCGAGAAGCCGATCCTTATCGATAAATTTCTAGAACGCGCCGGTGAGATCGATGTTGACGCACTGGCCGATGAGACGGCCGTGGTCATAGCCGGTATCCAGGAGCACATCGAAGAGGCCGGTATTCACTCGGGTGATTCCTCGAGCGTGCTTCCGGCGCAAAAGATCGCGCCGGAGCACCTTGACACGATCCAGCACTACACAGAGCTGCTCGCGGATGCACTCAACGTCATCGGTTTGATGAACATTCAATACGCGATCAAGGACGATCGCGTCTATGTTCTAGAGGTCAACCCTCGTGCGTCACGGACGGTTCCATTCGTCGCGAAAGCGACAGGTGTTCCGATCGCGAAGATCGCGTCGCTCGTGATGGCCGGAGCGAGAAAGCTCGTGGACTTCAAGCTGCCGGACGTTCTGCCAGTTCCGAATGTCTTCGTGAAATCACCCGTTTTCCCGTTCAAGAAATTCGCCGGGGTAGATACGATTCTCGGACCCGAAATGCACTCCACCGGCGAAGTGATGGGCGTAGGAGCGTCGTTTGGTGAAGCGTACGGAAAAGCAATGGAAGGTGCCGGACTTGCTCTGCCGATGTCGGGCAAAGCGTTCATATCAGTTACGAATGCCGATAAAGGCCAGGCCGTGATCCTAGCCCGACGTCTCAAGAAGCTTGGCTTCGATCTCGTTGCTACTTACGGAACGGCGAATCGTCTTCGCGAGGTCGGTCTCGAATGCGAATCCATCTTCAAGGTCAACGAGGGCCGTCCGAACATCGCCGACCTGATTCGGCAGGGTGACATCGATGTGATTATCAACACTCCCCTCGGCAAGACATCGCACTATGACGAGAAGGCAATTCGAAAAGCCGCACTGCAATTCAACGTCCCGTGTGTGACTACCATTACCGGGGCCGAAGCTCTTGTGGAAGCGATCGCGACTAAGAAGAATGAGGCCCGCGTCACGGTCAGAAGCTTGCAGGAGGTACACGCGGCAAGTGAAATGACGGCCGAACAAAAGAGCTGATTGACAAGTACTAAGTACTAATAACGAAGCGGCGGCAAACCGCCCTTCCGGACCTGTTCGAACTGTTATTACGTCGAAATCGCCCAGTTATGTTGTTAACTTTGATCAGATTTGAGGTCCGGAAGCGCGTCTTACCCCGCTTCGTGATAAAAGGCCAGCATCTTGACCGAGTCTTCCGTTTACAATACCGTAAACACTAGATTTCCAAAGACGAACGCCCGGTCGCTACCGCTCCCGGTTCTGACAGAACCGATTTCGAATCCGGTCGGCGCAGCTCCCGGAGCGGACAGAACTTGATGACAGAACGAATCGACCGCGAGATCATTGGCGGACACCTCCTTGTGATCGGCGGTGCGGAAGACAAGTATAACGAGCGCCGTATTCTGCGGAAGTTTCTTGAGCTGGCGGGTGGCGAGAACTCTGAGGTTCTCATCGTGCCTGTTGCATCGGACTTTCCCGAATTTGCGGCCGACGTTTACACGCAGGCATTCCGCAATCTCGGGGTGGCTAACCCGCGCGTGCTGCGAGCCACTTCGAGACAGGACGTTGTTCAGGCTGATGTCGACGAGCTTCTGGACGGAGTTAACGGTGTCTTCATGACGGGCGGCGATCAGATGCGGCTAGTCTCGATCCTCGGCGGCACAAAGTTCGCGGGCAAGCTTCGCCACATGGTTCGAGACACGGACATCGTTCTCGCAGGAACTAGCGCCGGAGCGGCGGGAATGAGCACCGCGATGATAGTCCGTGGCGAATCGACACCGCATCCTCACAAGAACAGCGTCCGTCTTTCGCCCGGCCTTGGCTTTCTAAAGAACATCATCATCGACCAGCACTTTACCGAAAGAGGACGCATCAGCAGGTTGATAACTGCCGTCTCGTTCAACCCCTACAATCTCGGCATCGGCATCGACGAGAACACCGCGATCATTCTCAACAGCGAAGGGATCCTTGAGGTCTACGGCCAGGGAAGCGTCACGATCGTCGACGGCTCCCGGATAACCTACAACGAGATCGCGGAGGTCGCGGATAATCAGGAGTTCAGTGTGTGCGGCGTACAGCTGCACGTCTTGCGCGACGGTTTGTGTTTTGATTTCCTCGCCCGAGAGCCGATCCAGTTGCCGAATGAGTTCCTCCTGCCAGATCTCGCTTGACCAATTACACGGGCCATTAACCGCCGATAACGCTAATGACACAGACAAGAAATGATTGGTTTAAATCCGCGTCGTCCGGGTCATCTGAGGTTAGAATCTCTTTACGACTAAGCAACACCGTTCTATGCAAATCTTAGAGATCCGAACTCTCCGTGGGCCGAACTATTGGAGCGGCTACTGGAAAAAGCTCATCATCATGCGCCTCGATATCGGGGATTACGAAGACCGGCCGACGGACAGGCTTGATGGTTTCTATGACCGAATGAACAGCGCGATGCCGTCCCTGATCTCGCATGGTTGCAGCTACCAGGAAGAGGGTGGATTTCAGCGTCGCGTAAAAGAAGGCACATGGGCAGGTCACGTCATCGAGCATTTCGCTCTCGAGCTGCAGACGCTCGCCGGAATGGACACCGGTTACGGGCGTACCCGCGAGACGGGAGAGCGCGGGATCTATAACGTCGTCTTCAGCTATCACGAGGAAGAAGTCGGCCGGTTCGCCGCACGGTCCGCCGTCAGACTTTTCCTGGACATTGCCGAAGAGAAAGATGTCGGCGAGATCGCCAAGGGGATCGCCGACGACGTCCAGCGGATGCGCGAAATTCGAGAGGAGGTCCGGTTTGGGCCGTCGACGGGTTCGCTTGTCGAGGAAGCTGAGACCCGCGATATTCCGTACATTCGCTTGAACGACCAGTCGCTGGTCCAGCTCGGCTACGGCGTTCACCAAAAACGCATCCAGGCGACAACCACCGCGAACACAAACATGATCGCGGTCGATATTGCAGCGAATAAGCACGCAACGAAGAAGCTGTTGGGCGATATGGGCGTCCCGGTACCGAAGGGTCTCCGGATCCGTGATGAAGATGAGCTCGAAAGAACACTCGAATCGGTCGGCTACCCCGTTGTCATAAAACCGCTCGACGGAAATCACGGCAAAGGTGCGACTGTCGGCATTACCGATCTGGAACATGCCGTCGCCGCATTCGCGAAAGCGAAGGAGTATTCACGTTGGGTCATAGTCGAACAGCAGCTAAAAGGCGCCGACTTCAGGGCGTTGGTGGTCAATAACCGGCTCATTGCGGTGGCCGAGCGCATTCCGGCGCACGTCATCGGCGATGGAAAGCATACGATCGAACAGCTCATCGAGATCACAAACTCGGATCCGCGCCGCGGTTACGGACATGAAAACGTTTTGACCAATATCGAGATCGACGGCCAGTCGCTGCGCTGCATCCGGGCGAAGGGTTACGAGCTCGATACCGTATTGCCGAAAGACGAGGTCTTGCATCTGAAGACCACGGCCAATATATCGACCGGCGGAACTGCGATCGATCGTACGGACGAAGTTCATCCGCAGAACGTGTTTCTTTTCGAACGTATCGCGAGGATCATCGGGCTGGATGTCGCCGGCGTCGACATCATAGCGCCGAATGTTTCCGAGCCGCTCGGCGAAAACGGCGGAGGCATCATCGAGGTAAACGCAGCGCCCGGCTTTCGGATGCACCTTTCACCGAGCGAAGGTATCGGGCGAAACGTCGCCGAGCACGTCATCGATATGCTCTTCCCACGCGGTGCTCCGTCGCGGATCCCGATCATTGCGATCACGGGTACGAACGGCAAGACAACAACGACGCGCCTGATCGCCCATGTTCTGAAGGGCGCGGGGCGGACAGTTGGCTATACGACCACGGACGGCACCTATATCCAGAACCAGCAGATCGTGCAGGGCGACAACACCGGACCGGTCTCCGCCCAGCTTGTGCTCAAGGACCCGACCGTCGACGTTGCTGTCCTCGAAACGGCTCGGGGTGGCATCATACGTTCGGGCCTCGGTTTTGATAATTGCGACATTGGCGTAGTAACAAACATCGCGGCTGACCATCTCGGTCTGAAGGACGTCAATACGCTGGAAGATCTGGCGCGGGTGAAGGCCGTCGTTCCCCGTGCCGTATCACGCCGCGGCTACGCCGTCCTCAATGCCGACGATCCGCTGGTCTACAAGATGCGGGACCTTGTCGAAGGGCATTGTGTCTATTTCTCGATGGACGAAAAGAACGAGAACATCGCCCGACAGGCTCGCCGTGGACGAATCTCATGTGTTTATGAGAACGGGTACGTGACGATACTCAAGGGGCGGTGGAAGGTTAGGATCGAGAAGGTCTCGAATATACCGCTCACCTACGGCGGCCGCGCTGAGTTCATGATCCAGAACGTCATCGCCGCAACGCTCGCGTGTTTTGTTCACGGCGTCTCGATCGAAGATCTACGCGTCGGGCTGACGACGTTCAATGCAGGTACCGCCCAAACACCGGGACGCTTGAACTTTGTCGAGATCGGCGGGGTTACGGTCCTGATGGATTACGCACACAACCCGGCGGGAATGCGCGGCCTCGTGAATTTTATCTCAAAGCTGCCGAACAAATATCGGACGTGCGTACTGAATGGTACGGGTGACCGGCGCGATGACGATATACGCGAATTCGCCCAGATCGCCGGTGAAAATTTCGAACGCATCGTGATTCGCAGGGGGAATTACCTGCGGGGGCGTAGCGAGGAAGAAATGTTTCAGCTACTTCAGGAAGGAATTGCGAACAGCGGAAAGAATCCGCAAGTGCGCGTGATCCCTGAAAGCCGCGATGCCATTCACCACGCGATCAAACACGGCCGGAAAGGCGAGCTCGTGGTGACGCTCGCCGACCGCGTGCCGGATGATATTCGTTTCGTTCAGGAAATACGTGATGAGCTGCTTGAGAAACAGCAGCAGGCGAGCGCTTAGGCCGTCGCGACGGGGGCCGTATCGCCTCTGGTCATCAATCCGCCCACGAGATAGATCAAACCGAGAACTACATGAATGATGTGGTCCGGTGTGCCGAGCTCAAGCGCTCCGGGAATGACATTAAACATTCTGTCATCTCCCGTCCCCAGGATAAATCCAACCACACCCAGAAGCAGATATACCGCGCCGAAAATCAAGCAGAACAATCTCGCCGCCGAAAGAGAACCCGCCAGCCCGAGATAAAGCGAAAGGGCGCCGGATACCAGATGGATGATGTTGTGAGTCGTGCTAAGGTGCGCTCCGAGAAGCGTGGGTGCCACGAAACCGAGAAGGCCTACAAGAATGAAAACTGCACCAAGTATTGTCGCGATCGTCTTTGCCATTTTTAGAGTCCTCCTGTTTGCTTAACCGCTGTCGCGGCCTAAGGCGTTGATGCCGCAACATGCGGAGATCCAAATTTGGTGTGTATCGCTAAGAGTCTTCAGGTGAATGATGCTCCTTGTAAGGGCGCAATTCAAGCCGCGGTACGAATCAGTCTCGGTAAATATGGATCGCCAGATCGTCTTCGGTTCGATACCCACGGTACATTCCTTCGCAGTTGAATGGCAGAACAACACGGCCACCAGCGTCAACGGCGATGAATCCGCCATCTCCTCCGATCGACGTCAGATGTTCGAGCGCTTCGTTTGCAGCTGTTTCAAGATCGAGGTTCTTGTATTTCATCCGGGCAGCGATGTCGTACGCAGTCACACCCATCATGAAAAATTCGCCGTACCCGGTACACGAGACGGCACATGTTGCGTTGTCCGCATATGTCCCCGCACCTATCAGGGCCGTATCGCCGACACGACCGAACTTCTTGTTCGTCATCCCGCCGGTCGACGTGGCCGCCGCCAGATTTCCCTCCAGGTCGCAGGCCACAGCACCAACCGTGCCTTTCGATCTTGGATTTTGGATCTTGGATTTGGGATTGTTTGTGTCATTCGGGCTTTTGGTCACCGTGTCCGCTAACGCCGGCGGCACCGACAAATTCCCGTCGGTGGAGGCCACCGGTAGTGACCCGACCTCTACGGGGGTTGGGGTCTCAGCAGCGATCTCTTCTGACAAGATCTCGGTTTCTTCCGCCGTATGATCCAGTTGGACAACGCCCTGTTCGCGCGCGTGAAGCAGCTGCTGCCATCGGTGTTCGGTGAAGAAATACTCATCAGCCGCAAACTCGACCGCCATCTCTTTTGCAAACTCATTTGCACCGTTGCCCGCAAGCAGAATATGCGGCGTTCTCTCCATTACAAGGCGCGCCAGTTTGACCGGGTTTTTGACATTTCGGACAAAAGCAACGGCACCCGCATCACGCGACCTCCCATCCATGACTGACGCATCCATTTCATTGCGCCCTTCGTGCGTGAACACGGATCCGCGCCCCGCGTTGAATAGAGGAAAATCTTCGAGCGTGCAGACCGTTGCTGTGACCGCATCCAGGGCACTGCCGCCGTCGGACAGGACATTCCATCCAACCCGCAGTGCTTCGTCCAACCCGCCGCGATACTCCCGCTCGAGTTCGGGTGTCATGGAAGATTTAAGAATGGTCCCGGCACCGCCGTGGATCGCGAGCGCTAACTTTGCCATGGCTCAAGTTTACCGCAGGAGCGGAACTTACTGCAGAGGTAGAGTCGCAGAGGCGAAACACAAGAAGGATGTTCCGACACTAACTTTTCATATGTGTCGCCGCGGCCTGCGGTAAGTTCGCTTCCAGTGTTACTCAATTCGCTATACCGAAACCGAACTATACATCATTGCGCGCTTGCGACTGCCGGTAGTCGCCGCCTAAGTCGTGGCAAAAGGATGAAGGTGCGCGAAAATCTCCGCGTTTTGTTGTGACCGGACATACGTTTCCAGTTCGTTTCAACGACTTAACTGCGGCATGCAGGTTGCGATAATCAGGTTTATAGAAGACAGCACATTGATCGGATCGCTGGTTCGTCACGGCTCATGCAAAGCCAACGAACGGCGGTGCGCACGGAATAATGGAGGTGGTAATAATGAAACTCAACGCGTTGAGTCTCGCATTTGCAACATCGATAACAACCGCCATCGCCTGGCTGATCTGTTCGTTACTCGTTTGGACGATGCCCGGGCCGATGATGACTACGACGGGGCACATGGTACACATGGACATGACACGGACCGTCTGGATGCTGACGCCGCTCGGCTTTTTCGGGGGTTTGATTGTCTGGAGCGTGTTACTTGGGTTACTCGCCTGGGTGTTAGCCAGCCTGTACAACCTTTTCTCGAGAGAACGTCCGATGAGTGATTGACGAACGTCGACGTTGCGAACAATTGTCGAAGGTCGGACGGTGAGGTTTGGAAGATTCGGCCGGAGGAGAACTATGACAAAGTATTCAATGATCTTACCGACGATTATCTGCACTGCGTTGTTGGTAGTGGGAACCGCGGCCCAAGAACGCACAAAGATGGATGACAAACAGATGAAAATGATGGCGGGTAATCCCCATCATTCGATGATGATGACGTACCGTCGAAACGCTGCAAACTTTGCGATCGTCTTACGTGACATGACGAAGGACGGCAAGTTCGAGAACCTCGATCTGGTCCGAAGTGCGTTTTCCGAGATCAAGCGAAATGTCGACGGAGCCCGGCGGATCCGTAGCGAACACATGTCCGGGATGGATGCATCGATGCGCGAGAAGATGAAGCCGATGATGGAGAAGATGCAATCTAATAGCGCGGCCATATCAAGCACGATGCAGGCACTTGGATCTGCGCTCGCGTCAGGATCTCCGGATGCTCGCGAGATCGGGAAACTTGCTCAGGAACTCGCGTCTCAGCTGGAAATGCAGCCCGCTGACGGCATGAAGATGAAGATGGATATGAAGCAGGCTACGGATCAGTAGCAGAGCCTCTTACAAATTCACGCTCCGAAGCCGCAGTGCATTCGCTATCACCGAAACTGAGCTGAACGTCATCGCCGCACTTGCGATCATCGGCGACAGAAGAATGCCGATGAAAGGGAACAACACGCCAGCTGCGATCGGGACGCCAACGACGTTATAGACGAACGCAAAGAAGAGGTTCTGCCTGATGTTCTTCATCGTACTTCGGCTTAGGTTTCTCGCCTTGAGTATGCCCGATAGGTCAGGTCGAAGGAGCGTGATGTCAGCCGATTCGATAGCCACGTCGGTCCCGCTCGCGAAAGCGATCCCGACATCCGCCTGCGCAAGAGCCGGTGCATCGTTCACCCCGTCGCCGGCCATCGCTACGATCTTATTCTGCGATTGAAGCTCTTTAACCTTTGCCGCCTTGTCTTCCGGCATCACCTCGGCGAAAACCTGATCGATGCCGAGCTGTCGTGCGACCGCCATCGCGGTTTGCTGGTTGTCGCCGGTCATCATTACGACCTGGATGTTCTGTCGATGGAGTTCGTCGACAGCCGCTTTGGCGGACGGTTTGATCGCATCAGCGACACCGATCAGTCCAACCGGTTTGCCATCGAGTAAAACTGAAATAACCGTCTGGCCGGCGGACCTTAGCGCATCGGATACTTCCGCCGACACGAATTCCTCGGATTTTCCGACGAATACCTGTTTTCCGTCGATCACCCCACGAAGGCCTTGGCCGGTGATGGATTCGAAATCCTTAACTGCTACCGGAGTGACGCCGCGTGCCTCAGCTTCACCGACAATGGCCGACGCTAACGGGTGTTCGCTTTGGCGTTCGAGCGACGCAGCAAGAAGGAGTATTCCTTCTTCGTCGTGACCGTCTGAACCCAAGACCTTTCGCACCGTTGGCTTGCCTTCGGTCAACGTACCCGTTTTATCCACTACGATCGCCGTTACTTTTTCAAGCGTCTCGAGAGCTTCCGCCTTCTTAACGAGCACGCCGTTCTTCGCGCCGTGACCCGTGCCGACCATGATCGACATCGGCGTGGCGAGACCCAGCGCGCAAGGGCACGCAATGATCAGGACCGAAACGGCGGCGACGATCGCATAAGAAAGACTGCCGAAGGCGAGCCAGACGACGAATGCGATTAGGGCTACAACTATCACGGCCGGAACAAAATAAGCAGAGACCACATCGGCAAGCCTTTGAATAGGAGCCCGGCTGCGCTGAGCCTCACCGACCATCCGTACGATCTGTGCGAGCAACGTCTCGCTACCGA
>DASUSJ010000234.1:0-29078 GCA_036375155.1 Pyrinomonadaceae bacterium
AAGCGGATGTCTCGCAGCAGACCAACGAATCCGACGGCTATGCTCTCGAAGAAGCCTTGCGGTTGAAGGAAGCGAAAGGCGAGGGAGAAGTAGTTGTCTGTTCACTCGGTCCTCAGAGTGCGAAAACGGTCATCAAAGATGCGCTTGCGCGAGGGGCCGACCGCGCAATTCATGTTGTCCATGATCAGCCAAATAAGCTGTCCCCCTATCAAATCGCAAAAGCTATCGCCGACGCTATACGCGACGAGAAGGCTGACCTCGTCTTCGCGGGTCTACAATCCGACGACGCGAGCTACGGACAGACGGGCGTTATACTTGCTGAGCTGCTCGGTATCCCACATGCGACCATTGTCATCGAAGTCGATCGTACAAGTTTGAACGGGGGGCTTCGTGTGAAGCGCGAGCTCGAGAGTGGCTGGTACCAGTGGTTCACATATCAACTTCCGTCGCTGCTTACGATCCAGTCCGGAATATCTCAGATACGCTACGCTTCATTAAAGGGGATCATGGCTGCGAAGAAGAAGGAGATCCGGGATGTGACGACAGCTGTCGAGGAGTTTCCTTCCGCATCGACGGTTGAGAAGGTCTATATGCCGCTGAAGACGAAGCAGACGCAGATGCTGGGTAACGGCGATGCGAAGGCCGGTGCGGTCGAGTTGGTGGAGAAACTGAAAAGCGAAGTTCGGGTGCTGTAAAAGGCTTTACAGAGAGGAAAAGGGCTGTCTTGAAGGGCAGCCCTTTAAGTTGCAGCCAGGTTACTTTGAGCACGCTATTCTCTTAATCACGCCACCCGCTGAAGCTAGTGGCGAAAAGAGCGGATACAAGCCGGTAGCAACGAAAATCGCGTTATGCGTATAGCAAAGAGGCCGTCTTTTCAGACGACCTCTCTTTTTTCACTACGGATTTGTTATCCGGTATGGCGATGTAGCCGGCTGGTCCGTTGCGGTTCCCCAAGGCACGGCTGAGAAGGTGTTGTACGTGCCGTTGTTGCTGTTCGAAAGATACCAGGTACCGTCGGAAGGTCTGAAAACTGCAAAATCTGTCCGCCTGTCCCCGTCATAGTCAGCGGGCTGAGGTATGTCGCCCATCTGGCCCCACAGGAAGCCGATTCTAGCGGTGCTGATCCCATTTTGAGCGTCACTCGGAATGACGTGCCAAGTTCCGTTAGACGGCCGGTAAACGGCAATATCGGTCTTGGCATTTCCGTCGAAGTCTCCGGAAACAATTCTATCGCCCGCGGTGCCCCATCTTGCCAGCAGAGCAAAGCCGAAATCGAAGTTGCTTTGCAGCATGTACCAATTGTAGTTCGGAGTAACACCCACATCATCGGGTCGGACGACTACATAATCGTTGATCAGATCTCCGTCGTAATCACCGGTCACGGGCGTGTCACCATTTCTTCCCCATTGACGCAGAGACACGGTGCTGGTAGCTGACCGGAGGACGTACCAGGTACCGTTGCTCGGCCGCCAGACAGCCACATCGCTTCTTCCGTCCCGGTCGTAATCGCCCGGTACGGGTATGTCCCCCGCCGCACCCCAGGGAACGTATGTGACGTTGGATTGCGGGTCCGTCTGACTAGTCGAATAGAACCATGTGTTAACAGACGGGCGGTAGGTGCTCAGATCCGTCTGGCCATCACCCGTGTAATCGCCCGCGGTGATAATGTCGCCGTTCAGACCAAACTGAAACATGTCCGTGCCGCCGGCGGAGTTGAAAATGTTCCAGGTGCCATCGCTCGGTCGAAAGACGGTCGGATCGGCTTTACCATCATTTGTCTTATCGAATCCTGCCTGTCGGCAGCCGGTTCGATAGGTGATGGTGAAAGAGTAATTCGGGCAGAAAACATTTGTTCCCTCGAGAATGTCATGCACCACGACCGTAAACCCCACCCCGCTGGTAACAGGGAAGGAAAAGGAAGCAGTCCCGGTAGTGCTGAAGCCAAAGTCTCCGATCACATTCGTCGCCGGCAAGGCCGGATTGAACGTCGAATATGCGACCGCCTGGGTTGTAGCACCAGCGCAAGCGAGAGCATTGAAATCGACGGTTGCGCATCCAGTAACCGGGGCAACATAGTTGTAGGCGTCATAATTGACTGGCGTTGCGTTTTGAAGAGTGTTGCTCTTGCCCGTGCACGTCGAGGGTATACCCCCACGGACGACACGCCCTGTTTGCATGGGATCGCCGGCTGTCAATGACCCCGATTGCATTACCGGAGCGCCTTGTGGCTGGCAGACATATTGAGACATTGCGATCTGGTTCGACACCACGATCAAGACAAAGAACAAAAGAAGTGAAACGTGCGCGTTTGTTGATCTGAAATTTCTCACAGATAATCCCCTCCTCGGATTGGTTTTCGTGAAAGACGGTTCGGTCAATACCGCGTGAGGTTGCCGAACTATCGAAAGGTGTCGTTTGGACGACAGAAAATAACCGCAAAAAGTTGGTGCCTTAAAAAATACGCCTTTTGGCCGTGTTTTACAATAGCAACTCGTTCAGGACGGGACGGCGAGTCGGGTCTCGCAATGTACGGAAGGAGCGAAAAGCCAACTGTTTTCTCGTGGCTGCAGCCCAATCGAGCAAGTGTCGACGCCGTTGAGTTTGGATCAACCGGCCAGGTCGTTTCCCAACCAGGCCTTTCCGGGCAGCGTAGCCTTCGTCCGATCTGTTCCTCTGTAACAGCCAGCTTCGCGAGGCTTTTTTGCGAAAAGGGGATCATTTTGCAATACTCTTCCTTCATCAACATATGAGCACTATTCTGGTTTTCATTGAGCACAGGAACTGCGTTTTGAACAAGACTTCGCTTGAGGCGATAACGGCAGCACAAAGCATCGCGAAGGACCTTGGCCTAAGCGTCTCGGCCGTGATCCCTTGCGACAAGGATTGCGGTATCGCGGAAGAGATAGCCGGGTACGATATTGAGAAAGTGATCGTCGCAAAAAACGAGAAGTTGGGCATCTACACGCCGGATGGTTATGCCGATGCGTGGGAACAGGTGATCAAAGCGACGAGTCCGGAGTACGTGGTGATGTCGCATACGTATCAGGTGCGCGACTTTGCTCCGAAGGTCGCGGCTCGACTCGGCAGGGAAGTGGTCGGCGACTGTATTCGTTACCGGCACGAAGACGGGAAGCTTATTTTTAGTCGCCGTATCTTTCTTGGAAAGCTCGATGCCGACGTTACGGTCGGTGGTGATGCACCTTACTTCGTTACATTCCAGTCGGGCGCTTTTCGCGGCGATAACGCGGCGAAGGGGACCGCACCGGTAGAGACGATGGATGTTAACGTCGGCGACATCCGCATGACGCCTGAAGAGCCTTTTCAGGAGGCGAAAGCGTCGGTCGATCTGACCAAGAGCGAGATCATCGTTGCCGTCGGCCGTGGGATCAAGTCGCAGGAAAATATCGCCCTCGCGCAACAGCTTGCGGATGCTCTCGGAGCCGACCTCGCGGCATCCCGCCCGATATGCGACAGCGAATGGCTGCCGATCGATCGACAGATCGGTTCCAGCGGCCAGACCGTCGCCCCGAAACTCTACATTGCCCTCGGCATTTCAGGTGCCATCCAGCACATTGTCGGTATGAAAAACGCAGGAACCGTGGTTGCAGTGAACAAGGATGCGGAAGCCCCGATTTTCGACATTGCGGATTATGGTATTGCGGGCGATTTATTTGAGGCGGTACCCACGATGATCGAAGAGATCCAGAAGGCAAAAGGTTGACGTGGCGAGATCAACTCGTCGCAGAGAAGGCTGTCCTGGAAGGCGGCCTCTTTAAATTGCCACTACCTTGATTCCGCATTTAGATTGCCACTAGCTTTAGCTAGTGGGCAGGTCAGAAAAGAAGGGCTTAGCCCGGCCCACCAGCTAAAGCTATTGTCCATTAAAACCTAAGTCACCTGCGGCGAGTGAGGACAGTCCTTAATCGGTTGCTGAGCCACTCCGTATCGTGACAGAAACCGAAAGCCGTCCGACGGATGGGTGCGGTGTAACTCCCGCGCCGTGAAAACCGTCTGCATCAGTGGTGTCTCTGGTTTCTGGTTAGACTTGATCACATTACACTGATCTGCCTCACACCGAAGTTAAGGATGCGAGGAGATTCGGCGCTCAAATATCTGCAATAAGGTGGCAAAGTTGGCACGAGGTGGTGGCAATGGTAGCATTTACGTGGTTTTACGCCGCGGGAATTTTCAGTATTATTGAAGTCGGTCGGTGTGCAACCACCTCACCCCTGGAGCAAAGAATGAAATTCGTTTTGATCTCAGCACTCCTTCTCGCCGGAGCTTTAATGATGGAAGGGTGCTCGGCTTCCTCGGTCGACGAAAAGACGGCAGCCAAAGGAAATACAAACCTCTCGTCACCCGCGGGGAACACGAATACCGCCGCCCTTACAAACGGAATGGAGACCCAGCCGCCGCAGACAGCAAATGCGAATACCGCAGCCCCGTCGTCTGATCCGCTACAACGTCCTGGGAACGCCTTGTCAGACAAGCTCGAGAGACTTCGCAAGAACGGCGCGAGCGGGCCGCCGGTGGACGCTTCGGAGCTTGCCCGCCAGAATGCTCGCCCTGCTCCGGACGACTCGACTTTCACCTCGTACCTAACCGATGCAGGGTACGAGATCCGCACCTTTAAAAATCACCCGCAGCTGGTAAAAGTCGAAAAGAAGATCGCGGGCGATGGGACGCAATCGCTAAAGGTATTTCTCCGGAACGGAAAAGTCGTGAATCTGCCTCCCCAAAGCATCAGTCCGCTAGCAACCGCACCGGCGTCACTTATACTTCAAGCCGCCGGAGTTACTGCACCTCCGCCGGCGCCCTCCGGGCCGGTGCCGGGCAAAAAATCCGGCGAGTGAGTAAGTATTATGGAGAAGTTGAACGTAATCTGTCCGTGCTGTGAAGCGACGCTGACGATCGATGCCCAAACCGGGGCATTGCTCGCGCACGAGGAAAAGAAGAAAGTACACGGCTCTTTCGAAGACCTCGCGGGGGAGCTGAATAAGCAGAAGGAGCTTCGAGAACAACTCTTTGCGCAGGAAATGTCGTCAATGAAAGATCGAGAACGCCTGCTTGAGGAAAAGTTCCAGGAAGCTCTGAAACGTGCAGATACCGACAGTGACAAACCGTTCCGTAACCCACTAGATCTAGATTAACCATCGTGACACCATCGGCCGTAATGGAATCAGCGAGACGAATTATCGTCGCACTCGATGTTGAAACTGCAGATGAAGCACGCAGCGTCGTCCGTGAACTCAAAGATGAGGTTGGAGCCTTTAAGGTCGGCTTGCAGCTCTTTACCGTTGCGGGGCCCGAGTTCGTCCGCGAGATAGCCGCCGATCACAGGATCTTCCTTGACCTGAAGTTCCACGATATACCCCACACCGTTGCAAAAGCCGGCATCGAGGCTGCAAGACTGGGGGTTTGGATGTTCAATATGCATGCCATGGGCGGCAGCGAGATGATGCAGACAGCCGTGAACGAAGTCGGAGAAGTCTGCGATAAAGAAGGATTCGACCGGCCACTTATCATCGGCGTAACAATTTTGACGAGCTCTGATGCAAACACACTACGGCAAATCGGCATCGAAACGGGGATCGCAACGCAGGTGTCCAGATTGGCACAGCTTGCGAAGGGTTCCGGCCTCGATGGAGTAGTGGCCTCGCCCATGGAGGTCGCCGCGATCAGAGCTACAACAGGCGGGTCAGAGTTTTTGGTCGTGACCCCCGGCGTCCGGCCGGAATTTGCAACAGTTGACGATCAAAAGCGTGTAATGGCGCCGCGTGAGGCGTTGCTGGAAGGAGCGGATTATCTCGTCATCGGGCGACCTATCCTGAATGCACCGGATCGCTCCCTGGCACTGAGGAGAATTTACGAAGAGATCGATACAGCTCGATAATGAAAAAGTTCTGGGTACATCCCTCACAGCGAAGGTCTTTTTTTAAGCTGCTGCTCTTGCTCCCGGCCCTCTCGGCGCTTATCTATCCGCTGGCTTCGTTCGTAGTCTCGGCCCACGCGCAAACGACCCTGGTCGAGACGAACGGGTTTCGGGTCGGCGAACGCCTTACTTATAGCGTCTCGATCGGGCGTATCACGAATGCTGCCTTCGCGGAACTCCATACCGTGTCTCGGGGCCGGATCGGCGACAAAGATGCGATAGAGTTGCGAGCGAAATTTAAAACGCTCGATCTCGCAAGCGCAACGCTTTACCTCGTCGACGAGAACCGGATGACCTTTGCTTCGCCCCTGACCGGTCTGCCGCTTCATACAACGATAACGCAGAACGCCTTTGGCCTTCCCCAGGAAAAAACTCAGAGCTTTCTCGCAGCTCCAACCCCACATGCAGATCTTCTGACCATGATCTATAAGATCCGACAGGCCGGTGGAAGTGGATCGCTTACCCTTCAGGACAATGACAGGGTATATCCCGTAACATTTCAGGCAGGTGTCGTCGAGAAGCACAAAACCGATGCAGGTGAGTTCGAAACGAATCTGGTATCGGTCCAAAGCGAATATTTTATAGATCACGGAATCAGCGATGTTCGCGTAAATATCAGCACCGACGACGCCCGGCTGCCCGTGCTCGTCCGTTTTCAAACCGCTAAGGGACATATCAAAGCTTCGCTGGCGAGCGTTCAGATGATCGAACCCGAAGTTGAGGTCGTGCCGACGCCGACGCCGCTTCGTACACCGGTTCCCGAGAGAACACCAAGGCCCGTCGTTACGCCCACGCCGTACATTGAGAATCTGCCACTGCCGGCGGAGCTTGCTTTTGCGATCGGTGAAAAGCTCGACTATCGAGTGCTTTCCGGCGGTCAGCAGGTAGCCACGCTGCGTTTAGCTGCCCGTGAGCGAAAGCAGTTTGAGGGCGTCGATACCCTGGTTTTAGAAGCAATGTTCTCAAATGCGCGCGCGGGAGCTCCTTTCGTGTCCGGCGACTTCGTCCGGGCTTATGTAGACCCCGATACGCTTGCTCCGCGTCGAGTCGAAATGAGGTTCGCGGGCAGCCTCAGTGCCTTTACTGGTACCGTGAAATTTGACAAGCAGGGGAGTGTGATAACAGTGACGGGCAAGACGCCGGTGGACGCTCCGGTTGGTACTCATAGCATACTGTCCCTCATTTACGCCGCCCGGTCCTTCAACTTAAAACCGAGCCGGGATCTTAACAATCCGATCAACGACACGAGAGTTGCCGTATTCTGGGAAGCAGCTCCTTACGTGTTCACGATGAGGCCGTCGGCGCCCGACCTCATAACGATCGACGGCACAAAGGTAGTGGCTCAGATGGTAACGGTAACCACGAAGAATCCCACGCTTGATTCGCTGAATATAAGAGTTTGGCTTGGCAATGATGACGCGCGCTTACCGCTACGCTTTATGGTCGGGCAGTACCAGGTGGATCTGATCACGAAAACCACTTCAACCGTCCGGTGAGTCCCTCCTATTCCGATTAGTTGAAATTGAAAGCTGTTTTCAATTGGGCTACACTTTCAGTGGAAGGTGCCCATACTATGAACAAGCTGTTTCTTCTTTTCACCGCCCTAGTTCTTTTCGCTGCTCCTTTAGTTGCTCAGTCCGATCCCGAACGTGAGGCGATAAAGCGCACCGCGCTGAACTATGCCGAAGGTTGGTATGAGGGCAATGCCGATAAGATGGAGAGCGCCCTGCACCCTGACCTCGCAAAGCGGATAGTTCGTACGAACGACAAAGGTCAGAGTGGACTGGGGCAAATGAGCGCCATGTCGCTGGTCCAGGGAACTCGCTCCGGTTCCGGCAAACAAACGCCGGCTGCCGAACAGCAAAAGGACGTCACGATACTGGACATGCTCGGTGGGGCGGCAACGGTAAAGCTGGAGATGCGTGACTGGGTCGATTACATGCACATCGGAAGATTCAATGGTAGATGGGTCATCATTAACGTTCTTTGGGAACTCAAGCCAAAAAAGGATGAAAAGAAGAATTAGCAGCACAACTCTTGCCGATCTACAAAAAGGCGAATCTCGCACGGTGCTATCGGTACGTGGTGAAGGCAGAGTGACACGCCGCCTAATGGAGATGGGTGTCATTCCCGGTGTATCTGTTCAAATGGTCAAGGCGGCGCCTTTCGGCGATCCATTGGAGATCCGGGTTCGTGGCTACAATCTCGCGTTGCGCCGCAACGAGGCGGAAACGGTCGAAGTTGAGGGCGGCTCCGCGCGATGAATGAAAGATACCGCAACCAAGCTACTGACCATCGCGCTCGCCGGTAACCCTAACGCCGGCAAAACCACTCTCTTCAATTCGCTCACCGGTCTTAACCAGAAAGTCGCAAATTATCCTGGCGTCACCGTTGAGCGCAAGGAAGGTTTTTGGGACCTTGGGGGAGAGTCGGCTACGCTGATCGACTTGCCCGGACTGTACAGCCTCGATGCGACTTCCCTTGACGAGGAGATCGCTCAAAAGATCATCACCGGCGACTTGGATGGAGTCCCCAAACCCGATGTAATCGTTTCCGTAGTTGATGCGACGAATCTCGAGCGGAACCTCTACCTGACGGCCCAGCTCCTCGAGTACGGAATTCCAGTCGTCGTTGCCCTGACGATGATCGACGTTTTCGAGAAACAAAAGCATCAGATCGACATCGATAAGCTTTCTGAATGCCTTGGAGTACCCGTCGTTCCCGTGAATGCGAAATCTGATCGTGGGAAGGATGAACTTGCGGAGATCGTTCGTGAATTGGCGATTACAAGACGTCCTGCTCGTTACCAATGGAATGGCGACGCTGACGGTGACAACGCAAAGATCTTCTCTCGGTACAACTTCATATCCGGCGCCGTGCAGGAATCGGTACGCCATAACGACAAACGGGAGCATCGTCTCTCGGAGAGGATCGACCGGGTTTTAACGCACAAGGTCTTTGGGCTAGCGATCCTGGTGTTGGTCCTGCTAACGGTCTTCCAAGCCATCTTCTCCTGGGCGACGCTTCCGATGGATCTGTTGGAGCAAGGATTTGGCGCGATCGGCGACGGAGTGCGCGCGGCGTTGCCTGAAGGCATACTCGCGGATCTGATAGTAGACGGGATCATCGCCGGAGTCGGAGGGGTCTTGGTTTTTCTGCCGCAGATATTGCTCCTGTTTCTTTTTATTTCAATTCTTGAAGACACCGGGTATCTCGCCCGTGCCGCCTTTCTTCTCGACAAGTTGATGAGCCGCGTCGGTCTGCACGGAAAGGCTTTTCTCCCGCTAATGAGTAGCTTTGCTTGTGCGATCCCAGGTATCATGGCGACCCGCACGATAGAAAACCGGCGCGACAGATTCACGACCATCCTTATAGCGCCCTTCATGAGCTGTTCCGCCCGACTGCCTGTTTACACTCTTATGATCGGAGCGTTCTTTACAGGCCAGACCGTCTTCGGATTTGTTTCGGTTGGAGCGGTGCTGATGCTTGCGATGTACACGCTGGGCATCGTTGTCGCGCTTATCGTAGCGTTTGTCCTCAAACGTACCTTGCTGAAAGCGCCTCCCCCACCGTTCATTATGGAACTCCCGCCTTATCGAATGCCCAGCATGCGAACCGTTTTGCAGAATATGCTCACGCGAGCCTGGCTCTTCGTGAAGCGGGCGGGGACCGTTATACTCGCGATATCGATCATCCTTTGGGCGTTGATGTACTTTCCCCGTTCGGAGCCGGCTGCCGCACCGCCGGCGCTAACCCAAGCCGAGGCGGCCGTTGATCCGGCGACCGGTCGGCCCGGGGACGCCGCTGTCGAGCTTGCGATTCCGGAGAGTGAACAGTTGCGAAATAGTTTCGCTGGAAAACTTGGCCACGCTATTGAACCGGTCATCAGCCCCCTGGGTTTCGACTGGAAGATCGGCGTCGCGCTGATCGCAAGTTTCGCTGCACGTGAAGTTCTCGTTTCGACGTTGAGCATAATTTATAATGTTGGCCGAGATGAGAACGAGGAATCGGAGACTCTCATCTCTGCTATCCGCCACGCCAAGGACGACCGCGGCAGAATTGTCTGGACACCATTAACCGCCCTTACGCTAATGGTTTTCTTTGTGCTTGCCATGCAATGTATGTCGACTGTTGCCATAGTCCGCCGCGAAACCAATTCCTGGCCGTGGACGTTGTTCATGGTCGGTTATATGACGGGTCTCGCATATCTCGCGTCTTTCGTTACCTATCAGGGAGGCCGTTTGCTCGGATTTGAATGATGGACCTTCAAACTTTTATTGCGGGGATAATACTTCTGAGCGCAGTCATATACTCAGGCGTGATCATGGTGCGGAAGAGCAGAGCTTTCTCACCGAAGACAACTTGCCAGGACGACTGCGGCTGCTCATCGAGCTCCAATACTTCTAGAAAAGCGGTCCATTGAATAGCGAAAACAGATTGCTTACGGACGGCGTGCGAGCGATGTTCTTGTCGACACTCGCCTTTTCGCTTGCTAATGTCTTCGTAAAACAGGTATCGCACATACCGGCGATGGAAGTCGTTTTCTTTCGAACGACTATCGCGAGTGCGTTCTGCATCATTGGACTTTACAGGGCCAATGCCGATTGGCGGGGCTCGAATCGGATGCTGCTTTTTCTCCGCGGGGCGTTTGGAACCACTGCACTGTTCCTATTCTTCATCACTCTTCAGAACATCCCGCTCGCGTCCGCCATGACGATCCAGTACCTGTCGCCGATATTTACAAGCATCATCGCGATATTCGTATTGAGCGAAAAGGTTCGGTCCATCCAGTGGATCTTCTATGCTATGGCATTCTCGGGCGTCCTGCTGATCGAGCAGATCGATACGCGGGTCTCGGTCGTCTATCTCGTTATCGGCATCGTTTCGGCGTTTTGTTCAGGAGTCGCATACAACCTTGTTCGAAGCCTCAGGGGTCGGGAGCATCCGCTAACAGTCGTATTACATTTCCAGCTAGTCGGTGTAGTTGCCGGCTTCATTAGTCTTTTTTTCGAGTGGCGGACCCCGCATGGCTGGGACTGGGTATATCTCTTCCTGGTCGGCGTCTTTTCACAGCTCGGACAGATATTCCTCACGAGCGCGCTCCAGAAAGAACGTGTAGCCGGAGTCGCCATCATTAATTACACCGGGCTCGTCTATGCCGTCGCGCTTGGCTGGCTCGTATTCGGAGAACTGCAGACAATCGAATCGATCCTCGGAATGGTGCTCGTCGTTGCCGGCGTCGCACTGAGCGTCATGCTGGCAAACCGGCGAGCGCGTGAAGAGCTCCTCAATACCACCGCGGCATAAAAACCGTTGAAAAAAAAGCCATCCCCCTTTATCCTTCTAAGCAATCACTGTGAGCTCGGCCATCCCACGTTCCTTGGCTTTTCTTCGTTTTCTCTAGGAGGGAATTTATGTTTCGTAGGCTTTTTGTCCTGACGTTAGCGCTTGCAGCGCTTTTGTTTTTTCCGACAACATCCTCGGCGGCAACTTATTTCACAGGTAATCTCGACGGTGCGCAGGAGACGCCTCCGACGCCATCGACCGCGACGGGCTTTGGACGTGTAACACTCAACGACGCCGAAACGCAGATCACGGTTTCGGTTTATTACGGTTCAGCCGCTGCGCCACTGACAAGCAACGTAACGATCGGGCATATTCACCGAGCGGCGGTAGGCGACTCGGGACCGATCATTTTCGATCTGATGCCGACGGCAGGTGTGACGTTTGGATCGGTGGTCAATATGACATTTGCGATAACCCCGGCTCAGGTTGCCGATCTCAAAGCCGGGCTTTATTACTTCAATATCCACACGGCTAATTTCGGAGCTGGTGAGATCCGGGGCCAGATAAATGTTGACGCTCCTTTCGTCGCATACATGGACAACAATCAGGAGAATCCTCCGACCGCCTCGAGCGCTCGTGGAAGCGGAGTTGTGAGCATCAACGCCGCCGGCACGCAGGCGCTCGTATCGATGAACTGGACGGGTCTTACAGGAAACGCCACGGGCGGCCATGTTCATGCCGGACGCTCGCGAGTAAATGGTGGAATCGTCTGCGACCTTATGCCTCCAGCCTCGCCGTCTGGTTCGGTTGTGGATCGCTTGTGCAATTTCTCGCCGGCCCAGATAACGTCCTTAAGACAGGCACAGTTTTATCTGAACGTTCATACCATCGCGAATTCGGGCGGCGAGATCCGCGGTCAGATCCAGCGGCGACGAAGTACCGTTCTTGATTTTGATGGAGACAGCAGGACCGATTACGCGATAGCACGGCAGAACACCCCGGCCCTGACCACCGACTGGTGGATCCTGAACAGCAGCGGCGGGGTAGCTGCTTTCCCGCACGGTCTCAATACAGACTTCAGCACCACTCGGATCGTAGCGTGCGACTTTGACAACGACGGGAAGGATGATCCCTCGATCTGGCGTTCGGCGGCGAGCCCCGGGGCAGGATTCTTGATCCTCGACAGCGGAAGCTTAACGGTTCGTTTCGAGCAGTTCGGCACCACAGGCGACGATCCTCGGGTTGTTTATGATTACGACGGAGACGGCCGCTGTGATCCTGCCGTGTTCCGAAGTTCGGACGATACGTGGTACTACCTGGGTAGTTCGAACAATCCAAGCCGAAATATTACCTATGTCCGGTGGGGAACCCTCTTTGCGAATCCGGGCGATTATGACGGCGACGGTCGAGGAGATTTCGTGGATCAGCAAGGGGGTAACTGGTGGCTGCTACGCAGCAGTGACGGCACCTTCCAGGTCATAACGGCAGGTACGGCATCTTCTTTCGGGACACCCGGGGATTATGATGGCGACGGAAAGACGGACATCGGACTGAGTGTTAACGAGACGCCAAACCTGGTTTGGTATTACTACTCAAGTCTGAATCCGACCCAAAATATATACCTTACACGGCGAGCTTGGGGGCCCTCGACCGGGACCCGCGTTCGCGCACAGGGCGACTACGACGGGGACGGAAAGTCTGACTACGCTGTTTGGGTGGAAGGCGCCACCGCAAGTGATCCGACGGGTTTCTGGGTCTTACCTATGAACACCTTGAATTCTCCGTTCTTTGTCGGCTGGGGTGCATTCTCGGCCGGTACCAATGACTTCCCGGTGGCCGGGTACAATAACAGGTAGGTTGGTCGTTCCAAGTTTGGTTAAAGGGCCGAAACGTTTTGTGTCGGCCCTTTTTTAAGAACTAAAACTATGGGTGACGTGAAAACCAGATCGGCGGTTGTGACAGTAAGCGACACGCGGCAGGACAGCAATGATCTTTCGGGTGCGGCACTGATCGACCTCCTTTCCGAGATGGGAACGGAAATTGTCGAGTACTTGATCGTAAGCGACGACCTGATGCAGCTGCGCGAAACTATCTTTGCCTTGACCGAGCGAGATGACGTCGACCTGCTTATAACCACCGGGGGAACCGGCTTCGGACCACGTGACAACACGCCTGAGGCGACTCGCTCGGTCATCGATCGGGAAGCACCCGGTATTGCCGAAGCGATGCGTCGAGAAACCGCCGGGAAAACGCCGTTGGCGATGCTTTCCCGGGGAATAGCGGGTATTCGAAACAAGACTCTGATAATCAATCTTCCGGGCTCGCCGAAGGCTGTGAAAGAATGCTTCGAAGTTCTGCGGCCGGTCCTGCGGCATGCACTTGCACAGATCTCGGGTGACACAGGTCATGAAAATTAAACTCGCTCTAAGCCTGCTGATCCTTCTCCTTGTCAGTCCGCCTGTCAGTGGCACGTACGCGGTACCTCCTTTAGCACCGCTAGTAGCGCGGCCGGGAGAGAAGTTCGTCCGAACGGAGCTTTACTTCGGTCTGACAAAGCCCGACAAATCGACTCTGACCGATGTCGAATGGAGTCTGTTTGTTGATGAAGTGATAACTCCGCGTTTTCCTGATGGCTTCACGATCGTCGACGGGCGCGGTCAATGGCGGAACAGGGAAGGGGTGATATCGAAGGAATACAGCAAAGTGTTTATTGTCGTCTACTCACGAAAGGAACGCGGACCTGTCGGTAAGAAGATCGACGAGATCCGCGATGAGTATAAGAAACGCTTTGATCAGGAATCTGTACTGCGCGTAGACATGACGAAGTCTGTCGTAGTCAGCTTCTGAAATTATCTGCGGAGGAGGGTGTCGCGAATGCCGAATCTGAATGGTGATGCTGAACGCAAACCTTACCGTTCGACTACTATTTCACACCCGCATGTTCACCCTTAGGTCACTCACCATACACCATTCACTATTCACTACTATCTGACAACTTCGCTTACAACCCGACCGTTGATGATCGTGCCGGTGCAATGCGTCGTGAACTCGAATGGGTCGCCGTCGTACATCGCGATGTCCGCGTCCTTTCCTTTTTCTAACGAGCCGACGCGACCATCGATGCCAAGAATACGAGCGGCGTCGATCGTCACCATCGCCATCGCCTCTTGTGGCAGCAGGCGTTTGGTCCCGGCGGCCATCGCTGCCTCAAACAAAACGACACGGGTCTTTGGCACATAGCCTTCGAAACCGCTTTGGAGGGCGACACGTATCCCAGCCGCCCTCAGCTTCGCGGCGTTTTCCATCGATAAGTTCTCTGTATCTCCGCCCGCACGCGCCATCGTCGGATGTACGATCACTGGAAAGCCCGAAGCCTTTATATCATCCAAAACCATATGTGCGTCCGAAACACCGTCAAGAACGAGGCGGATATTGAACTCCTTAGCAATGCGGATCGCCGTGAGGATGTCCTGTGCTAGATGGGCAGTGACCAGCAACGGGATCTCCCGCTTGATGACGCGCATCATTATCTCGGACTTCAGGTCTTTGGCAGGTTCAGTCTTCTTAGAATTTTCGAGGGCCTTGATAAGTTCGGCCCGCAGCATGGCGGCCTGCTTTGCTCGCGAACCGGGGGACCGTCCTTGTCCCGCATTTGCGGCATTGCCGATCGTCACAGCGACCATTGCGGTCGGAACGATAGTCGCCTCATCAACATTGCTACCCCATGTTTTCGCTATCATGGTCTGGCCCGAAACTAGAGCGGATGGTTGATGGCCGGTATGGATAGTCGTGACGCCGAATTCGCGCACCCATTCGACCAGTCGTTCTTGAGCGTTGTATGCATCTATCGCGCGAAGCTCAGGTTGTACTGAGCCGCCTCCGTCAAGCGCCATCTGATCATGGGGCTGATTGAGGTAGCCGTTCAAACCGATAACTGTGTGGGCGTCGATTAAGCCCGGGGTGACGAACTGCGCGTTGATGACGCGGTATCCGGAGGGAATCGAGACGCCCGACGCCGGGCCGACGGCCTCGATCTTTCCGTCCTTTATCAGGACAACGCCGTTAGAGATCGGCTCGCCCGCCATCGTCCAAACGGTATTTCCCTTGACGGCGATCTGTGCCGGAGCCGGAAGCAGCGAACACTAGGCAATAAGCAGTAAGCAAAGAAAAATCTTCGATCCAAGATCCGCAATACTCATTATTCTTGTCCTCCGATATCTCCGTCAAAGCAATTGATGTGCTCGGTCCCACCATCGTCAGTCGCTCCTTTGCCGCCGAGCGCGAGCAGGTAATCTTTCGGATCCGAGCGGTCGAAAACTTTTCTGCCTTCGACCCAGGTCTCCAGGACATGCGTATAGACGCTGAGAGGGTCGCCCGACAGAACGATGAAGTCTGCGTCCTTTCCGGCCTCGAGCGAGCCGACACGATCCTGCAGGTCGAGCATGATAGCGTTCGCCATGGTCAATGCGTAAAGCGCCCCGGCCCGCGACATTCCCGCCCGCACGGCCAGACCACCGGACCGTAAAAACCAACGCGAATCCGTGATGCCATCATCGGTGTGAAACCCAACAAGGGCTCCGGCTTTCTCGAGTGCCGCACCGTTCACAAAGCTGATGTCAGTGGTTTCCAGCTTGCCGCCGGGCGAATCGATAAAAATGATAGATGCCGGTGCTTTCGCTTTCGCGATCTCATCCGCGACCTTCCAGGCTTCCGACACGTGCTGCAGCACGATACGGAATCCAAACTCCTTTTGAAGACGAAGAGCCGTCAGAATATCGTCGTGGCGGTGAGTGTGAAAGTGGACCACCCGTTTGCCGTCGAGCACGTCGACCAACGCCTCCATTGCGAGGTCCCGTGCAGGAAGCTTGGTCGTGTCTGTCCCCGCCTTTTTTATCTTGTCGCGATACTCCTGCGCCTTTATGAACTGCTCACGGACAAGAGCTGCGGCCTTCGCACGTGTTCCCGGAAAGTTTCCGCCACCGGCGCGGATCGAGTTAGTACCGTTGGCGAACTTTATACCGCCCGCATACCTCCCGTCCTTTCCGAAGATGAGAAGGTCGTCGATCTTCACCGCATTGTCCCGAAGCTTTAGATAAAGTGTCTGACCGCTGTCCAGATGTCCGGATCCAGGCATGACGTTGACGGTTGTGATCCCGCCAGCCTGTGCACGCTGAAGGCTGGCAGCGCGGGCGTTTATCCCGTCGAGGATGCGGACGTCAGGTTGTATGGGGGCGGACCCATCCGCCCCCGAACCGCCGCCGATATGGCTGTGAGTATCAACCAGGCCGGGCATGATCGTCTTCCCAGCTAGATCCAGCGTTTGTACGTCGGCTGGCAGGCGCACCGTCCGTGCGTCGCCGACCGCTTTGATCTTTCCATCCTGCACAAGGAGGATTCCCTGATCGATCGGTTGACCAACGATCGGTATTATCCGCGCGTTAATGAAAGCTGTCGGTCGCGTCTGGCCGAACAGCGGCGAGGTGGCCAGACAGATCAGCGCAGCGCACAAGTAAAGGTGTTTCATAAGATACCTCGTCTGTAAGATTGTTATAGAGCGGAGTGCAGAGATAACTTGCTACGAAACCCAGGCAGTGTCAAGCGGCGGGCAGAGTGACCGAAAAGCTCGCGCCACGACCGTTAGCCTCTTTTAACTCAAGGCGCCCACCATGGGCGGTTACAATGCCGTAGCAGACGGCAAGCCCCAGGCCCGTGCCTTTACCTGCCGGTTTTGTGGTAAAGAAAGGATCGAACACTTGCTTGGCGTCGTCCGGATTGATCCCTTCGCCGGTATCGCTGATCTCGATCGATATCTCATTCTTTAAGTTCTGAGTTTTGACCTTGAGTTCGCCGCCCGCGGGCATCGCATCCCTCGCGTTCAGAAAGAGGTTCAGGAAAACCTGCTGGAGCTGATTCGCATCGGCATAGGTTTCAGGCAGTCCGGCACTAAACTCCCTTGTGATATGCAATTTTTGAAATGATGAATCGAGTTCGGCGAGTCGTAACGCGGTCTCGATGACCTCGTTCACCGCCACCTTCGCTCTCACCGAGGGGCGGGCTCGCGCGAAATCGGTCAAGTCCTTGGTTACTTGGGATATCCGCTCGATCTGCGTCTGAATGATCTCGAGTTGTTCGCGCAAGTCGTCGGAGATGTTCTCGGAGGACATCATTTGGACCAGCGACGAGATGGACGCAAGCGGGTTATTAACCTCGTGGGCGACACCGGCGGCGAGAGTTCCCATCGCGGCCAGCCGGTCGGCCCGCATAAGTTGTTCGTTCACTTGCCGCAGGTTTTCGATATCGGCTGCCATCTTTCGGCTCATCTCGTTAAAGGAATCAGCGAGCAGACCGATCTCATCATTGTTCTTTCGAAGATCGACCTCGGTCCCGTAGTCACCCTTTGTGACCTGCACGGCCGCGACCGTTATCCGCTGAAGCGGTCGTGAGATAGTCCGAACAACAAGCAAGACAAGCAACAGGTTGGGAACGAGGGCGGATATGACGCTGAAAACTAGATACCGGCGCCAGCCTTCCGCGGTGACGCCATCCTGGAACGCCCACCAAACTATCGGCACCTGGAAAATAATGAAGCTCACGATCGCAACGGACGCGATACTGAGAGCCACTTTGTACGTGATCGGGAACAAGCGAAACTGGTCCAGCGCAGTCTGGAGAGAGAAAAGCCTGAAGTTGGAGATCGCGTAGGCGTAGATCAACACACCCGGTAGGACGAAAACCGAACTGAACGGTAACAGGTAGTAAACGTCGAAATAGGGAAAGACGATGTTGGCGACCGTTTTCAGAATTCCGGTGATCATAAGACCCCACAGGATCGCTCCGACCTGCTGACCTCGTTGGGTAGCTTTGTACTTTCGATACTTCCTGAAAAGGACCAGCGCCCCATAAAAGAAAACGAAGTAAACGTACCCTACAAAGACGTAAGCCAGTGGGGCCAGCTCGATCTCAAAGCGGCCATTGTCGAAGGTAACGTCTCTCCAGAGGAAACCGAAGAGTCCCGCGGGAATCAGCACCAGACCCGGTGCGAAAAGAACTGCTGCTCGCTTTCTAGGCGTCCTGGTATTTTCTGGAAAGACCCACGCGAAGACCACAAGCGAGAACTGCATCAGGAGGGCGATGGTGAAACTAGTCGCAGCCCACCATCCGGCCTCGACGCCGGTCTCGGGAAAATTCCAGAAGATCAGATCCTTCGTGGTCCACAAAGCGAGAAACGCGATAAAGGCGGCGAATGTCTGATGAGCCCGGCTGCGCGGGTCCGCGACGAACACATAGAAACCCAACAACACCAAGAGGAAAAGGACGAAAAGGTGGAGCAGGACGAGCATTTCTTCCAGAGAATAGAACGATTTTCAATCGATGCGCAAAAGTCGCCCGACTCCCTCGCTGCCAGCGTTGCCCTGCAGGGATGATCACAAGCCGACCTTTTCACTGAGCAAGTGGTCTTAACATCGGGCTACAACCCGAGGATGAAAGCACAAACCGAAAGTACGATTGCGAAGGCGATGGGCAGAAAGTGTTTCAGTTCTATAAGGTCCCCGCGTCGAACAACTTGATGTAGAAAAACAAAGACTGGTACGGTGACCGCCCCCACGACTGCTCCAAAGGCAGCTGCGAACAGCGCTCCGATTACAAGCAAGAACAAACCTCCTGCCGCCCCGGAGGCGGCTCCCCAAACCAAACCTATGAAGGAAATACACGCGAGGCGGTTCGGAAAGCTTAGACGATTCGTGCCGCTAAGTATCGGCGGAATGTACTTCCCCAACTGGAATCCCACGACGCCCGTCGTAATAGACGCGAGTAGCCAAAGCCCCAGGAATACAGCAACGGAGGGTCGGATAGATGAGCTCTCGAAAACGATCTTGAGGGCGATGGAAGCTGGAGGCAGGCTACCGATCAAAAATCCGAAAAACGAAAAGGCTTTTTGTGTGTCAACGGGCCGGCTCATCAAAGAGGTCTCAAAGCGCTCTCGATCATCCCGATAGAGTAGTCGTTCACGGGCTGCTGCCGCGTTAAGCTCTAGGAGGAGTTCTAATCGCTCCTCGGCGGCGTGATCGCTATCGCCAGCGACGAAATGGGGGAGCACGCTTTCTCTAAAACCGGTTCCTGTTCCGTGGTCCATGATCGATCTATTCCTTGTTCACCATCGCGGAGTATGGCTTCAAATCCTGGATCATCCAGCAGCCTCGCTATCTCGGTCATGCAGGCGGCTACCAATACCCTTGAATCGCCCGCCGAGATGTTCCGAAACAGGCGGAGCAAATCGGCCCGCGCTCGGATGTGATGATTTTCAATACGGCGCCGGTTGCGTCTTACTAAGCATGCCGTTCCGATCTCGGATTCCCGGCCCGCAACCTCGAAAAGATTGAGGGGCTGGACTGAATCCGGTGACCGGGTCCTCTTCGCGGCGGCGAGTGCTACGTATCTTTCCAGTGCCTCGAAAAAATCATGCCCTGAAAAGCCCGATACCGACGTCCTGGAACTAGGCTTCAAAATGCCCCGTATCTCTAAAAGATATCTTTCTACCGCATCCAAATCTCGCCCTGATACGAAACCATGTGTGAAATACGCGTTAGAAAGGTAGCGGTAACCCATTTGGACAACCGACGGTACCCAAAAGGCGAGCGCGAAAAGAGCAGAGATAATTCTTCGCCGGCGATCGAGCCGGGCATTTGACAGATAGTGATGCACCATCAGCGGGGAACCGAAGGCTAAGTAGATGACGAGGATGTCCGTGATGCTCATTACATCCGGACGTCGCAAGGCCCATTCCAGCGAGTCGCAAGAAATCGATGAGTGTTCGTTCTGTTACCGGACAGCCTGAAAAGCGGGCTTAGATTGAAAACAAATCGAACTTATATCAGGTTTGGTTCGTAGATCTTTTTTAGCTATCTGCAAAACGTCGATGTTTCGTTTGCAGGATGCCAAGTAAGACTCGGAAGGGAATCCACACTAGATCAGCGTTCGGCAAAAGGTCGTCAATTTTACGTCAGAATGGCGGCATACCAATTGCTCTATTAATTCGGCAGTGGAATACCACAGTGAAAAAGAAGGATTCATATACGGAATTCATACAATCAAGCAGGGACAAGGAGGACGCAATAATGAAAGAAGGAATGAAGGTGAAGGTGATTAAGAAGAACGAGATCAAGCCGCAGGCGAAGGCAGTCGTTGCCAAGTCGAAGCGTTCGGCGGCACGTACCGTGGTCGCTAACGTGACTAACTGGGTTAATGATCTCCAGGCTCGAAAGCGCGACGAGACCAAGGTCGCCATCGAGAAGTTCTTTAGTCACCAGCCACAGCCGAGTGAGCTTTAATTAACTTTATCGATATCCAGCGAAGCGGCGCTTTTTCCTTTGGGAGGCGCCGCTTTTACTTTGCAAAAAGCACTAGATGTTTGCGTCGGTTTGGTGCTTGGACGATTTCGAAGTTCGTTGGTATCCTCTTTACCAAACCCTTAGAACAACTGATCGTCTTGCAGATATGAAGGATAAGATAGCTGTGGTCACCGGTGCCAGTAGCGGCATTGGCCGGGCAACTGCCGCTCTTTTTGCAAATAATGGCAGCGAAGTGATCGCGTTCGGGCGCAATGAGGGCGAACTGAACGCTCTTCGCGAGGAGACGCGAAATGACTCGGGATCGGTCAAGATCCACCTCGGAGATATAACCGAACTGTCGCAGATCGACCGACTTGTTTCGGAAACACTCGATCAGTTTGGGCGAATAGACGTTCTCGTGAACGCGGCGGGAATCATAAAATCAGGTTCGCTCGAAAACACTACGCTCGATGAGTGGGACAAAATGATGAACATAAATCTCCGGTCAGTGTTCTATCTGATGCAGAAATGTGTTCCCCATATGGTGGCGGGAAAAGGCAACATCGTTAACGTATCGAGCGTCACCGGCACTCGCGCGTTTCCGAATGTTCTTGCTTACTGCGTCTCGAAAGCGGCCGTCGATCAACTGACGAGGTGCTCGGCACTTGAACTTGCTGAGAAGGGGATTAGGGTGAATGCGGTCAATCCGGGTGTTGTAGTGACAAACCTCCACAAGCGTGGCGGAATGAGCGACGAGGATTATGAGAAGTTTCTGGTAAATGCGAAGAACACACATCCGCTTGGCCGACCCGGAACTCCCGAGGAGGTGGCGGAATTGATCTACTTTCTTGCCTCCGACAATGCATCTTGGATCACGGGCGCGACGTACGCCATCGACGGTGGCCGCGCGCAAACATGCGCGCGCTGATAGATCGTGAAACTCCAATTACTGCCAAGCACATTCGAACCAGGCGGCGCGGCATCGGCTCGCCAGCACCTTACCTGCTTGGTGATCGACGACGCAGTTACCGTTGACGCGGGCAGCCTTGCGATGGCAGCCAGTTCGGTCCAGCAGCGGCGGATCCGCGATATTGTACTGACGCATGCTCACCTGGATCACATCGCGGGCCTTCCGTTATTTATCGACGATCTTTTTTCTACGTTGACCGAGCCGATCACCGTCCACGCGACCCAGCCGGTGATCGACACACTTGAACGTGATGTCTTTAATTGGTCGGTATATCCTCGATTCTCGGAACTTACAAATGGAAACGGGCCGGTTCTAAAGTACAGAGTGTTTGATTCGAGTGAAAAGTTCCTGGTCCGCCATCTAACGTTCCACTCGGTAGAGGTGAATCATAAAGTTCCATCCACCGGATTTGTTATCTCCGACGCGAGTTGCACGATCGGCTTTAGCGGTGATACAGCGGAGAGTGACGCATTCTGGGCTTTGACCAATAGTTATGAGAGTCTTTCTGCCATACTGATCGAGTGTGCTTTTCCGGACGAGCTTGAAGACCTCGCGCAGGCCTCTCATCACCTGACGCCGCGCCGCCTGAAAAGGGAGCTAGCGAAATCTCGGCTTGGAGAAGACTGCCCTGTTTACATAATCAACATAAAGCCCATGTTCCGAGATCGGATCATGTCCCAACTCGCAGAGCTCGGCCTGTCAAATCTCAAGGTACTGGAGGTTGGGAAAATTTACGATTGGGTTAATCACGAATCGCGGGCTATTTAACAATATCCCGGAGGAAGTTGATCCGTTCAAATTCCCCTTCGCGGTGCTCGTCGGGAAAATCATACAGCGTGACCCGGCCGTTCGGCCGAACGCTCTTGATCCGGTAAGTTCGTTCTTCACGAGTTCGGCCGGGCATGATCTCGGCGCGAAAAGTAACCTGCATTTCGGGACGAGCCCAAACTTTCTTGACTACGGCATCAACCGGCTGCTTCTTTTTTCTAAAAATCGACATCGCTTTGTGACGGGTCAACCTTCTTCTTATGTTTTACTTTGCGGAGTGATGGAACCGCACGCTCATCCGGCTTGTCTTTACCGATCTTCTGTCCAGGTGGGGCCGTGGGCTTTCTGATCGCGTCAAATATCGGCCGCTTTTCCGTGCGTCGCTTTTGTCGCTTCATCGAACCGGATTATAGCAAATACTCGACGTTCGTTGTCCGGTAAACCGATTGACAATCCGCCGCAAAACTCCCACTATAATCACGATTCTAATGCTCCATGCAGCGGTATTTCCGCTGTTTCTCATGCAAAGATATCGAGGCGAAATTTCACGACACCGGCGCCCGTTCTGGTTCCCTGCATCGAACTATTACGTGCTCGCGGTGGCGGTCGGCCTCGCCGTATTTTTTCTCGTATGGGGGATCCTGCATGATGGAAGCGAGGCCTCGACACCTTGGATACCGGCAGGATTCAGCGTTGCACTTGTGCTTGCCTCGGCTGTGATCCTGCGTGAGATCGTATTGCGAGGCGCGAGGAACCGGTTCCTCGAATCGCAGCGACAGATCGATCGAAACATACGAGGCTTCTCCCGGCGGCTGCCCAATCGTGAGCCCGGGAAATTAACACTTGAGCGGAATGCGGCGATTCTGCATGAGATCGCAAGGAAATCGGAAGCGGCCAAGGTCCTCGGTCGGTTCGCGGAAGGGCATCGCGATGTATTTGAGCTATGCAGTGAGTATATCGCCGCCGTAGAACGCGAGTTACCGCACGTGGGAGCCGGGTCGCCGCGGATCGCGGCACTTCGGCGGGGCACGGAAGTCGCGGGCCGGTACCATCATTACCACATGCTGCAGTGGGCGGAACTCGAATCGCGGACCCTGACGCACGGGGTAAGCTCGCAAGAGAAAAGCGCGGCTAAGCTGGATTCGGCCCAGGCGGCTCTCGGCGTTCTTGATTTTGCGTTGGAGTCCTACCCGCGCGACCTTACTTTGCTAGACTCAAGAAAGGTCTTGCTGGAGCTGATCTCGTCTTTAAAGGTTTCCGAGCTTATAGATAAAGCTGAACGGGCTGCCTTCAAAGGAAACGAAAAGCGCGCGCTAAGCTTTTACCGGGATGCGTTGTTTCTTCTTCAGCGCGACAATCCACTTGCCCACGCCGAGTCCATCGAACGTCTCACAGGGGAAATCGCGAGGATCCAGGAGAGATCGGAGTCCGAAAGCAGGAAGCGCTAGCTAGTTTTCGTTTAACGAAGAATGATTTCACAACGGTGTCCAAAGTGTCGTAGTTCACGTGTCCGTCGCGGTTATCGGCCTACGCCCTTGTGGTCAAAGGTTGTGTTTCGATACAACCTGCTTTGTGACAAATGCAATCTGGAGTTTAAGGGTTTTGCGGTGCCGGGTACGGTTAATTCACGCGGTCGTCGGCCTAAACGGAAGGACGGCGAGAAAGAATGGTAAAGGAAGCGTTGTGGAAAATTGTCGCGGTGAAGAAATGAGGCTGTACGAAAAGGTGAAGGTGCTCTGTAGTCTATCGGAGCGGCTTGTCGCTACAGCGCTCGTTTTGTTCATCGTCTCTGGGCCGATAACCGGACAGACAGAATCGGTTTCACAGGCAGGACTGGTTCACTTCGGCGACCTAATCGAAGTGGACGTAGTCGGCAGTTTTGAATATGACTGGCGAGGGTCCCTCACTCCGGAAGGCTTCCTCGACGGCCTGGATTTTCTGGATAATCAAATTTACGGACTTTGTCAGACCGAGCAGGATCTATCCGCCGCGATTCAAAAGGAGTTTTCCAAGACGTTGCGCGATCCGAAAGTCGAGGTGCGTATTCTCGACCGCTCGAATCGGGCCGTGGCATTTCTATATGGGGCAGTACGGACTCCGCAGAGGCTACAGATAAAACGCCCACTCTACTTAAACGAGCTCTTAAGCTTGTCGGGAGGGATCACCGACCGTTCGAGCGGCGAGGTGTCGATCTTCAGACCTGAGAATCTAAGCTGTGCGGAACCGAAGAAGAACACCGAGGGCGAATTTGTAAAGGCTAGCAGGCCAGGTGGGGCCGCGAGGATGCTGATCAAGATCCGCGACATTCTCAGGGGCGAGCAATCGGCGAATCCACGCATCCTGAGCGGTGATATAGTTACGGTCCTTGAAGCGTTGCCGATATATGTGATCGGCGGTGTGAATGCACCGCAGCAGATCCCGATGCGTAACGACTTGACATTATCCCGGGCGATCGCCATTGCTGGCGGTCTCGCAAAGGAAGGAAACAGTAATATTACGATCTTCAGACGAGAGGGACGTGGGACACGCGTTATTGCGGCGGACGTTCAGAAGATCACTGTTGGGCAAGCCGACGATCCGGTCCTAAAGGCCTTCGACATTGTTGACGTTCCACAAAAAGGAAAGCCACCGCGGATCCGACCTCCTGTCATAGATAACTCTGTTTCAAAGAGTCTCTCGATCGTAAATTTGCCGCTTCGTATCATTGATTGATACGCTCGACACATTTTCAATTGTCGAAACGACAGAAATTTGGTTCAATAGTCAGTATGGTTTGCTCCCGCTGTGCAGCGGGAGTTTGATTTTATGGCAGAAAAACGAAGCAGGCTGAGCCGCAGATCGACCGCTCTTTTATGGCTACTAGGCGTCGCGGTCGTTATCGGCACGCTGATCTATCTTGAACAGATCGCGATCTTATATGTACTCGCTACAGTATCGCTTGTTGCGCTCTTGTTGATCGTGGCGTTCGCGGACCTTGAGCATGTCGACCGGGAGAATATCGAAGGGTTTATTTCGGAACAGTAACGCGTGTTACGTCGATGTAAAAAAATTACTTTTGCATTCCTGACCCTGGCGGCCATCTCCTCGGTATTTGGAAAACCGCCATCATACGGTAATGACGAAGTAGCGACCAACCTACGTTGGCGGTCGGGCATTATACGGATCGCCGTTTCGTCCTCCTTGCTGCGTGAGAACCCGAACATCAAAACTGACAGTGACGTCACTGGTGCCATAAAGAGAAGCATCGCGACCTGGTCTCGGGTCGTTAATATTGAGCTTCAACAAGTAACATCGGATAAGGTGAGTGCGAGTCCGGCGGGTGCTGCCGGCGACGGCGTCAGTCTCATTACCATCGCGGCGACACCCGAGAACGTCCTGCTGTTTGCGAAGGATCCCGATAACGCTGCGGCCACCACCCGCGTTTTCTACAATCGGCGCGGCGTAATTACCGAAGCCGACATCGTACTCAATCCTTACCAGCAGTTTTCAACTGACGGAACTGTCGGAACTTTCGACCTTGAATCCACCCTTACACACGAGATCGGACATCTGCTCGGCTTGTCGCATTCGTTCGTGCTGGGTTCGACAATGCATTCAAGCAACGCCAGAAATGGTGTATTCGGTTTGCAGAGTTTTAGCTCCCGAACGCTTACGGCAAATGATATCGCGGCCGTAAGGGCCTTGTATGGTGTTGGCGACGAAAATGCTGACTGTTGCGGCAGTATCGAGGGACGAATCTCGTTTGCTGGAAAACAGGTTCGGAACGTCGAGGTCTGGGTAGAAGATTCCACGGGTCGTGTTCAGGGCAGCGCGAGAGCTGGAGGCGGCGAGGAATTTCGATTCGATGGCTTGAGCACTGGGAAGTACAAGGTATTGGCACACGAGCTTGGGCGGGCGAAGACAGCGTTGCCTGTTCAGGAGCTCGGGACAGTGACCGTTTCCGCCGGGGAGACATCGCAGGTCGCTGCGAAAGCCAGCCTTGCCAACCGCGACATCGAACTTAGTTATATGGGCTTCAACGGACAGTTGTCTGACATGGCAGTGCCGTTGACGGCCGGGCGCTCGTACACCATATATCTCGGCGGGCGGAACCTTGACCCCAAACGCGTTTCTCTCAGCTTTTCCTCCCCGAACCTCGTGCTTGTACCCAGTACGCTTCGGTCGCTCGATTATGGGCCCGATCTAAGCGTGATCTCTTTCGAACTCAAAGTGAAATCCCGTACAGCTAAGGGCGAATATTCGATTTTCGCCGAATCCCAGCGCGGCGATCGACGAGTTATTATCGGCGGGCTTACCGTTGACGATTTCCCCAACCCCTGGCAGACCTTCTCCGGCTTAGACGACTAAAGCAGGAGGAAGGACAATGTTGCAATTTCGTACACATTATGCATAATCGGATTGTTCACCTCCCCGGTGAACATCCGGTCACGAGGGGTGAGGACTTGTGACCAAAATGGGCGGCGGTGTGGGAGACGCCGCCCGTTATATTTTAAATAGCTCGGCCGCTGTCTCCGCTTGACCTCATTTCTTGTAACGGTAAACTGGTAAAGTTGTTACGAGTTAAAACCAGTTCGATCCCTATTGCATGAGGCACGAGGCACGCGAACCGAATTACAAGTGACCGAACCGGCGGAGATGAAGCTCTCGTCTCCGCATTTTTGCGTCTAACGCATGAAAAAGAAAAGTCGCAGCCGCTTCTCGCGGTGGCTATTTAGCGAGGTAGGGGAGATCGAGGGTCCCCACGAGCCGGAAGGTCGTCATCAGGAGCATTCCTGGTGGCAGGTCATGTGCCTCACCGGCGTTGATTACTTCTCAACACTCGGTTACCAGCCCGGGATCGCTCTCCTTGCAGCGGGAGCTCTCTCTCCCTTCGCGACCATGGTATTGGTGCTCCTGACCTTGTTCGGGGCATTGCCGATGTACCGCCGAGTGGCCGAAGAGAGTCCGCATGGCGACGGTTCGATTTCGATGCTCGAGAAGCTCCTGTCCCGATGGAAAGGAAAGATGTTCGTGCTGATGCTGCTTGGCTTTGTTGCGACAAGTTTCATTATCACCATCACTCTCTCAGCTGCGGACGCGACGGCGCACATCATTGAGAATCCATTTGTTGAACACAATCTTCAATTTCTCAATCATAAGATCATTGTGACTTCGATCCTTATTGGAATGCTGGGTGCAGTGTTCCTAAAAGGATTCAACGAAGCGATCGGCATCGCGGTCGGGATCGTTGCCATCTATCTAACCCTGAATTTCATTACGATCACCACGGCGTTTTACCATATCGGAACTCACCCTGATGTATTTGCCAATTGGCGCTCGATGGTTTGGTCGCACCCCAATGTCGGGGGCAGTATTACCTGGCTGGTGATCTCTTCGATGATCTTCTTTCCCAAGCTCGCTTTGGGACTTTCAGGCTTCGAGACAGGTGTCGTCGTAATGCCGCTCGTAAAGAGCGACGTCGAAACGCCGAAGGAAGACATCAGATCGCTCCATGCGACGCGGGTCGACGATGCGGAGCTGTCTCCGAACGCGTTGGCTCACATTCAAGGCCGTATACGGAACGGGAAGAAGCTTCTTGCGGGGGCGGCGATCATAATGAGCTTCTATCTCATCGGTAGCAGTATCGTCACGTCAATGCTCATACCATATGAAAAGATCGTTGAGGGCGGTGAGGCGAGCGGCCGTGCGATCTCGTATCTTGCGCACGGATTCTTAGGAAGCGGGTTTGGAACGGCTTACGATATTTCTACGATCCTCATCCTGTGGTTTGCGGGAGCGTCGGCGATGGCCGGTCTCCTGAACATCGTTCCGAGGTACTTGCCTCGTTACGGAATGGCACCGGATTGGGCAAAGGCTACGCGCCCTCTCGTACTGATCTTTACCGGGATATGCTTCGTCGTTACGATCTTGTTCCGTGCAGAGGTCGAAGCTCAGGCAGGAGCGTACGCGACCGGCGTTCTGGTTCTGATGACATCAGCAGCAGTGGCCGTTACGATCTCTTCAAAGAGGCGCCAAGGGCGCGCGTGGCTGGCCTATTTATTGATCTCCTTCGTCTTCATTTATACGACGATCGTGAATATCGTCGCGCAGCCAAGCGGACTTCAGATCGCGTCGCTGTTCATCTTTGGAATTATTGCGGCGTCGTTCGTGTCACGCGCCCTGCGAACGACTGAACTTCGTGTCGACAAGATCGAGTTTGACGCAAAGGCTCGGCAGTTCATTGAAGAGGCTGCAGAGGGTGAGATACGGATCGTAACGAACCGGCGAGAGATCGGGAACGTCGGGGAATATCGTTTCAAGGAACACGAAAAGCGTATCGATAACCATATTCCGGCAACCGACCCAGTACTGTTTTACGAGATCGATCTCGGAGACGCTTCCGAGTTCAGCGGGGAGCTGCAGATCCGGGGTGTCGACATTGACGGGTACAAGGTCCTTCGCACCGAATCACCGGCAGTCCCGAATGCCATCGCGGCGCTTTTGCTGTACCTGCGCGACATGACCGGCAAGATCCCACACGTGTACTTCGGATGGAGCGAGGGCAATCCGATAATGTATCTCGCCCGGTACATACTGTTCGGCGAAGGCGACACAGCGCCCGTTACACGCGAAATATTGCGCCAGGCCGAACCTGATCCCGAGATGCGTCCGAATGTTCACGTCGGGGGCTAAAGGCTAGCGGCGAATTGTGAATCGTGATTGTGAACGATAAGAGTGGCGGGCGACGAATGGTGAGCGATGAATGGTAACTATGATTTTTATCTCACACTCACCACTCACCATTCACATTTGA
>DASUSJ010000235.1:0-6841 GCA_036375155.1 Pyrinomonadaceae bacterium
CTCTGCACGGGGCGCGGGTCGAGATCGTTCAGACAAAACAATCGACCCAAACCGACGAGAATGGTGTTTACGAGATCACGGGAGTGGCACCGGGACGCTACACCATACTCGTGCATCTGGAAGGATTCGCCGACGCGTCGCAGACGGTCAACGTCACCGCGGGTTCGAATCTGACGCTGAACTTTCCGTTGCAGATCAGATCGCTGGCTGAGCAGGTCACAGTCACAGCTTCCGGTAGCGAGCAATCCGTTTTCGATTCGTTTCAGAGCGTTAACTCGGTAGGCGCTACCCGTATCGCAGAACGCGCGGCGACATCGCTCGGAGAGGTTTTGGAAAGCGAAACCGGCGTCGCGAAGCGAAGTTTTGGCCCCGGCTCGTCACGGCCGGTGATCCGCGGTTTCGATGGCGACCGGGTGCTCGTGCTCGAGAACGGTGTGCGGAGCGGGTCAGTGGGATCGCAGTCCGGCGATCACGGTGAAACGGTCGATCCTCTAAGTGCGGAGCGAATCGAGGTCGTGAAAGGTCCCGGTACGCTGCTATACGGTAGCAATGCGCTTGGCGGTGTCGTGAACGTTATCGGGCATCACGAAGACGAAGCTCAGAACGGGGTAAGGGGCTTCCTCACGACCGTTGCCGGCACGGCCGATCGCCAGGCGGGATTTGCCGGCGGGGCGGAATACGGTGTTAAGAACTGGCTGTTTCGGGGCAACGTAGGTGCGCAACGCACCGGCGACTTCCAGTCTCCTATAGGTCGGATACCGAATTCGGCCTCGAGATCTAATTCCGGGCTGTTCGGTGCGGGATACTACGGGAAGAACGCTTACATCGGCGCCACATTTGGCGTCGATGTCAGGAGGTACGGAATTCCTTTCGCGGCGCTTTTCGAAGAGGAACCGGCCGAAGGCGAGCTGCCTATCGTCGAAGAAGAGATCGACATTCGCGCGCGCCGATACAATGGCCGCATATCCGGAGGGTTTCGGAATCTGACAAACCCGTTCGTTAGCGGTATCCAATACAGTCTCGATTACACCGACTATCGTCACAAAGAGATCGAACGGGCCGAGGGGATTGACGAGGTCGGAACGATCTTCGATAACAAGACCCTTTCCTATCGATCGTTGTTCGAACAGACGAAGCACGGCCGGTTGAGCGGGAGGTTCGGATTCGAAGGATTCAACCGGGATTACGAGATAAACGGCGCCGAGCAGCTCATTCAGGGGACTGTGAAGCATAATTCTTTCTCGGCATTCGCCCTCGAAGAGATCAGCTTTGAACGCGTGAAGTTTCAGTTCGGTGGCCGTATAGAGAACAACCGATACGACCCTGAGAGTGTCGACCTTCGCGATAGGAGTTTTACGGGATTCTCAGGCGGTGCCGGTATCAACGTTTCTCTTTGGAAGGGCGGAGCATTCGTTGCCAACTACTCTCATTCGTTTCGTGCACCGGCGCTCGAGGAGCTTTACAACAACGGACCGCACATTGGTAACGTAACCTTCGAGATCGGCAACGGCGATCTAAGAAACGAGCGGTCGAACGGTATCGATCTTTCGCTTCGTCATCAATCCAAACGTCTCCGATTCTCCGGCGATGTCTTTTATTACAGGATAAGTGACTTCGTATTTCTCGCCCCGCAGGATCTGGATGGGGACGGGCAAGTCGATATTCAGGATGGGCTTCCTGTGGCACGGTACGAGCAGTCCGATGCGAGTTACTTCGGTGCAGAACTGAACGGCGAAGCAACGTTCAACAAATACATTGGGGGCTTCTTGAGTGTCGATTTTGTCCGCGCGCGTCTTGTCGAAGCAGGTCTCGATCTGCCGCGGATTCCGCCCGCACGTGCTCGTATCGGGCTCGACCTACGGTACAAGGATCTAAACGTTCGTCCCGAAGCCGTTTTTGCGGCGGATCAGGAAAAGGTATTTCCGCTCGAAACGAGAACGGCGGGATACGGAATCTTTAACGTCACGGGCTCCTACACCATCGGGCGGCAACACTTTGCTCACATCTTCAGCGTCAACGCATACAATCTGACGGACAGGCTCTACAGGAACCATGTGTCCTTCATCAAAGAGCTAGTGCCCGAGGTCGGCCGCGGGATTCGCTTCGGCTATACGGTCAGATTCTTTTGAGTTGATAGTTGATAGTGGCAGCTGATAATTGGGCAGGCGGAGTTTTCGGAGCAGCACGCAAAGTGAAGCGCCGGTCTTCGAATCTCCGCTTTCAACTGTCTATAATCTCTCTAAGCAAAAAGTAGCTTCCGGAGGGTATGTTATGAAAACCGAGACATTGTCTTTCGATACCGCAAACGGCGCAACAACAGCTCATGTTGCTATACCTGATACCCCCACCACCAAGGCCATTGTCGTGATCCAGGAATGGTGGGGGCTAAACGATCACATAAAGGACATTGTCGGCCGGTATGCTAACGAAGGATTTATTGCTGTCGCTCCGGATCTGTATCGCGGAAAGCTCGCAACGAATCCCGAGGAAGCCGGCAAAATGATGCACGATCTGGAGATGGACGACGGGTTGGATACTATCAAGAACTGCGTCGACGCCGCTCGGGGAAAATACGGACTCTCGCACTTCGGCATCACAGGCTTCTGTATGGGCGGGAGCTTCGCCCTGCGGGCCGCATGCGAGCTGGAAGGCTTCAGCGCAGCGGCTCCTTTCTACGGCGATATACCGGATGAGGACACTCTACAGAAATTAAAGACGCCGACTATATTTGTATCCGGGACGAAAGACGGATGGATCAATCCCGAGAAAGTTGCCGGGTTAGAAGAGCTCGCAGAAAAATACGAGTTGCCCGTCCACTCTGTCAAATACGAGGCAGACCACGCATTCTTCAATAACACGCGACCGGAAGTCTACGACGAGAAGGCGGCAAAAGACGCGTGGGCCCTAGTGATAGGTTTCTTCAACGACAAGCTTTAGGCTCTACGTGGCGTAATCCTGTGCGCCGCCCGGCAGCGAATCGACAAAAGCCCTGCTTGTGATCCGCTCCTGTTTTCGAACCTGTTTTCGACGATACATCGCTGCGTCGGCTGCTTTGATAGCCATTTCAAGATCATCCGGACTGGCGTAGTTCTTGAATCCCCACGACACTCCCACGCTTACCGGTTCCGGTATGTTGTCGATGTGAACGTGCTGCAGGAGCGAGTCGAGACGGGCCATTCGATCTTCCGCTCTCTCAGCGTCCATACTGACCATGATCACGAAAAACTCGTCGCCGCCCCACCGGTAGATCAGATCCTCGGCGCGAATGATCTCACGTATCGCACGGACAACCTGGCGAATCACCATATCCCCCGCCGCATGACCAAAGCAGTCGTTGATCGCCTTTAGATCGTCGATGTCGAAGAACCCGACGCAGCCCGAGGACGCAGTTTCGGCCTCGCCTTGCTGGCGCACGAATCCATAGAACGCATGACGGTTGAACGCGGCCGTGAGCGGGTCGGTATGCACGAGAAGCTCGAGTTGCTTTTGTGTGGATAGAAGCTCGTCATTCGTGTTCTTGAAGTCATTCAGTACTTTCTCGAGCAGCACGATCACCATCCCGAATCCGAGAGCTGTCTGCAGGACGAGATCGACGATCGAGTTGTAAGAGACGTAAGGCATCGAAAATCCGAACACGTTTCTACCGGAGTACAGGATCGTGAACAAGAGAAAATCGACTGCCAGGAGCGCAAGAGCGACATGCATCACCCGCCAGCCGAAAGTCGGCTGCTTAGATTCACGAAGCCGGTAGAAAGCCAGCGCGAAGAACCCGGAGAGGATGAGGGATTGCACAGTTAAAAGGTCGTTGAAATCTGGGGTCAGATGCGGGAGAACGATCGCCAGTATGACGAAGGGTATCAAAAACATCTCCGATCGCGGCTTTAGTTCATATTCTCCGTTAAGGCTTCGACACCCGGCCACGAGCATAAAGCCGAAAGTGTATTCGCCCAAAAAATAGTATGTGAAGAGGTATGGTGCGAATTCTTCGTAGCTGAACGCAAGGCGAAGGCAGATAAGTGCAAAGGACAGGCATAGCCAGGCCATTGTCCAATATCTCAATGCCGTTAAACGCAGCGATCGGCGCAAACACAGGGAGAGAACCGTGATCAGGACAACGCCGTTGAGCTGAATGATAAGACCTATCTTCGAATCCATATCTGGCGGGATTATGGGAAGCTAGTTCGGGGAACCAAAATGAGAGAAGGTAGCGCAGGAGCGAGGGATTGACTTAAATATCTTAAGACACGGCTGAAGACCGTGTCTATACTTTTTTCAGAAGGGCCTCGACTTCCGGCCTCTGGGGAAGAGCTGTACGGGCGCCGACCGCTCGGCATTTCAATGCCGCCACCGCATTTGCCACCATGGCGCTTTCCTCAACAGATCTTCCACTGATAAGTCCGTACAATAAACCGGCGCGGAATGAATCGCCCGCACCTGTCGTATCTTTGCATCCACCGGGTACGGCAAATCCGGGGGTTTCGACAAACCTGCCGCCGCACAGCAAGAGCGATCCGTTCTCGCCGAGTGTGATTCCGACGATCTCCGCGCCGAACCGATCCTGCATTTCAAGCAATGCTTCTCGTACATCGCTTATGCCAAGCAGTGTCATTGGGAAGTCCGAGGAAGCAACGACTATATTCACGAGTCCCAGCAAATGTTCGACACCCTCGAAGACGTTATCTATGTCGATCGAGACCGCCGCTCCGCATTTCCGCGCCTCTTCAGCCAAACGTATGCTCGCCCGCGTGTCGTGTGGCGTTAGGTGAAGAACCTTCGTGTCGTGTACGGCTGCGAGGGGAACGTCGTGCTCAGCGTAGTGCAGCTTCTCGTCCCGTTTCCATATCACGGTACGTTCGCCGTTCCGCTCGTCGATCACTATAAATGCGATCTGTGTATGGCCCCCCTCGATCGTTTCTGCGTAGGTCAGATCGACGCCTTCGTCGCGAAGGGACGCGATGCCAAGTTCGCCCGCTGGGTCCGAGCCGAACCTCCCGACGTACGCGCATCGAAGGCCAAGGCGTTCGAGTCCGACCAGCGTTGTCGCTACTTCGCCGCCCGCGGCCTGAACGTAATCGATCAGCTCGACTTTCGAATTGAACTCGGGATAATGCGGGACGCGGATAAGGAAATCAACCGCGTTCGTTCCGAAGCCGGTGACATCGACCTTAGTGCTTTCTTTCAGCTTTATCGGAAAGTGCATGCGTGAAATTGTAAGTCGAAGTACGCATCAAACAGAATTTCAAAAAATATAAGCGTATATCTTGCTAACATCCGTTCGAAAAAGTTAGATTTGTAACTACACTTTTATCTGTTTTTCTTTTTGAGTGACGCTCGATTAATTTATTAAGATTTCTCGGAGAAAGGAAATGCCGACATCAGTTTGCCCCGAATGTGATGAAGAAGTTTATGTCGACGCCGAATCGGAACAAGGCGATCGCGTAACCTGTGATGAGTGCGGCTCGCGGCTCGTCATCGTCGGCCTCGATCCAATTGAGATGGATCTTTACGAAGAGCCGGAGCCGGATGACCTGGACGAGGAGGAAGATTTCGAATCCTACGACTACGAGAGCGATAGATACTGAAGCGGAGTACGAGAGCTCGCACCTTCCGATTTCTGCCAGAAACCAGCAACGTCTTTTACTTCAGTTTGTACTCCGTCCTGTTCTGCCGAACGTTAAATCCATTTTTTGATCGAATCGTGACCTGGCGAGGTTTGCCATCAACAGCGCCCCCGTCGACCTTGTCCGGATAGAACGCGATCGCATACGACGCTGTTATCTCTTCGGCGAGAGCTTGAAAGAGTGCATCGAAAGATTTGTCTGTGGCGTAAAAGCTTTTGCCGCCGGTCTTGTCAATCAGCCCGCTCGCCTCCAGCGGAGTTATGACCGGTCTCTTGTCACTTTGCAGGCGTGAGAAAGAGGGAAGTATGACGGAGTATACGCTCGTCTCCGCCGCGTTCGCCCGTTCGATCAGTGTTTCAGGCGAGACTACATCGCCGACAGGGAATCCGTCACTAACCAGAACTATCGCGCGCTTGGGAAGCTTTCCTCTGATGGACTTCGGCGATTTCCTGGCGATAAGCCGGATCGCATCGTCGACCGCGTCATAGGCATGTGTCGACAATCCGTCCTGATCGCGGGCGAGCTTATCGAAAGACTTTTCGAGCTTTTCGCGTCTATTCGTAAAACCCTGGAGCGTCTTCACCTCCATTGCAAAGCTAACGACCGCAAAATAAGAGTTGTAATCGGCGAGGCGGGATATAAAACTCTGCATCGCGTATCGGAGCCGTCCCATCTCCTCTTCCGTCATGCTGCCCGATACATCGAGTGCGAAGACGACCGATAACGGCCTGCCAGATTCCTTCCTTATCGGTTCGAAAAAATCGATCCGCCTTTCTATCCCGCTATCGAAAACCTTGAACTCGTCGGCGCTCAGGTTCGTGATCGGTTTTCCATTCTTATCCGTAACGGTGACCTCGAAAGAAACAAGCTCCGTATCGATGCGAACGATCGCTTCGGACTCATCCTGCGCGGCGGCCGGGGCCGAGAGCAGGATAAGGAGCAGTCCGATCGCGAGAAGAGCGGATCGAGAAGCAATGTCATTCTGAATGCGGTCGGTCATTTTGAACACTCAAATTGACGGTCGGCTGCTCCCCTAGGTCGGCAACAAACCCAATTTGTCCAGCAATTTTGATGATAGGACTTCGGCACAACGGTTGTATAGTTCCCGCGCCGGGGACGCGGATTTAGATCCTTTCCCCTGCTGCAACGAAAGGAAAGATGCTTTCGCACCTTGTACGTGAAATGAAAGACTCAGGTTCACCATATAACTCATGGACGTC
>DASUSJ010000236.1:0-7656 GCA_036375155.1 Pyrinomonadaceae bacterium
TCATCCCGGAAGTTCTCAACGCCCGTGATCGTCTCGACCTGGGATGCCGGCCTCACGGCGAATGACGCCGGTTGGCCGGTTCTCCAAAAAGGCGGACGTGCTCTCGATGCGGTCGAGGCCGCGGGTCGCGCTTCCGAGGCTGAGCCGAGCTGCTGCGTCGGCCTCGCCGCGTGGCCGGATCGCGATGGCCGCGTGACGCTTGACTCGTGCATCATGGACGGCAACGGTGATTGCGGAGCGGTCTCGTTCCTCGAACGGATAAAGCATCCCGTCTCGGTCGCACGCAAAGTGATGGAAACAACGCCGCACATATTGCTGTCGGGCGAAGGCGCGCAGAAGTTTGCCGTTGCTAACGGTTTTCCGCTCGAGTCGGGTGCGCTGTCGCCCGAGGCCGAGAAGGAGTGGAAAAAGTGGCTCGAGAAATCGAAATACAAACCCGAGATCAATATCGAGAACAAACGTGCGTTTGCCGCGCCGTACTTTTTCGAAGACGGTACCGCGAACCACGACACGATGGGCACAGTCGCGCTGGACGGTAAAGGGAAGTTGTCCGGGATGGTAACGACCAGCGGACTCGCGTTCAAAATGCGCGGCCGAGTGGGAGATTCACCGATCATCGGTGCCGGATTGTTTGTGGATAACGAGGTCGGTGCCGCGACCTCATCGGGCGTCGGTGAAGAGGTTATTCGAATATGTGGCACTCACACGGTGATCGAACAGATGCGTTTTGGTCGATCAGCCGAGCAAGCATGCCGCGAGGCGATCCGAAGGATCGTAAAGCGAGACGCAGCAAAAGCGAAAGACATTCAGGTCGGATTTCTGGCGATCTCGAAGACCGGCGACGTCGGTGCGTTCTCGATCCAGAAGGGATTCACCTATACGGTGACGAACTCGGAGTTTCCGAAGGGAAAAGTGTTCGAGGCGAAGAGTTGGTTTTGAGTTCAGAGTGGGCGATTCATCGCGTTCTTCGCTGGTTGATCGCGGATCGTTGATCGTAAATGGTTGATTGTTGAGGGTTGATCGTCGGTCCACCGGTCAGTACCGTCCTCGTGAGCGGGCGGGTCACACGATTGCCGACTGCGACGCGCAGAATGGAGAGGTGAACTTCGCGTCACCGCCAGTCCGCAATCCCACATCCCGATCCTCAATCTTGTGACCCGCCCGCTCACGAGGACGGTACCGACCTGTGTTGCCCGCCACACCCTCTCAACGAGGTACGATCAACGACCAGCGATCAACAATCCACGATCCTCACCGAATCTTCTCTCCGGCGTACACATGAAAATGCAGGTGCTTTGAATCCTGATATTCACCGAGGTTGGTCAGTACGCGGGCCGCGCCTTTGTCACGCATGACCTGGGCCGCGACCGTTTTTGCAACGTCCAGTAATTCGATCAGCAATTCGTTATCGACGGTGAGCAGGGAATCGACGTGCGTTTTCGGAATGACCACGATGTGCGTTTCCCAGAACGGGCGTGTGTGGTGATAGGCAAGGACGTTGTCGGTCTCGAACACCTTCTCGACCCGTGTTTTGCCGGAGAGAACTTCATCGCAATAGAAATCTTCCATCTGGCTTCACGGAGCGTCGTTTTCCGGTCTATTGTTAGGGTGCTTCGTGTTCATCTTCAAAACGGAACCACGAAACACACTAACCACACGAAGCGGCACGAAACAAGGGGATCACGATTTCCGCGCAACAACAACGATCGACACACCGAACGGAAAATCGAAATTCCTCAGCCAGAACCGCTCGGCAGAAAACAGTGTTCCGAACACGCCGTTCAGTGCCGACACATTGACGTTGTTTTCGGATTCCGGCCTGATCCCGGTCACGCGCATCAGCGTTCGCCCGGCGAGGATCGGAGCGAAAAATGTCCAGTTCGCGTAGGTGGCACGTTCGATCGTGAAGCCGGCTTTCGCCAGACGATCGACGATCTGCTTTCTCGTGTAGCGAATGCGATGGTTCGAGATGTCGTCCTGCACGCCCCACAGCCACATGAACGCAGGCACGAAGATCAAGGAGTAACCGCCCTTTTTTGTGACGCGAAACATCTCTTTCAGACCGGCAACATCGTCGTCGAGATGTTCGATGACATCGAGCGCCGTCGTGACGTCGAAAGTTTCGTCCGGATAGGGAAGTGTTTCGGCGAGTCCCTTGTGAACTTTCAAACCTTTGCGCCGGCAGAACTCGAGTGCCTCGTCGGAAACATCGACCCCTTCAGCGTCGCCAAACTGTAAAAGCATTTCGAGGTTCGCACCGGTACCGCAGCCGACATCGAGAATCGTCGGATTTTGGAATTTGGAATTTGGATTTTGGATTATCCCTCTCAGGAAAGTTTCGAGGATCGCGCGGCGACCGACGAACCACCAATGCGTGTCCTCGACGCGATCCATGATCGCGTAAGTGTGCTGCTGCATTTCTTGCGGAAGGGGGTTGTTCACGGTTTCTATTATGAGCGTGTCGGAGGCAAATTTGCGATTTTCGAATTGCGATTTTGCGATCGCGCTAATTCATATAGTTTCTTTGCTGCTTGCGTCTTCGTGGCTTTGCGTGAACACCAGGTATCCGTCTATAAAGCGGCGGTTGTCACGCAAAGACGCGTAGCAGCAAAAAGATCGCAGATCGCAATTCGAAGGTCACAAAGTTTTCACGTCCACCTCTGCCTCAATCCTAAGAGTTCACTTGCTCGCGGTCCCGGGTTGCCGTCGCGCGTTAGGCCATAATTGTCACGGAGGCGGCAGCCGATTCCTTCCTCGTTCAGAAAACATCCCCGGTCCGCTTCCCGGCCAAGGATAAGGAGCTGTAAACCTTCTTCGATGTACTCATCGCGGGCGACGCACAACATGTACTCTCCGGACGTTTTATGCGCCTCCCATTCCAGCTCGTAGAGCGTCGGGTCGAACAGGCTCAGCGGGTTCACATCCGCGTCAGAAAAACTCGAGATCGTCCGTGCAAAGTCGTACGCGTGACGGCCCTCGTGGACAAACGTTCCTTCGCAGCCGCGCTGGCCGCCGGTGTCGATCGTTTCTTCGGCGATCGCGATGTAGATCTCGTCAAACGCCTCGCGAACGCTTAGCCGCTCGTCCTCGATGCGATCGTTCGTGTCACCCGCGTCGATCAATCCGGTCACGCCCGATGCGTTGATCCTGCTGACGGGCTTGACTCGGATGAGCATCTTCGAATCGAGGATCAGCTCGGCGACCTCGCGATGCGAGTCATTGCCATGCTCGAGCATAGAGTCGAATGCTTGTTCGATCGAGTGTCGGTATTTCTTTTCGATGCCACGATCGAATTTCATCTTTGTTTCACGGCCTTTCTTTTAGTGATGTTTCGTGTGGTTCGTGTAATTAGTGGTTCCGCCCTAATGAAGATAACCACGAATCACGCGACATCACGAAAGGAATAGAGCTGACCTCGGCCGTCTTTTGCCCGGATTTGCGCGGATGACGCCGCTAAAGCAACGTGTTTTCTGATCCGCGTCGTCCACGGGTATCCGCGGCTAATTTATCTTCCCAAAGCCGCACCAGCTGTTGCGATTGTGCCAGATGATCTCGACCTCGTCGGCCTTGATGTCGCGCCACCACGTTTCGAATTCTTCTTTCGAAATGTAAAACGCCGTCGGAGCGACAAGATGATCAAACACGATGTTGTGCTGCTCGCGCCAGCCGAACGTGCCGATATGATTGAGATAGTCGTTGTAGAAAAGCCTGTTCGCTATAGGTTTTGCCGCGATGTTCGCCGGACGATAGACGAGCTTGGTCGTGAGAAAAAGAGAAAGCGTCGGTAACTTCGACAGCTGGTATAACAGCGGCTGGCTGATTTTTGATGTGAAGCTCTCGCGAACCGGATTGACGTACCGGGTGATCCACTCGTTGTTTTCCGCGCCGTACACCCAGGCGGAAATATGCCCGCCTTTCTTGACCTTCGACGCAAGCGACGTGAATGCCTTCTTCGGATTCGGCGTATGATGCAGCACGCCGACGCTGAACGCGTAGTCGAAGACCTTTTTGAACGGCAGCTTAAAGATGTCGCATTGGACGATGTGTGCGTTTCGCAGGTGACGCGTTACGGCGAAAGCTGATTCGACACCGTCCCCGAGATCGAATCCGATCACTTCCTTCGCACCCCACTGAGCGGCGAGTTTCGTGTGCCGGCCCTTGCCGCATCCGCCTTCGAGTACAACTTTCCCTTCAAAGAAATTGGGCGTAACAGGTTGGAGCCAGCCGAGGAACTGCTCGTTGTACTTCGGATCGTCCTGCGTAAAGTGCGTCCACTGCCACCCGAAGTTCTCGGCCGTCTCGGCCTTGTCCTCTTCGATCTTGCCAAGGTCGGCAAACCGCGGCACGCCGCGGACGATCTTGTATTCGCGCGAGCATTTTTTACAGCTCAGCACGCCGTCGATGATCTCGTGCCCGTCATATTTGCTCGCGTACGCAAGCAGGATGTCACCCCCGCAAGTCGGGCATGCAAGTAAATCTAGAAGCCTTTCTTTCATCCAAATTTTGACTGCGGATGATACAGATCAGAGCAGGTCTATCAGAGCAATGTCAGATCAGCCTTCATCCACTCATATCCGGGTCATCCGCGGTTCAATCTTCCTTTGAATTCTGCAAACTCAGTATACGGAAACGGCTGACGCCAGTTGAACTCGAACTCGTCGGTTTCTCGATCCTCGTAGAGCTGATCGAACGTCACCCCGAATGCACGAACGACATCGGTCACAGAACCAACATGGCTGAAGACCAGCTCACGTTCCTGGGGTTCCCGTTCGTCAGTGGGATACTGATAGATCTCCACCAGCAATTCCTCGCCATCGCGGACAAATCGAAAATCGAACTCTTCCGGGTCGCGGTTCCATTTCAGAATATGCTCATTATACGGCGAGCCCGGGTCAGCCAGAGACGTTAATATCCGCATCAGCTCCGGCAAGGCGAGCTCGTGCGGTGCATGGGAGGTCGTCGTGTGAAACTCATTCACGCCATCGTCAAAACCGATCGACATCCATCCGCACTGCGGGCTGTTGAAACTGACCTCCAGCATAAGTTGTAAATAGTAAATCGTGAATCGTGAATAGTAAAAACCAGCTTTGCGGTCTTGGCGAGCTTTGCGTGAAACAGGTTTTCTCACGCAAAGCTCGCCAAGACCGCAAAGCGGTACCCAGGTTTTTACTATTCACGATTCACGATTTACTATTCACTAGGCAATTCACTAAGCAATGCGGCAATATCACGATCTTCTTCGATATATCCTCGACAAAGGCACGCCCCACGAAGACCGCACAGGCGTCGGGACGATCTCGACTTTCGGCTACCAGACGCGTTACGACCTGCGGAAAGGTTTCCCGATCGTTACTACGAAACGCGTTCCGTTTCGCTGGGTGGCCGAAGAGCTGTTCTGGTTTTTGAGCGGATCAACTGATGAGGCCGATCTGCGGGCCCGGGGCGTTGATATCTGGCAGGAATGGGCGACCGACGAACAGACCGCGAGGTTCGGCCGGGCGGCGGGTGACCTTGGACCCGTGTACGGTTATCTCTGGCGCTCGTTCGGCGGTGATTACCCGGAGATGAACGGAGTCGATCAGATCTCGCGGTTGATCAGCGAGATCGAAACGAACCCAAACTCACGCCGTCTGATCGTCACCGGCTGGAATCCCGAGACATGCGACGAGGTCGCTCTGCCGCCCTGCCATACGCTGTTTCAATTCAAGATCTCTGATGGAAAGGTTCTTCACTGCCAGCTCTATCAACGCTCGGCTGATGCCTTCCTGGGGGTGCCGTTCAACATCTCGAGCTACGCACTGCTTACCCACCTGGTCGCCCACGTCTGTGATCTCCAGGTCGGTGAGTTCATCCACACGTTCGGCGATCTGCACATCTACTCGAATCACCTTGATCAGGTGAACGAGCTGCTCTCACGCGAGCCGCTACCGCTGCCGAAGCTGGAGTTTGCGAATGCGTCGGGATTGAAGGGCCTCGACGGTCTCCTTAATTTCACATTTGAGAATTTGAAATTGAACGGATATCAGTCCCACGGAAAGATCGCCGCACCGGTGGCTGTGTAATAGCATGAATGGATTTCATTAGGCTCATTTCCCGGGCCCTTCGGGTCTGGATGTTCGTGAAATCTAACCCCGGCGGCGGCCCGCGGCCTCGCCCGGGGCTATTATCACCTGGTCGCCTTCGGCGACTTACTTCAAACGCCGTAGGAGATCACTGGACCAAACCGCTAGTTTCTCGCCCGACCTTCGCTCGTATTGTCTTGCAGCGCGGTTGTATGTCGCGAGAAGCGTTTCCGCACTGCAAAAACAATCGATGAGCTTTTGCCGTCCGTAGGTCTTTTCGATCACGAACGCCATCTTCCAGCCGACGGTGTACCACGGTCCTTGAACGCCGAAAAATGAAAAAGCGGTCTTTGTTTCTTCGTCCTCGGTGAGCTTTCCGGCAGCCAGATCGAGAAAGAATGACTCTACTTTTTTCAGATCGTTGTTGAAGTTCGCGACATCCCGGTCCCATCGCTCGCGATCCGCAAGTTTACTCACCGCATGCGGATGGGTATCTGTCCCGCCCGCGGCGGCAAGCATCGCGAGCCCTTCTCCAAAAGCACCGACCCATCTCAGGATCTTTTGTGGGCCGGACGAAAGGCGTTCCATTCGCGCCTTAGAACCGGTGGGCGGGCATGCCGTTCCGAAGCCGATGTGATGAAGCTCGTGCGCGAGGGTATTCTCGAACTGCTCAGGCGTGACCGCCGGATCAAGGAACAGAAAGATCGCCGGATCGGTTTTGATCTCAAAGACGAAGCTGTTGTCACGGGGTTTGATAACAGGATAGATCGTCGCCTTTATCGTGGCGTTCGCAGGAAGGTAAGCAAGCGCGCGATCTGCCGCGGCATCGGGACTCGCCTGTTTCCATCTCGCTAGTGTTTCGCCCAGCTTTTCGCGTCGGGCGAGAAGTTCGCCGGACATGACAAACTCCCGGAATGACTCCTCGGTAAACGGTCGCGTAAGACCGAGCTCGCGTTTCTTCAAACGAATATAGCCTTCGGTGGCGAAGAGCGTCGACCAATCACTCTCGTCGATCTTGGTCCCGCTTTCTCTCTTGTCGAGTATCCTGAGAACCGCATCGGCCTCGGTCGTGTCGATCCGAACGGAAACTCTGTTCTGCGCGGACACAGAATTCCAAAAGAACAAAACAATGAACGATATTGATAATGAAAGAAGGCGCATACCTGTTAGAAAAACACCGGCACCGATGATGTTCTGACAGTATAGACGTGAAGGTCCCGCCAAACCGGACGAGCTACTTTACGTTAGGCGGTTGAGCGGTCTTTGTGCGGACGGCAATGCCTTCGTCGGCGGTAAGAAAAACGCGGCGGACGTCGTAGCTCGACATGTTCACGGGGATGTACGAAAGCAGATACCTGTTTCGACGCAATTCATCACAGATCGCTTTGGCAGCTGTTTGGGCTTCGTCAAGCGGAAAGGCTCGCCCGCCGGTTCCCTCGGTAAGCTGAGTGATAACCGCCGCGGCTTTCGGCTGATCTCGCCGGAACGCTCCCCCGGTTCTATCGGGAAGCTGCAGTGCATATACGGTGACGTTGTCGTTCTGGATGCGTGCCAGCAATTTATCGAACTTTGTCTTGCTTCCCCGATCCAGACC
>DASUSJ010000237.1:0-20167 GCA_036375155.1 Pyrinomonadaceae bacterium
GCAAATGCTGCACGTCGTCCCCGTTGACCCCGACACGCAGTTGATGAAGGCAATGAAGGCCGGAGCTATCGGGCTGAAGCGGGGCCGCATTCTCAACATATATCCCGAAGGCGAGCGCGCCTACGACGGCGAGCTACACAAGTTTAAGAAGGGCGCGGCGATCCTTGCGACGGAGCTCGAGCTGCCGATCGTTCCGGTGGCGATGGATGGGCTTTACAAAGTCTGGGCTCGCCGGACGATGCGTATTCGACCCGCGAAAGTAAAGATTCAGATAGGAACTCCCTTTTATTCGAGCGACATTCTACAGAATGGCAACGATCAACCATCAAGGACCGACGAGCAAGAGTATGAACTTGTTACCGACCATCTGAAACAGACGATCGCGCGAATGATCGACGGGATGAGAAAATAGGTACCGGCGCGCGCTGCTAAGGGAATTTTCAAAAACTACCGAGCGAGTTTATTATTAAGGAAATCAACTTTGGCGGCTATCTGCCGAAGAGACGGTAAGACGGAACTTCGTTTGTCTGTTTACCCTGCAGGCTGGAAAGCCTATCGAACGCGAAAACACTTATGCCATCGACATCAATTGCTTGCGGCACGCTTCTCGTGCTCATCGGAATTCTTGGTTACGTTAACGGCGTGATGACGAATCACCCGAGCATGACCGCCCTTATCCCAGCGGCTGTCGGAGTTGTACTTCTTTTGCTCGGGATCTTCGCACGAATGCGCGAAGGCTGGCGGAAGCACCTGATGCATGCCGCAGTCATCGTAGCGTTGCTGGGGTTCATCGCCAGCGCCGGAAGGCTTTTGTCGAGGCTGGGCGATCTCACCTATAACGCTGCGGTCGTATCGCAGGTCTCAATGGCACTCGTTTGTCTGCTGTTTGTTATCCTCGCGATCAAATCTTTCGCCGACGCCAGACGGGCATAAGCTGGGAAGTGTGGTCAAGTGTGAAGTGTGGTGAGGTAAAGTGTGAAGTGTGAAGTGTGAACTGCAATCGCGGGGAGTATACGGTAAAGAGTAAGTTTGTCTACTGTAAATAAGCTACGCACAGCCCACACTTCAGACCTCACACCTCAAACTTCACACCTCACACTTCACAGTTCACTTTCACAGTCGAATGTCATTTCAACGACCAGTCCGTCATCGGAGTTTCGCGCTCGGATCCGTCCCTTGTGAGCTTTGATAGCTTGCTCCGCGATCGCAAGTCCGAGACCCGTACCACCCGACCCGCGATCGCGGGCTTCGCCGACGCGATAGAACGGTCGAAATAGCTTCTGAAGCTCATCTTCCGGAACACCGCCACCGTGATCACGAACCGAAACCGTCGCCGTCCCGTTATCGCTAACGAGGGAAACCTCGACCGCGGTTCCGTCCTGCGTATAACGCACCGCGTTTCGCAAGACATTTTCAACCGCGCTGCCGACCAACTCATAACTGCCCACGATACTGCATTGATCGGCGCGATCAATCCGGACCGACTTCCCCACGGCGTTCGCTTCAAAATCCGCGTCCGATGCGACTTGCTCGACCAGTGACTTCAGGTCGATCTCGGAACGTTCAAAATCCCGCGATCCCGTTTCGAGCCGCGAAAGGGTCAACAGACGTGAGATCATCTCGTTGAGCCGGTCCGATTCGGCCTCGATCCGCGCCAGCACAGGAGCCGTATCGCCATTGGATTTTTGTTTTGCTATCTCGAGCGCGACGTTCATACGTGCCAGCGGCGATCGCAGTTCGTGCGAAACATCCCGTGAAAGTCGCTGCTGTGATGTTATGAGTGACTCGATCCGCTCCGCCATGACATCGAAATCCTTAGCGAGGACAGCCAGCTCGTCACGCCGGTTTCCCACCTTGTCGCCGACCCTCGTTCCGAGATGACCCTCCGCAAGCTTCTGCGTCGCCATTCGAATCTTCTGGATAGGTGATGAAAGATAGCGTGCGAGTGCGTAACAAACCAGGAGGGCCGTCAGAAGGAGGGCTGCATATCGAATGTAACGAAGCTGAGACTCGCCGAAAAACGGAGCGGGCCGCAGTCGGTCCCACCGGATTATTAATGCGTACTCTTCCCCGTTTGCGAGCCTGAAGCTTCTAGATGTCAGCGCGGTATCGGTGGAGCTTAGCTCAAGCTGAACCGCCGGCGACCGGAACGCCGCATCTATCAATCCCCGGTAGTTCGAAACATCGCTCGCGTCCGAGATCCATAGTGCGCCGTCGCGTCGAACGACGTTTACCTCGGTCACAGTCTCAACTTCATGGATACGATCAAGAAACTCTCTGACGCCGGGTTCACCCTGCGAGCCGTGGATCTGCGCGATGGTGGCCGCGTACAGGTTTGTTTGATTTCTGATCGAGCTTTGCCAGCGGCTCACCACCGGTTCGGTCGTGACCGTCCAGTTGAGGAACACCACGACGCCAACCATGACAGCGCTCGCCACCAGAAACCACAAAAAGATCTTTAGAAACAGGTTCACGGTACTGTGTAAATATATCCGACCGAGCGAACGGTCTTGATCCTTTCCGACCCGTCCGGACGCGGCCCGAGTTTCTTACGCAGATTGCTGATGTGCATGTCCAGGCTGCGATCGTACGGGGACAGGCGCCGCTCCAGCACGGTCTCACTCAGGACCTCTTTCTTCACGACCGAACCTGCCTCGCGCAGAAGCGCGGACAGCAGGTCAAATTCAACCGACGTCACAGGCAGCTCTTCCCCTTCGCGCTTGACCGATCGCGACGAAGAAGAAAGCTCGAGGTCGTCGACTGCTATTCTCTCGGCCTGTCCGGGATCAGGATCGTCGTTAGACGCGCGTCTCAAGATCGCGCGAAGCCGCGCGACCAATTCACGCGGGTTGAACGGTTTGGGAAGATAATCATCGGCCCCGATCTCAAGGCCGACGATACGCTCCATATCGTCGCCGCGGGCGGTCAGCATGAGAACCGGCAGTCCGGATTTCTCCCGCAGATTTCTCAGCACGTCAAAGCCATTTAGCTTAGGCATCATGACATCGAGGATCGCCAGATCGTAGCTACCCGACAGCGCCTGATCGAGCCCCGTCTGACCGTCGTGCACCGCGGTCGTCTCGAATCCTTCGACCGTCAGATACTCCGAGACAAGATCACATAATTCCTCGTCGTCGTCGATAATCAGAACTTTGCTCATCTTCGGAAAGTTTACGCCAAAAGCGGTTGTGAGGAAGCGCGAATTACAATTCTTTACACGCACACTACGCTATGTCGGTATGAACCACACTGCCGCCGATCATGACCAACCGAAGATTTCCATGTGCGTCCAGGGCGATCAGGTCGGCGTGCTTTTCCACTGCAATCGAGCCCCGAGCCTGGCCGATACCGAGAAGCGCTGCGGGATTATGCGAGGCCATTCTGGCCGTTTCAGCTTCACTAAAGCCAAGTATCCGCATTCGCTTGAAGGCGTCGAGCAAGGTTATCACCGACCCGGCGATGGCGCCGCGCCTGTTCTCTGTTCGACCGTCCTTAACGGTTATCGTCTCCTCCCAGACAATGAATTCACCGTCGCCGAGTCCTGTTGGAGCGACCGAGTCGCTTATCAAAGATACTTTGGCGGGTGATTTGGACCTGCAGGCAAACTCGAGCATTGAAGGGTGCACGTGAACTCCATCCGCGATGATGTCGAACGTTACATCCTTGTTCGCAAGGGCCCACCCAACGACACCGACGCTGCGGTGATGCAGGCCTGTCATCGCGTTATAAAAATGTGTAAGGTGATGGGCGCCGGCGTTGAAGGCATCATCGAGGACTTGGACATCGGCGCTGGTGTGCCCAATGGACGCGATCCAGCCTTTCTGCACGAGCTCGCGCGTCAACTCGATCCCGCCTTCTATCTCCGGAGCGAAAGTCATCATGTGGACGCCCTGCTTCAGCCTCGGAAGGCGATCAACTTCATTCCCGGTAAAGGTCTTAAAAAACTCCGGCCTGAGAGCTCCGCACATCCTTTCGCTTGCGAACACACCTTCGTAATGAACGCCGACGGCCTGGGCGACGGGTTCGACACTCTGGATCTCCATCAACCGGTTGATAGCGTGGATCACGCGCTGATAGTTCTCATCCGAATCAGGCACGAGCGTGGGCATCCACGATGTCACACCGTGGCCCGCGAGAAAGCGTGCGATCTCAAGCAACCCCGCTGTGTCGGCGTCGTTGACATCGAAGCCAATTGCTCCGTGAATGTGCACGTCGATGAATCCCGGCATCACGGTCAGACCGGTACAATCGATCGTCTTTACGTCCGCATCACGTTCGCCGCCCATATCGACGATGCGCCCTTCAGCGACAACGATCGACGGGTTATCTACTAACTTGTTCCCGATCACAGCCCTACCGTTTTTCAGAACGATCGACATACGCGGCTTATGTTATCAAACAAAAATGCCCGCGTCCCTGGATCGGGAACGCGGGCAAATAGGATTCGCAAAGTAGGATACTAGAAATACAATTTTGCGCCGAACTGAAACTCACGAGGCAACCGCGTAGCCGTAGGCCGGCCGATTGTGGCACCCGCGCTCAGCGGGCCGGCGTTCGGCAATGTGGTGCCGATACCGGTAAATTGCGTCTGGTTGAACAGATTAAAAGCCTCGGCTCGCAACTGTAAATAGAAGCTTCTCTCGGTATTGAAATAGAACTGCTTCATCAGCGCCAGGTTCGTTTGATTTCGTCCGGGAAGGCGGGCGAATGAGCGTGGCGCGTTCCCGAAGGTACCAACAGGTGCCTGAACGAAAACTGTCGGATCGAAAATGAACGGAAGACCGGTTACGGGATCCAGAGTCCCCGTCAACCCGCCATCCGGATCACCGGTGATGTTGGGGTACAAGCCTCGGCTCTGGCTAAGCGTATCCGCAACCGTCACGCGTGGTACCGGTGCTCCTGATTCGATCTGCGTGATACCCGAAACCTGCCAGCCGCCGAGGAAGAGACGTGCCAGTGAGTTCCCCGAAGTTCTGAAAAACGGGATCTCATATACGTAACTCGCGCTGAAGACGTGGCGACGCGAAGATCTAGCTTCTGCGTATTCACTGCTGAGGTCGAACGGATTCTGCGGATCATCGACGGCGTCGCGATCGTTGGTAGAATCCGTCATATTCTTGCTCAGGGTATACGCCAGCGTGATGGTGAAACCTTTCTGAAGGCGATAGTTGAACGAAGAGAGCAACCCGTGATAACGAGACCTGGCGCTCGTTTCCCGGTAGTTGATCGTCGTATAACCCTTAAATGGCCGAACCGAGCTGCCGGACGTTGTGCCCGAAGCGACAACATCGGCCGGTGACACGAAATTGATATTTCGCTGTCGGATAAGCTTATCGCCCTTGGTGCCTACGTAGCTGACATCGACGACGGCGTTCCTGAATACCTCACGCTGGACGCCGACTGACCATTGCTGGATCTCCGGCGTCGAAAAGTCGTGTGCTATAGCGATCGTGGAGCGAAGGGGGAGCGTTCCTGGAGGGGCTCCGGCATCAACATCATCGAAAGTGATAATGCTCGTCGGCGTGCTGGTAAAGCTCACGTTGGGATTGAAGGCGGGCGTTGTGAATGCGGCCTGCTCAAAGATCCCCACGAGCGGTTGGTCATAGTAGAAACCGTAGCCGGCACGAACGATCGTTTTACCGTCGCTGAAGGGATCCCACGCGATCCCGACGCGCGGACTGAAGTTGTTGTAATCGGCGGGATGTATCTTTCGCCCGAAGCGCGAAGTTGTGCCAGCCAACGCAAAACCGTTATTTGGATCGGTCAGAGCGAGGTTCATCGCCGTGCACGCCGTGTTCGCGCAGACAGCCCTTGAAGGATCATATAGAAGCGGATCAAATGTCCCGATCTGATCATTTCGATCCGTGACGGGTACGAAGAACTGGTACCTGACGCCGAGATCCAGTGTCAGGTTAGGCCTGACCTTCCACGTATCCTGGACGAAGAACTCTCTACGACCAAAGACCTCGTTCACGCGAAAATCCGTCGCGGCTTCTGAGTATGAGTTCGCACGATTCATCAGGAACGAAGCGAATCCATGTCCCGTCGCCGTGGCCACGGTCGTACCGATGGTCCCGCGACTTTGGATAGTGCTATAGCCAAACGACCCTTGCGAGTTGCTGCCTGCATTCTCGTTCTTGACCTCCCAGGTCATCTCAGCGCCGAACTTCAAAATATGGCTGCCAGTGGTCCAGGTGAGAGTGTCGCGGAAACCCGTGCTTGCATATTCAATACTGTAGCCCTGCAGAGCCCCGATCGTCGAAAACCCAGTTCCGGTAATCGACGGAATAATATTCTGGTTATTTTCCGGGAAGTACTCCTGGATCAAATTCGCTCCGGCATAGTCAGAGCGTCGGCCGCGGCCGATCACTTCTGAGCTGATCTCGTTACCCGAGTAATTGAACTGAAACTCATTGACGACATTCGAACCGAAAAGCCCGGTATAGGCAATCGCCAGCACTTTACCCGGAACGCTGGTCGCTGTTGTCGCGATACCGGGAAGCACATGACCAGTGAACAAACCACCAAACTCGGTCGTGTCGCTGGTATCCTTAGTGAACCGCCCGAAGATCTTGTGCTGATCAGAGAAGTTGTGGTCCAAGCGGATCACTTCCTGGCGGGTGTTATTGATGTTGATCTGGCTCGCCGTAAAGCTGTTTACCCCACTATTCGGAAGCGGGTAGGCCTGCAAAAGTCCCAGAGCACGCGGGTCGATCAGGGATATGGGAATAATGTTGCCGGCAAAGGGAACATTGTCGGATCGGAAGATCTGACTGGTGCGAAGGACAATGGGGTTACCGGCAGTATCGATCAGATTAACCGGATTCGTTCCCGCCGTCGTGCATGTGGTTGCCGACGTGCTCGTAACGAGTCCCCCCGTCGCGTTCTGACAGATCAAATTACCCAAGTTCGCCGAAAAATCACCCACCCTCTGAGCCGCTGTCGGGACTGTCGCGCTAGCATTGGTGGTCGCACGGGTAATGCGGCGGACCTCTTCCGAAAAGAAGAAGAATGTCTTGTTACGACCGTTATATAGCCAGTCCGGACCGCCGTCTCCAAAGTTCGGAATGAAAACCGGTCCACTGATAACACCGCCGAAGTTGTGATAACGCAGTTTCGGAGTCGGAGCGAAGGGCGTACCGTCAGCGCGTCGGCCAAGTCGATTGTTGAAGAACGAGTTGGCATTGAAATGGTCGTTACGCGTAAACTCGTAAAGCGTGCCGTGAAAATCATTGCCGCCGCCCTTCGTAGTTATGATGACAGCACCCCCGCCTGAGCGTCCGACGTCGGCCGTGTAGTTTGACGTCAACACCTTAAACTCCTGGATCGAGTCAACGGTAGGCGTCGAGAGTAGGGTAATGTTGGAGCCAACATCTACGTTATTGACACCGTCAACGATATAGTTTACCGAGTTCCGCCGCTGACCATTGATCGAGACGCTTGCGCGGCTTGTCAGGCCGAAGTTCGATTCATCGTCGAGGTCGGACGTAACGCCCGGGATTGTCTCCAAAAGGCGTATGAAGTTTCGATTATTAAGCGGCAACTCCGTCACTTGATTGCCGGAAACCAGAGTTTGTCCGATCGGGCTGTCCTGGATCAGCGGCGGGTCACTGGTGACGGTTACGATCTCCGATGGGGCACCTGTCTCTAGGACGACGTTCACCGGTCGGCGATCACGCGTACTGAGCGTCACGCTTACAACTGACTTCTTAAAGCCGGTCTGCTCCACCGAAACTGTGTACTCCCCGGGTATCAAGGGGAAAACACTGTAGAGACCCTCTTCGTTCGTCTGTACCTGGCGATTTTGTCCGGTAGTGGTATTCGCGACGACGACCGTGGCGTTCGGCACAGCGGCACCGTTAGCATCTGTTACCTGACCAAGAACCGTTGCGCTGCTGTCATCCTGGCCTGCGACGAGTCCGCTGGCGCTCAAGGTAATGGCCAGAGCAAACAGAATCGAACTCCATGCTTTTTTCCTCATCATAGTGTTTTCGTCCCCTTCGAAAATTAAAATCCTAAGTATTGCTGGTATAAGGAGAATTTAGGTTTTCGGAAGTTTATCCAAATTTTCGTTATCGTTGTCGATACACAAAATCCCGACGTGCAGCCTAAGTTCCCGAAATGAAAAGGTTGTTACAAAAAGTGAAAGCTTGGGATTTTTTATAACTCGAAATCTGCTATTTGTAAAGCAAATACGGTGCCCTGCGTTTTTCGAACTCGTCGACGTGTTTCCGCCATTCTCGCTCGATCGACTCCGGCGGGTCGCCCCGCTTAACCATCTCGAGAAACTGCCCGTTCACCAAAAGTCGTCCGTACCTGTCGACCTGCCAGTCGTTCGGGTAGAGCTTTCGAAACGCGGTCGCGATCTCGAAACCGGTTCGGACGGATTCAAAGGAATCGCGGTCGGTGACAATGATATTTACACCGCTGAGCTGCTCGTCCTTGAAGGCGGAAGCGTTGGGCTTGAATCTGATCGGGACAAACCGGACGCCTTTCAGATTCCGTTCGTTGAGATATTTGGCGAGCTTCTGTCCGTCGATCCAAGGGGCTCCGACTACCTCGAACGGAGTGTCGGTACCGCGGCCGACGCTTACGTTCGTCGTTTCGAGCAGGCCGATGCCAGGGTAGAGCGTTGCTTGCGTTAGGCTTCTCATGTTGGGCGACGGATTCACCCAGGTCTGGCCAGTCTCGTCGAACCACATGGACCGGGCCCAGTTTTCCATTTTTATCACGCGAACATCCGCGCCGATCTTTCTTTCGGCGTTCATCAATTGACCGAGCTCACCTATGGTCAAGCCGTAGCGGACCGGAACCGTGTGAGCCGCGATGAAGGCGAGTTTGTCTTCTTCAGCGAGTGAACCTTCAACAGTAACGCCGTTGATGGGATTTGGGCGGTCGAGAACGTAGATAGGTATCTTCGCTTTCGCCGCTTCTTCCATCACGTTGCGAAGGGTCGTGGTGTATGTGTAAAAGCGAGCACCGATGTCCTGTATGTCATAGACGATCGCGTCGAGGTCTTTGAGATGTTCCGGCTTGGGACGGCGCATGGCGTCTTTGTAAAGCGAGTAGACCGGAAGGCCCGTCTTCTCATCTTTTGTGTCGTCGATCTTTTCGGTATCGAGTTCGCCGCGGATACCGTGCTCGGGTGCGAACAGCGAAACGAGTTTCACATTCTTCGCTTCGAAGAGAACATCGATCGTCGGCTTGCCCGCGAAGTTGCGACCGGTGTGGTTTGTGACGAGGCCGATGCGTTTGCCTTCGAGTTCTTTGAAGTTGTTGCGTTCGAGAACGTCGATGCCGTTTAGGGTATTTGCGATCGGTGGATTTGCGATTTGCGATTGCCGATTTGCGATTGGCTGACCGCTGACTGCTGATCGCTGAGCGCCCTCACGAAACCTCGGAATCTGCGCCGCGACGGCGGCGTTGTATCTTGCCTCGGCTTCTTTCCATTCCTCGATTGGTGTGTCCTCGATGGCCGATGCTACGACGGTTGCGACCTTTGCTCTTAATGGTGTGACATCTCCCTTGCCATCGGGGTGTACGCGATTCGACATAAAGACCACAAACGTCTGCGAAGTTGGGTCGATCCAGATCGATGTTCCCGTGAACCCGGTGTGACCGAACGAGCCGAGCGGAAACAGCTCGCCGCGGTTGGATGAGAACGACGTGTTCATGTCCCAACCGAGCCCACGCGTCGCACCGTCTTCGGAGACGACATATGGCTGAGTCATTCGGGCGATGGTTTGGGCGGAAAGAACGCGCCGGTCCGAGGCAGAAACCCGACCGGTAGGGAGGGGGTTCTTCGATTTTGGATTTTGGATTTTGGATTTTGGATTGACACCCTCCCCACCGGTCGGGTTTCTGCCTGGTGCGACACCACCATTCAGGAGCATCTGGCAGTAGCGGGCGAGATCGTCGGCGGTTGAGAAGAGTCCGGCGTGACCGGCGACGCCGCCCATGCGGAACGCGGTCGGATCGTGAACCTGTCCACGAAGGATTCTTTCGCCATCTGCCGGATTCCCCTCGTAGCTACTTCCGAGATAATTGGCCTGCCCACTGATACTCTCCGTCGGCGCAATGAGATTACGATTGGCGATCAGGAAGAGCGTGTGAATCCCCTCTCGACGGTAACCCTCCGGATCAGTCGTGAAACCCGATGCCGGTAGGGCTAGCGCCTGCCTTACGTTCTTCTCGACGAATTCATGCAGCGGGCGGCTAGTGATCCTCCAAACAATTTCCCCCAGCACAATGAAGCCAATATCCGAGTAAACAAACCTCGTCCCAGGAGCAGCCCGCAGCTTTTCTTTCTTCAGCGCGGCCAGCATCCCTTCCCTCCCGGTCCATTTTTCGCCGAGGTCAAAATCGGGACGGTAGCCGGATGTGTGAGTGAGAAGTTGCTGGATCGTGACGCGCTTTGCTTGCTCATCGTCGATCTCTGGAATGAACTTGCCGATCGTATCGTTCAACCGCAGCTTTCCCTGCTCGACAAGGATCATGATCGATGTCGCCGTCGCGACCGGTTTGGTCAGCGATGCGACGTCAAAGATCGTATCGACCGTCATCTTTTCGACCGTCGGTACGAGCGAGCGATTGCCGAACGCTTTTCGGTATACGATCCGTCCCTTATGCCCGACGATGACGACGGCTCCCGGTAGTTTCTTATCAGAGATATCTGCGAGAACGAGCCGCTCGATCTGATCCAGCTTCGCCGCGCTCATCCCGACCGTGTGGGGAGCGGCGAGCGGCAAGCCCTGAGCTTGCGTGAAGTAAAAAGTAAAAATTAAAAAGGCAAAGGCCAGCCCAACCTTCGCCGCGTTTCTGCCAAAATTATCCAAACCCCGTCGCCCCATGCTCATAAATCTCTACTTACTTTTACCTCTAACGCTTTGCCCTCAACTCTTTCTCTCGCTCGACGAAACTCTCCTTACACAGCTTGACGAACTCCTTCGCGATGGGTGAGTAGTGACCGCCACGCAGACGCGCAAGGCCCAATTCCCACTTGATCTCGGCGCCTTCGATATACCAAGCGATAAGTTTTCCTTCGCGGATCTCTGGCGCAACCGACTTTGCACCGGCCATTCCCACGCCCAGGCCGTTCGCGACCATTTCGTTCACCGCCTCCTGTCGTGACATCTCCATCCCGATATTCGGACGCACGTTTGCTGCCGCGAAGAATTCATCGATCATGCGGCGTGTGTTCCCTCCGCGCTCACCTAAGATGAGTTTCTCGCCGGCGAGCGTGGCCGCGCTTATATATTTCTCTTTTGCGAGCGGGTGCTGCGGATGGGCGATCGCGACGATCTCGTCCGAAAAAAGCGACTCGGTCGTGATATTCGAGTTGTCGACCGGCAGTGAAATGAACGCAATGTCGATCTCCCCATGCATGATCCGGTCGACCAGTTTCTCGCTGGTGCCGGATGCAACGGACAATTCCGCATTCGGGAATTTCTCATTCAGCTTTTGCATGATGCCGGGAAGCTGATGCATGGCAAATGTGCCGGACGCCGACCCGATACGCAGCCGGCCATATTCTGCACCCGCGATCTCGGCGATCTCCGCGAGCGCGGCATCGTGTTCGCGAAGGATCTTGCGGGCACGTTCCAGCAAGTACTCGCCAGCTTCGGTGAGGATCACGCGACGCGGTGTCCTTGTGAACAACTGCAATCCGACCTCATCCTCTAGTTGCCGTATCTGCATTGAAATCGCCGCCTGGGTCACGTTCACACGTCTTGCCCCGGCCGTAAACGTTTTCGCCTCGGCGATCGCAAGAAAAGCCTTGAGCTGTCTGATTTCCATCTTTGTTAATGCGGAGTGCGGAACACGGAATGCGGAACATTCCTGCTGTGATTACTCCGCAGGTGTGTCAAAACTTTGATCTTGTTCTCTGAATGCTTTTCGGCTCGGATTCCGCGTTCCGCACCCGACATCTTGCATTCGTTACATCACGCATCCTTATCGCTTACATAAAGTCCGTTATGTTTGATTATAAGTCAAGTTTCGCCAAGAATGTTTTTGCATGGCTGCAAGCTCCGCAAGAAAAAAGCGAAAGACCGCGTCACGCCAGCTTTTTTTGGGCGTGGACGGCGGCGGTACCAAGACGCAGATCGCCATCATGAACGAGCTTCGAGAAGTCACGTGTGAAGGTTTCGCCGGGCCGTCAAATCCGCTTCGCGTCGGCGTCGAAACTGCCGTCACCAATATTGCCAAAGCTATCAACGACGCGTGCGATAAGGCCGCCCTCTCACGCGGGGATATCGGGTCGGCGACACTGGGCCTCGCAGGCGTGCGTCGTGCCGACTTGAAGCAAAGTGTCCGTGAAAGTTTTATCAAACGACTTGGAATCAGAAACGTCGAGGTCGTTACCGATGCCGAGATCGCCCTCTACGCAACGACGCAGGGCAAGCCAGGTTTGGTGGTCATCGCCGGTACGGGTTCCGTGTGTCTTGGAAAGGACGATAGCGGCCGGATCGCTATCTCGGGCGGATGGGGTCCGCTGGCGGGCGACGAGGGCGGTGGCGTTGGAATTGCGCAGCAAGCACTGCACACGATCGCAAAAGCATCAGACGGGCGCGGTGTTCCGACACTGCTCAGCGAGCGAGCTTCCGAATACTTTCGCGCGTCGGGTCCGGAGAATCTTATCGTCGCAATCTACTCTCCGCAGGTAGATAACAGCCGGATCGCCGGGTTCGCTCGTCTCGTAGTTGAAACTGCACAGGAAGGTGACGAGATCGCGGTCGGCATACTAACGGACGCGGGCTACGAGCTCGGTCTCGCTGCGTGTGCGGTGATCGACAAACTTAAGCTCGAAAACCGAAGAGTACCGATCGGATGTGTCGGGAGCATTTTCAAAGCCGGTGAACTTCTCACCGCGCCCATGCTCGAAAAAGTTCGTGAGTGCGCCCCAAAAGCATTTCTTACTGAACCCGCCATGCCGCCCGCCCATGCTGCGGCACTTATGGCCTACCAGTCGCCCAACAACGGTAACCGTGGATAAGTCGTCTAGTCGGCACGCCTCTTGCTCCATTCCTTGATTACGCACGTTTGTGTTTCGATTTGAAACGAATTTAAGAACGCGCCATTCAAGGAGGCATTCATATGGAAAGCAAAGCAAAATTCCTCGGGCATGCCATTCACCCGATCTTGATCGTGTTTCCACTCGGTTTGTTAGCTACGGCGGTGGTATTCGATCTTATTTACTTGATTTGGGGTAACCCGGACATGGCCGGGGTCGCTTACTGGATGATGGCCGCCGGAATAATCGGTGGTTTGATCGCTGCTCCCTTCGGAACGATCGACTGGTTTGCAATCCCTTCGAAAACACGCGCTAAGACGATCGGTCTCATGCACGGCATCAGTAACGTTATCGCGCTGCTTTTGTTCGCCGGAAGCTGGTGGATGCGCAACGACCTCCCGGAACGTCCCGAAACGCTAGCTAGCATTTTGTCCTTCGTCGGCGCGGCAGCTGCAGGTTTGGGCGGTTGGTTCGGCGGTGAATTAGTCGAGCGGCTGGGTGTCGGTGTCGACGAAGGTGCGAATCTGAACGCGCCCAACTCGCTGACAAATGCGTCGACCGGCTCCACGAACCCGACAGGTCGGTAATGAAAGGAGATCCAGAATGTCAATTAAGTTAAAGAGTCTTGAAGATCAGGTCATAGTGATCACCGGTGCGACCAGCGGAATCGGCTTGACGACGGCGCGTCTCGCGGCGGAGCGGAAGGCGCGACTCGTGCTTGCGGCAAGAAACGAGGACGCTCTTGCGAAATTGACAACCGAGATCAACGCTGCCGGGGGAAACGCTGTCTACGTGGCCGCCGATGTAGGAAATGAAGGTGACGTCAAGAAGATCGCGGCCGAGGCGCTTAATAAATTCGGCGGTTTCGATACCTGGGTGAATAACGCCGCCGTCTCCATCTACGGGAAACTCGAGGACGTGCCGATCGAGGATATGCGGCAGCTCTTCGAGACGAATTTCTGGGGTGTGGTTTACGGATCGCTTGTTGCGGCTGAGAGCTTAAAGTCGAGCGGCGGCGCGATCATCAACGTCGGCAGCACTCTTTCGGATCGCGCGATCCCCCTCCAGGGAATCTACTGTGCTTCGAAGCATGCAGTTAAAGGATTCACGGACGCGCTTCGGATGGAGCTCGAGGCCGACGAGGCTCCGATCTCGATGACGTTGATCAAGCCGGCCGCGATCGACACTCCTTACAAGGAGCACGCCCGCAATTACCTCGATGTCAATCCGGAAAATCCGCCCCCAGTGTATTCGCCGGACGCGGTAGCGGAAACTATTCTGCATTGCGCGGAGAACCCAGTGCGCGACGTGTTTGTCGGTGCGGCTGCCAAAGCGCATTCGGTTGCCGGAAAGTACGCGCCTCGCGTGTTTGACCAAATAATGGAGTCGACGATGCTCGGGCAAACTCGGTCGGGAGAGCCGGCTGAGCCGACGCCTCTCGAGGGTTTGTACGAATCGAAAGACGCGAGACTTTCGGAACGTGGAACCTACGACGGTCATGTTTCGGAGAGCAGTTTGTATACAAAAGCAAGCCTGCACCCGGTACTAACTGGCGCCGGGGCCGCGTTCGCTTTAGGCGCCGCCGGCCTTGCATATAGGTATTATTCGAAGAAGAATTCGCGGGAGCATTGAGCCGAGCCAGCGTAAAGCGCCTGCAGGACGTGTATTCCGGTTTCGGAATTCGAAGCTCCCTTATGCAGGAGGGATGCCGAGGCTTTGCGAGGCGCGGTGGTAGATAAGCAAGACTCAGATATTTTGTGTCGTTTAGTATTGGTTCGTGTTTACTTGCTGATAATACCTATTAACCACAAACACAGTAAACGACACTAAATCCGCATTGCGTACTTCGTATTCCGCAGATCGGGCCGCTCTCGGTTCTTACTTCACTTGACAATTTTCCAAGACTCATCGCTTATACATAAAGTGATTCCGATAACTGAAACCGATAATCCGAACACGGCGGAGATCGACAAAGTTTCGACTCTTGACGCCGTTCGGCTCATAAATAACGAAGACAGATTAGTAGCAATTGCGGTGGAAAAGGTGCTGCCGGCGATTTCTACTGCGACCGAGAAGATAGTCGAGCGTCTGCGAAACGGCGGGCGTCTTTTTTACATTGGGACAGGCACGAGCGGTCGGCTCGGCGTTCTTGATGCGTCGGAGATTCCGCCAACGTATGGTGTCTCGCACGATCTTGTTCAGGGCGTGATCGCAGGTGGATACGACGCCCTGTACAAAGCCACCGAAGCGAGCGAAGACAATGTCTCTCAAGGCGCCGAGGACCTAAAAGCACGAGGCCTCACCGAGAAGGACGCCGTCGTCGGCATCGCGGCCTCGGGCCGTACGCCGTACACGATCGGAGCGGTCAAATATGCCCGCGGACTCGGGTGTTTCACGGCATGCATCGTCTGCAATCCGGATTCGGAGATCACAAATGCTGCCGAGATCCCGATCGTACCGGTCGTGGGTCCAGAAGCGATCACGGGCTCGACCCGGATGAAAGCAGGCACGGCGCAGAAGATGATCCTGAACATGATCTCGACCGTCGCGATGATCCGGCTCGGTTATGTGAAGGGTAATCACATGACTAACATGAAGGCCTCGAACGAGAAACTGCAGGATCGCGCCGTACGTATTTTGATGGATGAAGCGGGACTCGAAGAGACTGCCGCGTCGAAGCTGATGGATGAGGCTGGCGGGGACTTGCGGGTAGCGCTTGTGATGAAAAACGCTCACGCCAGCAAGCAAGATGCGGAAAGGGCGCTGAGCGAGAGGGATTTTGTCGTTGACGACGCGGTTCGTGACTTGTCTTCGAGCGGGACAAACGACAACGGCTCGGCCACAGGTCAGAACCGGGAGCGGTAGACCGAGCGGCCCTATTGAGGAAAGCGCATTTTCCGATTTTCGTGTTGCTTCGTGTGATTAGCGTGTTTCGTGGTTACAGGTTTTAAGCGGAAGTAACGACGAAACACACTAATCACACGAAGCAACAGGAATAAAAGCCCGAGGCCGTCGTTTTTCCCAAAATATGCTCGGGGACCTCATCGCTCCCGCTCCGGGTTTTGACCGTTAACATGTAAATGCAACCACTCGACCTCATCATTATCTTCGGGTACCTGATCGGCATCACCGCCTTCGGGATCTGGTATGCCGGGAAGCAGGAGACCACCGAGGACTATTTTGTCGGCGATCGGAGTGTTCCATGGTGGGCGATCGCGATGTCGATCGTGGCGACCGAAACAAGCACGATCACGTTTATCTCGGTTCCGGGTTACGCATTTGCAAAGGGCGGCAACTTCCAATTCCTCCAGCTTGTTTTCGGGTACTTGCTTGGCCGGGTTGTCATCTCGCTCGTGTTCATCCCGATGTACTTCCGCGGACAGCTTCAGACGGTCTACCAGCTGCTCGGCGAGCGTTTTGGTGGCCGGGTAAAGATCCTCGCATCAGGGTTGTTCGTGATTATGCGAAATATCGCTGACGGTATTCGCCTGCTGCTGACTGCTATCGTGCTCGCGGCAGTTTACACAGCTTTCCAGCCTGGTACGGACCCGGCGATCGTCATCATCGGCTCGATCGTACTGCTCGGCGCGGTGATGATCATCTTCACCTTCTTCGGCGGGATGGAGGCGGTCATCTGGATCGAGGTCGTGCAACTGGTCATCTACATCGGCGGCGCGATCGCCGCTGCCGTCGTTCTGGTACAGAATATCGACGGCGGACTCAGCAGTGCCGTCGCCATCGGGCAGCAGTTCGATAAGTTCGACGTCTTCGATTTCAGTTTCGATCTAGCTAAGACATACACATTTTGGGGCGGTCTGCTCGGCGGATGTTTCCTGACGATGTCGACGCACGGGACCGATCAGTTCCTTGTCCAGCGATATCTCTGCACCGATAAGTCACGGGCGGCGATCACAGCATTGATGACCTCCGGTGTTGTCGTGCTCGCGCAGTTCATCGGATTTCTTTTCGTCGGAGTGCTCCTTTTCGCGTTCTACGCACCGTACGATATGGTCGGTTACGACGCGGCGACCGGCGCCTTCCCTTTCGCCAGCGGCGATCGCGTATTCCCGGATTTCATAACGCAAAAGATGCCCACCGGTTTGGCGGGACTCGTCATTGCAGCGATCTTCGCGGCAGCCCTTTCGTCGTCCCTTAACTCGATCGCCGCGACAGCGGTCAACGACATCTACAAGCCGTTCGCGAAGGAGAGATCGGATAAGCAACTAATGCGTGTGGCGGGAATTCTAACCGTCATCGTCGGTATCGTGCAGATCGCGATCGCCGTCGGCTTGAAGGATGTGAACAGCTCGGCCCTCGGCCTGGCACTCGCCGTCGCATCGTTGATCAACGGCCCGATACTCGGCGTCTTTCTGGTCGGTGCATTCCTGAAAAGAGCAAAGGAGATCCATGCGCTGTCTGGAATGATCGTGAGCATCCTGGTAATGACGTACGTCCTGCTTGCCGCAAACAAATTCGTCCCCGGACCTGTCATAGCTTGGCCGTGGTACGCATTGATCGGAAGCATGCTCACACTGATCGTGGCTTTCACTGCAACTCTGGTTTTTCCGGATCCTAAGAATGAGATCAAGTAAGAAATATTTCGAGTCTTTTCGGTTCATTCCGTGTCTTTCGTGTCTTCTGCGTGTTCCGTGGCCGCAAATCCGTAGAGCACGGAAAGCACGAAAGCTCACTGAGATCCTCGTATGCGCGATTCTCACAGGCCTAATTTCGCCTGAAGCGAGCTTGAGTGCGGTATCCGCGTCCCCACGTCTCGGTAGTGGGAGAATCCGCCCGCTCACGCGGACGGTACCGACCTCTAGGTCCCCGCGTCCCGCCATGCCCGCGTCGCAAAAACTCGAACCGTCGGAAAAGGCCTGGAAGTCCGCCGACAAATACCTGAAGAAAATGTCGGTCGACGAGAAGGTCGGGCAGCTCGTCCACGTGGGTATCAATGCGCGCTTTGCCAATCAGGAGAGTGCATTCTTTAAGGATCTGAAACGCCACGTTGTAGAGAACAAGGTTGGGGGAGTAATCTTCTTCGGTGCTCCGGTCTACGAGACAACGCACCTCGCAAACCGTATGCAGGAAGTTGCCGAGACGCCTCTGCTGATGTCGCTGGACGCAGAGACGGGGATCGGAATGCGCTTCGAAGATGCGACCAACTTTCCGTGGGCAATGGCACTCACCGCCACAGGAGATCCCGAATATGCCCGCCGCGTCGGAGTCGTAACGGGCCGCGAGGCGCGCGCGATCGGCATACAGCATGTCTACGCACCCGTCCTCGACGTAAACAACAACGCCGAGAATCCGGTCATCAACGTCCGCAGCTTCGGTGAAGACCCCGAAGACGTCGCTCGTTTCGGGCTCGCGTTCGCGCAAGGGATCCAGAGCCAGCGAGTCATCGCGACCGCCAAACACTTCCCGGGCCACGGCGACACGTCCGTCGACTCGCATCGGGGCCTCCCGATCATCGAACATTCCCGAGATCGATTTAACCGTATCGAGCTACTCCCCTTCCGAAGAGCGGTGGAAGGAGGGATCGGTGCCGTGATGATCGCGCACATTGCGCTACCACAGCTCGACAACGAAGAAGTAAAGCCACTAAAAAATTTTATTCAGGGCGATGCCGAGCACGGCGCCGAGATCGTGAATCAGTCCGCGTACGTTCCGGCGACACTTTCTTCGAAAGTCCAGACCGAAATTCTCCGTAACGAGATGGGCTTCAAAGGCCTGATCGTATCCGACGCGATGTCGATGAGCGGGCTGACGATCTACTTCACCCAGGAAGAAGCGGGCGTTCGCGCGTTTCTGGCTGGCACGGATATTCTCGAAAAACCCGCGGATGTCGATGCGATGCTCCGCGGTTTGAAAGCAGCTGTCGCCAGCGGCCGGATACCGATGTCGCGTCTGGATGACTCAGTCCGTCGGCAGCTTGCCTGGAAACACGAGGTGGGTTTGTTCAAGGAGCGTATAACTCCGCTCGATGAGATCGACAGGATCGTTTCGAATCCTGAGACCACCGCGCTTACGGACGAGATCGCTACCAGGGCGATAACACTTGTTCGTAACAGTGGCGGCGATCTGCCGCTTGACCGATCGAAAAAGATGGCCGTCCTCGGCATATCGAACGGCTTTGACGGAGCTTCCGTCATGAACGGCTTAATTAGCACGCTTCGCACGAATGGGGTGCAGTTTACGCACGGCTACGTACAGGAAAATTCCCTGCAGGAGCAAATCGCTACCGCGCGTAAAGTTGTGCAAGACGCCGAAGTAATAGTTGTCGGTCTATACGGTCGGGTTCGTTCCGGGGCAAAGAACAGCGTCGGCATCCCGGAGAACGGAGCAGCGATCCTTCGCGATGCCTTAGCGGCAAATAAGAGAGTCATCGCGGTCAGTTTCGGTAACCCGTATCTGCTGGGTTCTTTCCCCGACATAAAGACGTACATCGTCGCTTACGGGGACATGCCATCGCTCCAACGCGCCGCCGCACGATCGATCCTCGGGACGCAGGACATCACCGGGAAGTTGCCGATCTCACTGCCCGGGCTCCACCCGAGAGGCACGGGAATTCAGGTTAAAAAGAACTCTCTTTGAAGCGCCGCGAGCTTAAGAAGCTGTGTCAAAACTGGGGAGCAGGCGGTTTAAATTCCCCGACCTTCATCAGGCCGTGGAAATTGAAATACCTGCAGCGCGGCTTTAGCAGCAATACAAATTGCAAAGACGCGATCGGCTTCAGCCGAAAGGCTAAAGCCAAAAGGAAGCTTTTTATGATATTTCGGGTAAAGCCGATCGCGAAATATGATCGGTGTCCCCGACCTGAAGGTCGTAGCAATTTAAACAGCCGGCGCTATGGTGGGCAAAATGATTCCGAAGCTTTGAGGTGATCTGAGGCTTTGAGTCGATCTGAGGCTTTGAGGTGATCTGAGGTACTAACGCGGTTTTGACACAGCCCTATTTAGCTAGCGGTGGGATCGTTCAAGTGTGCCCGCTTTAGCCGAAACAGCGAAAAACTTTTTGCATCCTCACCTCCACCATGAGGTGGAGGCAATTTAGGCAGATGACTTGGCAAATAGAAAACTTTCTCGGCGTGCGAGATAACCAACTTCAGATCGACGGCATAAACGCCGTCGATTTGGCGCGGCAACACGGCACGCC
>DASUSJ010000238.1:0-4875 GCA_036375155.1 Pyrinomonadaceae bacterium
CGAGACCCTGGATCGCGCGAAAGACGATCAACTGCGTCATCGATGTTGAAAGTCCGGAGAGCAGTGTGCCAAGCAGGAACACCCCGATGCCAATTTGATAAAGCAGGCGGCGGCCATAAAGATCCGAAAGTTTTCCCCAGACGGGAACCGTTACGGTCGATGTCACCAGGTATGCGGAGAAGACCCAGCTGTAATGATTCAGACCGCCGAGAGAAGCGATAACAGTCGGCATCGCGGTGCCGACGACTGTCGCTTCGAGGGCAGCGATGAACATCCCGGTCATGACACCGGCCGTGATCGCGATACGCCGCTTCCGCGAGAATGTGTGCGCCGTTGACGCAGGTTTTTCGTCGTTCATTCCCTTCCCTTGTTCGCTAGATTCCGTTCGCACCAGTCCCGGTCTTTTTCCCCTAGTCGCGCGATCTCATCCATCAGACGATCAGCGATCTCCTTATGCGTCCGGATGGAATCGCGTTTGTCATAGAACGCCGACAGATCAATGGGTGGTCCGAACCACATGCGGACCTTTTCGCCGCCCCGCCAATTACCCATTATTTGCTTTGGAAGATCGTTTATAAGTCCGGTCACAAACACAGGCACAACCTGCGGTTTCGCCTCGTAGATAACTTTTCCGATGCCGGGTTGAGCGGGCAGTAGGGAGTAAGGATCGTCCCCGAGGTTTCGCTTTCCTTCGGGATGAAAACCGATCACGTGGCCGTATCCCGAGGAGCAAAGCCGAACGAGCTCGCGAACTGAAAACTTGTCGAACGCGCGTTTCCGAGCCTCGCGTTGTTCCCGAAAGAAAGGCGGGTACATCGCCCACCATCCCATTACCAAATTCACGAACCATCCGATCGGACTGTCATAGAAAAACTTTGCCCTGACCGGAAAATAGAGTGTGACGGGTCGGTCCGTTCTCCTGAACAACACGCTGGAAACCGTGTACATGTCGAAGAATGAACGATGGTTCGCAACCAGCAACAGGGGGCGTTCGTGGTCGGTCGATTCGACATTCTCGATGCCGTATACGTTCATCAGATTGTACGTGGCCAGGTAGATCCAAAGTGAGCCGATATGTCGCTGGAAGAAGGTCCAGATCCGTTTCCATACACCGGTGTTCATCCGCCGCGCGAGCCGAAAGCCGAGTGCCTCGGTCGTACTGAGGACCGATATTTCCTCTCTCGTCGGCATCAAGAGACTCGATGCCTGGTTCGCGGCGAGTTTTTGATCGGATACTGTCAATTCTTGAGGCATAACGAAGCGTTAGTTTAGCATCCGAGGAAAAGCGCGAGGAAACCCCGGCAAAAAGCCAAAACCATAGACAAATTGGCGGTTTTCGGATAATATTTTGGCCTACTTTTCCGGATTGATCTCACAGAAGCGTTTTCATCTGGTTTCGCTATTTTTCCAATTTATCCAAATTTACGTAGTCAGGAGCTTATAAGTCCTCACTTACAGGCCTGACGTGTTTACGACAACTAGATAGGAGATCGAATGTTCAAGAAGACGTTTCGCACTTTCACATTAGCAGCATTATCGCTTGCGATTTGCTCTGCCGCCTCCGCCCAGACAAGTCCGGATGCCGTATGGACAGCCGTCGACGAAAACTCCATAGCCGGCCGGTCGGTCGAACGCCAGGTCGACCCGGTTAGGTATCGGACCTTTCGACTAAATAAGTCGGCGGTTATTCCTATTCTCAATGCCGCTCCGAGGGAATTTTCCGAGGGAAGCCGTTTTATGCAGACGGTTCTTACGCTCCCGATGCCCGACGGCAAGTTCTCGCGATTCTTCATCGAGCACTCTCTGATCGTCGAGCCTGGCCTGCTCGAAAAATATCCCGAGCTTGGCCGAACGTATATCGGTCGCGGTATAGACGATCCGCAGGCTACCGTTCGCCTCGACCTCTTGCCGCAAGGCTTTCATGCGATGGTGCTGTCACCGAAGGGTACCGTGCTGATCGATCCCTATGCGCAGGGCGATACGGAGAACTATCTGACCTATTTCAAGCGCGACGTGCCGCGCCGCGGCGCGTTTCAGTGCGACTTCGACGAGCTGAAGGCATTCAACGATCTTTTCACGGTCGACGGGGATGCGCATCGCGAGTTGATCCCTGACGCGGCATCGCCGGAAGTTACGTCAGGCTCGCAGCTGAGGACCTATCGCCTGGCGCTCGCAGCATCGAACGAGTACACGGTCGTCGTTGGCGGCAACACTGTTGCCGGTGCGCTCGCGGCAGAGGTGCTCATTATGAACCGCGTTAACGGCGTGTATGAGCGCGACCTCGCGATTCGGATGGTGATGGTCGCGAACAACAACCTGATCACCTTCGCCGGCGACAATCTTGTGTGCGGTGGCACGAACAGCGACCCGTGTACATCGGCAAATGACCCCTACACCAACAACAACGGTTCAACGATGCTTAGTCAGAACCAGACGAAGATCGATGCCGTTATCGGCACTGCCAATTACGACATCGGGCATGTGTTCAGCACTGGCGGTGGTGGTGTCGCGCAACTCGCGGTGCCCTGTGGCTCCTCCAAGGCTCGTGGGGTTACCGGTTTGCCGAACCCGGTCGGTGATCCTTTCGCGATCGACTACGTAGCGCACGAGATGGGACATCAGTGGGGCGGCAGTCACACAATGAACGGATGCAATCGCACTGCGTCGGCCGCTTATGAGCCGGGCAGCGGCATTACGATCATGGCGTACGCTGGTATCTGCGGTAGCCAGGATCTCGCTGGAAACAGTATTGACACCTTCCACGTTAAGAGTCTCGAACAGATCGTCGGATACAGCCAGACCTCTTTCGGAAACACATGTGCGGTTACCACGCCAACGCTGAATACTCCGCCAAGTGTTTCGATTGTCGGAGGGCCATCGTTCAATATTCCGAAAGGAACGCCGTTCTCGCTTACCGCAACCGGAAGCGATGCAAACGGCGACTCTTTGACTTATGACTGGCAGGAGTATGATCTTGGATCAAGTGCAGCCGGCATGGTGCCGAACAGCGATTCTGACGGCAACGCACGTCCGCTATTTCGTAATTTCCTGCCGACTGCGAATGGCTCCAGGACATTCCCGCAGATCCAGCATATTCTCAATACCGCAAACGTACCGCCCTCGACGACGGATGGCTTTCTGACCGGGGAAATACTGCCGGCCATCAGCCGGACGATGAACTTTCAGGTCGTTGCACGTGACAATCGCGCAAACGGTGGCGGGATCAATACGGCGACGGCGACCGTTGTCGTCGACGGTGCAAGTGGTCCTTTTGCCATCACGGCGCCCAACACAGCTGTAAGCTGGGCGGCCAACTCGAGCCAAACGGTTACCTGGAATGTCGCGGGCAGCTCTGCAGCTCCGGTTAACGCGTCAAACGTCCGAATTCTATTCTCAAACGATGGCGGCGTGACCTTCCCGACCGTTATCTCTGCCTCGACCGCGAACGACGGTAGCGAACTGATCACAGTTCCGAACACAACGACGACAACCGCCCGCATCAAAGTGGAAGCCGTCGGCAACATCTTCTTCGACATTTCGGACGTCAACTTCACGGTGACGTCCGGCCCGGTTGCGACAGTAAAAGCACCTTTCGATTTTGACGGTGACAACAAATCCGATATCTCGATCTACCGTCCGTCGAACGGTCAATGGTGGTGGCAGCGAAGTTCGAACGGTCAGGTTTTCGCGGCCGCATTTGGGGCGACGGACGACAAACCTGTTCCCGCCGACTACACGGGCGATGGGACAGCGGACATCGCTTTCTGGCGTCCGAGCACGGGCGAATGGTACATCCTGAGGTCAGAGAACTTCTCGTTCTACTCGGCTCCGTTCGGTGCTAATGGCGATGTGCCCGTGCCGGGTGATTACGATGGCGACAATAAAGCCGATCTGGCGGTTTTCCGTCCGACGAACAATACGTGGTTTATCCAAAGGTCCGCCGGCGGTACCGACATTCTCGGGTTCGGCGGAGCCGGCGACAAACCGGTGGTCGGAGATTACGACGGGGACAGTAAGGCCGATCTTGCGATCTTCCGACCAGCGGCTGGCGAATGGTGGATACGTCGAAGCGGCGACGGCAGTGTGTTTGCGCTGCAGTTCGGTTCGTCGAGCGACCGGCCGGTGCAGGGACGCTACACTGCAGACAATAAGACGGACATTGCGTTCTGGCGGCCGTCCAATGGTGCGTGGTTCATCCTCCGAAGCGAAGATCTGTCGTTCTATTCAGCACCGTTCGGCACGACGGGCGATATTCCGGTTCCGGGAGATTACGACGGGGACGGCCGTTACGACACCGCGGTTTTCCGGCCGTCATCTGCGAACTGGTTTGTTGACCGTACGACGGCTGGAACGCTGATCCAGCAGTTCGGGCTCGGGACCGATACACCTGTTCCAAGTGCGTTTGTTCCGTAAACGGAAACTTAGGCGAAACAAAAGAGGCTGTCCGAAAGTGGCAGCCTCTTTTGTTTCGACCTCGGTTGCGGAGTCGGGATTTGTTCGAGGGCAGCCTGCGGAGCAGGCTCACTTTCAAAACCGTCACTTTCAAACGGCACTTGGGATCCTAGCGTGCGGCCCTCTACTCGATATTGAAATACTTCGCCTCGGGATGATGAACGATGATCGCGGAGGTCGATTGTTCGGGATGCAACTGGAACTCCTCGCTCAACTCGACGTCGATACGCTCCGGTTGGAGGAGCTCGAATATCTTTGTCTGATCCTCGAGATTCGGACACGCCGGATAACCAAAGCTAAACCGAGAGCCCTGATATCCCTGGTGAAACAGTTTGGCCAGCTCCGGCGCGTCTGAACCCGCGATTCCGAGTTCTTCGCGAATACGCTTATGCCACATCTCGGCCAGAGCCTCCGCCGATTCGA
>DASUSJ010000239.1:0-2923 GCA_036375155.1 Pyrinomonadaceae bacterium
TCCTTCAACGCTTCCGAGTTTCTCGGTGAGGTGCTCGCGCAATACTACACAACGGATTATGTCCCGCTCGAGATACACGTGCCGATCGATTTCGAAGACCGTGAAACACTTGAGAGGGCGCTGACGCAACGTCGGGGCAGGCGAGTCAGGATCATGGACCCGAAGCGAGGGCAAAAGCGCGATCTCGTCCACTTGGTGGAAACGAACGCGAAGATCGCCTTCGAGCAACGCTTCCGCGTGCTGAAGCCCGACAGCGAAAAAGTTTTGGCCGAGCTGCAGGAGCTGCTCGAACTTTCATATTTCCCGGAACGGATCGAGTCGTTCGATATCTCGAACATATCCGGGTCGGAAAACGTGGCCGGCATCGTCGTATTCGAAAACGGCAAGCCTGCACGAGCTGAGTACAGGCGTTTCATCATCAAGACCGTCGAGGGTTCGAACGACTTTGCTTCGATTAATGAAGCGGTTTTTCGCCGCTACAAACGATCGCTTGCGGAAGAAAAGCCGCTGCCGCAGGTAGTCTTTATCGACGGCGGAAAGGGGCAACTGTCTGCCGCGGCGGCGGCGATGCAGGCACTCGACCTTGAAGCGATAATGCTTGTAGGCCTGGTCAAACCTCCGAAACGCCACAATGAGATCTCGCATCTTCTCATCCACGGCCGCGAAGATTCGCCGATACCGTTCGACCGCAATTCGCTCGCTTTTCGCTTGATCCTGCAGATTCGCGAAGAGACGCATAAGACTGCGGTCCAGTTTCATCGCAAGCGCCGCGAGAAGCGTGACTTTACATCGGAGCTTTCTGAAATTCCCGGTGTGGGCGAAAAGCGGAAGATGAAACTGCTGCGACATTTCGGCTCGATCGAGCGTATCGCCAAGGCGCAGGTCGAGGAGCTTTCGCCATTCGTCGGCGCGAAAACAGCGTCAGAGATCGCGGCTCATTTCGAGCGGCAGCGAAGTCTCGCAGAAACCTCGGCGATCGTTGATCGTGATTCGTGAAGCGTTGACCGTTGATCGTGGATCTGTTAATCGAATCGTCATTCCTGAACAAGTTTTCGCGATCAACGATTTACGATCAACGATTCGCTACGCATTAAATCCACCCAGATCAGTTTCCGGCCGGATTATCTCGATCGCACGCTTGATCTTGTTCGTCGAGCCGAGCAGCACCACCGTGTCGTTCTCTTTCAAAGTGTAATTCGCACCAGGACTGACCTTTGTATTTCCATCGCTAACGACCGCGATAACCGTTGCACCGCTCTTTCCCCGCAGATTGAGCTCACCCAGGTTCTTCCCTACGACGGGCGAGTCCTGGTCGAGGGTTATCATTTCGGTACGCGCTCCTTCAAGATTTATCGAAGGTACGTTGACCGGAAGGGCAGGCGAAGCAGTTGAACGGAGCATTTCGTAACCCTGTTCGCGAACCTTTGCGATCTGTTGCTCGATAACATTTCTAGGGGTCCCGTATCGATGGAGGACCCGGGAGAAGATCTCAATGCTTGTCTCGAACTCTTCCGGAATAACCTCGTTGGCCCCAAGGTCGAATAGCTCGGTGATCTCGGAGACATAACGAGTGCGGACAATGATATGCAAGTTAGGATTCAGCCTGTGAGCCAGGTTCACCGTGCGCCGGGCCGCCGCCGGATCTGACATTGCCAGCACCATCGACCAAGCCTGCTCAATGCCGGCGTGCATCAGCACCTCCCGCCGCGTTGCGTCGCCGAAGTTTATCTTTTCCCCTTTTGCCTTCGCTCGACGGACGACATCTGCGTTCAATTCGAGAATGACGTACGGAACGCCGATCGCCCGTAGGACACGCGAAAGATTTCTGCCGTTAAGGCCGTAGCCGACAATGATGACGTGCTGCTGTAAGCCACCGCTGGAGGTGAGATGGATTTCTTCTTCTGTATTTTCGACACCTTCCACCGGACCGTCCCTAAGAAGCTTCTGCACGGCGTAACCTGCGCGGGGGGCGATCGAGATCAAGAATGGTGTTGCCATCATCGAGATGACTGACGCGGCAAGGAAGATCTGATAGTCATTTTCAGGAAGGAGATTTGTTCCTTTACCCGCTCGAGCAAGGACAAACGAGAATTCTCCGATCTGGGCCAGACCGAGTGCGCACAGCGTCGCAATGCGCTGCGGAAAACCAAGGAGCCGGATCACTCCCCAGACGATCAGCGCCTTGCCGACGATAAGTCCGGCTACAAGAAGTACTATGCCGCCCACGTTCGCCCATAACGCAGACAACGATAAAAGCATTCCGATCGAAACAAAGAAGATGCTGTTGAATACATCACGGAATGGAAGTATCTCGGCTGTAGCCTGGTGATTGAAATCCGAATCGGCCAGTACCATGCCTGCGATAAACGCTCCGAGTGCGAGCGACAGACCAAAATACGAGGTAATCCACGACATTCCGAGCGCCAAAAGCACCACGGTCAACAGGAACGCTTCGGGGCTTCGCAAGTGTGTCACCTGCTTTAGGAACTTCGGCAGGAAAAACCACGCAGCGAGAACAATAAGGATCAGCGCGAGCAGCGATCCTCCGAGATTGATCAAGATCTGGGTGGTTGACACAACGTCCTCCCCACCCAGGACCGGCACCAGTAAGAGCATCAATACAATGCTGACGTCCTGGAACAGCAGGATACCGACCGCCGCGCGTCCGTGAGGCGAATCGACCTCGTTGCGGTCGACGTAGGTTTTCAAGACGATGGCCGTGCTCGACAGAGCAACCAGAAACCCGAAGAATATCGCTTGCCCGGTACCGCGACCGAACGCCAGCGAGATTCCCGCCGTGATACCGACGGTCAAAAGCACTTGCAGACCGCCGCCGATAAGAACTAGGGTCTTTAACTCACGGAGCCGCTTCAATGAAAACTCGAGCCCGATCGTGAAAAGCAGTAGCATCACGCCGATCTCC
>DASUSJ010000240.1:0-10618 GCA_036375155.1 Pyrinomonadaceae bacterium
GCGAGCACAACGGTATCGATCCCGAAAAGGTCCAGTTCACAGACGACGGGATCCTGGAAACTATCCGTCACTACACGCGTGAAGCCGGGGTCCGCAACCTCGAACGCGAAATCGGCTCATGCCTTCGCAAGATAGCAAGGAAGTATGTCTCGGCCGAAGCTAAGGGAGATTTCCGGGTTGTGATCGATGCGGAGAAGGTTAGGGAACTGCTTGGCACGATTCGCTTCCGCAAGCAGGACATTGCGAGGAAGAGTGAGATCGGTCTGGTGAATGGCCTGGCATGGACTGAGGTAGGCGGTGACGTGCTGCAGGTCGAAGCGACGCTCGTTCCAGGCAAGGGTGAAGTCACCCTTACCGGAAAGCTCGGTGAGGTAATGCAGGAATCTGCCCGTGCCGCACTGACATGTGTTCGCTCACGTGCTGAGGCTCTTGGTATAGATCCCCAGGATTTCCGCGAAAAAGATCTTCACATCCACGTGCCGGAAGGGGCGATCCCGAAGGACGGCCCTAGCGCCGGCATTACGATCGCGACAGCGATGGTTTCGGCTCTTACAAAGAAGCGAGCTCGACATGACGTCGCAATGACGGGAGAGATAACGCTCCGTGGAAAGGTGCTTCCGATCGGCGGCGTGAAGGAAAAGCTGCTCGCAGCCCACCGGTTCGGCCTCAAGACACTCATCCTGTCCAAAGAGAATGAAAAAGATCTTGCAGATGTGCCGGATGAGGTTCGTGAGGACTTGACGATCCATACCGTCGACATGATCGACGAGGTGCTGCAATTCGCCCTGGAACCCGAAAAGAGCGACGAGATTCTGGATACTCCCCAGCTTTGGAACGCCGACGGCGCATCAACCGACATAACTGCGGCGGTCGAATAGCGTCCGCAGGGTCTAAGTACTCTCTTGAGTTGAGCCTGATCACCCGCTGCGGTCCGGCTTTTTTCCCGCCAGTCGAAATCACCGTATAATTCACGTCAATGAAAGTTAGATCGGCCGAGTTTGTAAAAAGCGCGTTCGAGCGCCGTCACTGGCCACAGGACGCGATTCCGGAAATCGCGTTCCTGGGAAGGTCGAATGTCGGCAAATCATCCCTGATCAATTCGCTTCTGCAACGAAAGGGTCTCGCACGAACGTCTAATACCCCAGGTCGGACCCAGAGCATAAATTTCTTTCTGATAAACGACAGCTTCTATTTCGTCGATCTGCCGGGATACGGTTTCGCGAAGGTTTCCAAGTCAATGCGGCAGGATTGGGGAAAGATGGCTGAGGATTATCTCACCGACCGAAGTACGCTTGCACTGTGTGTGCAACTCGTCGACTCGAGACATCCGCCTACTTCGCTCGATCTTCAGCTTCATGAGTGGCTCATGTTCAATGAGACGGACCATATCATCGTAGCCACGAAATCCGATAAGCTTTCGTCGAATGAACTGAGCAAGCAGCTTCGCCTAATTCGAGCAGAAATTAAGGGAACCAAAGTGATCCCATATTCATCAAAAACGGGTAAAGGGCGCGATGAATTATGGTCTGTGATCGTCGGTGCGACGGAGAAAATGATGGCTTAAGAAAAATCCGAAATATTGTTTGCTTTATTCGTTTTATTGTAGTAATAATCTAAATATCCCTAAAACTCGAGGATTCTTGAGACTTCTCAGGACGCATTTTTATACTACAGGCTTATCCATACTAATTAATCTCCACCTTTAATCTCAGAGCATTTTGAAGGCTTAACTCTTTGAACAATCAGTATCCTTAGAGCGTCGATCAAAACGCTTCTGATATTCCAAGTCAAACGGGAAAAACAATGGCAACAACAAAAACAACACCACGCGGCAGGGCGAAGACAGCGAAGGCTGACGATAACGGCCCGGACAGCGAGGAGATCGTGAACGGACAGGACGTCGAGCCGAATAATAATGATGGTAAGCCGGCGAGTACGGCGACCGCGGGATCGGAACTGCTGAATATCTCCGACCTCAAAGACATGTCGATCAGCGAGCTGACGCATATCGCGAAGGAGATGGGCATTGAAGGCGCAACCGGTCTGCGTAAGCAGGAGTTGATCTTCAAGGTGCTGGCCGCACAGACGGAAAAAAGCGGACTTATCTTTTCTGAAGGCGTTCTGGAAACGCTGCCTGACGGATTCGGATTCCTGCGTGCGCCGGAGTACAACTACCTGCCGGGTCCGGATGACATTTACGTCAGTCCTTCGCAGATCCGCAAGTTCGACCTCAGAACGGGAGACACTGTTTCCGGGCAGATACGGCCGCCGAAAGAAGGCGAGCGCTACTTCGCGCTTATTAAGGTCGAGGCGATCAATTTCGAGGCACCCGAGCAGTCACGCGAGAAGGTTTTCTTCGACAATCTCACACCTCTCTACCCTGACGAGCAGCTCAAGATGGAGGTCGGGACCGACAATATTGCGGCCCGGGTCATCGATCTCGTAACGCCCATCGGTAAAGGACAGCGTGCACTTATCGTCGCTCCTCCGCGTACCGGTAAGACGATGCTTCTGCAGACGATCGCGAACTCGATAACGGAGAACCATCCGGAGACAACACTGATCGTATTGCTGATCGACGAACGGCCCGAGGAAGTTACCGACATGCAGCGTTCCGTGAAGGGTGAGGTCATTTCATCAACCTTTGATGAACCGCCGACACGGCACGTCCAGGTAGCCGACATGGTGATCGAGAAAGCGAAACGGCTTGTCGAACACAAACGCGACGTTGTTATCTTGCTCGACTCAATAACACGACTCGCCCGGGCACACAATGCGGTGGTGCCGCCATCCGGCAAGATTCTTTCCGGTGGTATTGATTCGAACGCTTTGCAGCGTCCCAAGAGGTTCTTCGGAGCGGCTCGCAACATCGAAGAGGGGGGATCGCTTACGATAATCGCGACGGCCCTCATCGATACCGGATCGCGTATGGACGATGTCATTTTCGAAGAGTTCAAGGGAACCGGTAACTCCGAGATCCACCTCGACCGCCGTCTGTCCGATAAGCGGCTCTTCCCGGCGATCGACCTTCAGCGGTCCGGTACCCGAAAGGAAGAATTGTTGATCGGCAAGGAAGACCTGAATCGGATCTGGGTGATGCGGCGTGTTTTGAATCCGCTTTCGCCTGTCGAGCAGATGGAAGTAGTGCTCGAACGTCTCGGAAAGACAAAGACCAACGCCGAGTTCCTCGCATCGATGCAAACTTAGAGACACCTTGTCTTTTGTTAAGCAGGCGGTCTTTGACCGCCTTTCTTATTTAACGGGACGGTCGTCGTAGACGACCGCTTAACGCTATGAGGGTTGCCATCCTTTCAGCTGAAGCTGTGCCGTACTCCAAGACTGGAGGTCTCGGGGACGTCGCCGGTGCGTTGCCGAAAGCGTTAAAGTCTGTGGGCGTCGACTCTGTCCTCATCACGCCCTGCTATCTCCAAACCAGAGGCGAGTACCTATGGGACACGGCGATCAATGATCTGAACGTCGACTGGCGGGGCGGCGTCTACCCTGCCAAGGCCTTCTACAGTGAAGCGAACGGTTCACCTACGTTTCTCATAGACGCGCCATCCTACTTTCATCGCGACTCGATCTACGGTTACACAGAGGATCATGAGCGGTTCGCTTTTTTCAACCACGCAGCGCTGGTCCTATTGAAGCGGATCGGCGCCGCCCCGGATATAGTGCATCTCAACGACTGGCATTGCGGTTTCGCCGCGGTCGAGCTGGCTTCGGCGCGACGGTGGGACCTGTATTGGCGGAGAACCCGCACGGTCTTCTCGATCCACAATATGGCGTACCAGGGCGGGTTTAGCACAGGTGATCTTTGGAAATTTGGTTTTGGGTCCGACTTTGCCCGAGACGCTTTCGCGTTCAACGGCTACGCGTCAGCGATGAAGGCCGGTCTTGAAACTTCGGATACACTCTCGACCGTTTCCCGACGTTATTCACAAGAGATCCAGACCCCGGAGAACGGGTACGGACTCGAGTGGCTGACGCGACGGCGTGCGAACAGGCTGATAGGAATCACCAACGGCGTGGATTACGAAGTTTGGAACCCGGAGACCGACAAAGAGATCGCCGCGAACTTCAGTATCGATGACCTGAGCGGTAAGCGTGAATGCAAACGCGCCCTTCTCGCAGCTTTTTCGCTGCCCGCAGATCCCGAGCGTCCGATCCTCGCCAACATTACGCGGTTGACGGCGCAAAAGGGAATTGACCTCATGATGCAGGTCGCCGGGCAGATCCTTGAGAGCGGAGCGTACATCATTTCTCTCGGCTCGGGTGAAAAGCGATATGAAGACTTCTGGCAAAGCTTGCGGAACTATGCGCCGAGACAGGTCGGTATCTACCGGGGATATAACGAACAGCTTGCACATAAAATTGAGGCCGGGGCCGATATGTTCATGATGCCTTCCAAGTTCGAGCCGTGCGGTTTGAACCAAATGTACAGCCTGCGGTACGGAACGGTGCCGATCGTCCGAGCAGTAGGGGGACTCGATGATACTGTGCAGAATTACGATGTCGTTAATCGAACAGGCAACGGATTCAAGTTTGGGCCGTACTCGTCCGAGAGGTTCCTGGAGAGGATCTACGAGGCGCTTTTTGCTTATGCGGACCCCGATGTCTGGAGACAGATCCAGCGGAACGGAATGTCGATCGACAATTCATGGGAGCATGCGGCTCGGAACTACGTCGAACTCTACAGATGGACATTGAACTAAAGACGGAGTTTCGTCTCGATGACGAGATCACTCTTCGGGCGTGGCGGGAGTCCGACGTCGATGTCGCGTACGAGTCGGTGATAAGAAATCTGGAACATCTGGAACCCTTCATGCACTGGGCGACACCGGATTACTCGATCGAATCCTCAAAGAAGTTTCTCTTGGATGCCATTACAAATCGCATCGAGCGAAAGAACCTTGGGCTAGGCATTTTCCGCGGCTCGTCCTTGATAGGCTCTATCGGCTTCGTCAAATTCGACTGGACATCCCGCAAGACGGAGATTGGTTACTGGATCGACAAAAGCGAAGAAGGGAAAGGAATAATTACTCGTGCGTGCAAGCGGCTTATCGAGTACGCGTTTTCGGACCTTGCGATGAACCGTATCGAAATTCGATGCTCTGCCGAAAACAGAAGAAGTGCTTCAGTCCCAGAACGGCTTGGTTTCAAGCGGGAAGGTGTTCTTCGACAATCGGAAGAAAGACAGGGCAAGCTGCAGGACTTCTTTATTTACGGACTTCTCGCCGAGGACCCGCGCCCCAATTGATAATTGACACCTGATAATTGATAATTAGTTTTCCGGGAGAAATTCAATTGATAGGTGACAATTGATATGAATAAACCCCTGGAAACGCTCTAAAGGCCAGGTCGTACGCCTTGCTCGATCCGTACATTCAATCTCTATAAGCACCTAACCTAACGGACACGGGAGTACGTACTTTCGAAACAGGTCTTGCGCTCGGGAACGTCAATGCTTACAGCCATCCTGCAGATCTCCGGAGCGTAACGCCGATAACTGTCAATTACCAATTTTCAACGTCAATTACATGATCATCGTTATCATCGGTGCCCAATGGGGCGACGAGGGGAAGGGAAAGGTCGTCGATCTACTCGCCGACCGTTTTGATGTTGTGTCGCGCTATCAGGGTGGGCACAACGCGGGACATAGCGTTTACGTGGGTGACAAGGCATTCGTGCTGCGTTTATTGCCGTCGGGCATAATTCACGACGATTCGACCTGCGTACTTGGCAACGGCATGGTTATCGACCCGAAGGCGTTTTTCGAGGAAGTCGATCAGATGAGCGAGCAGGGAATTTCTATCACGCCCGAACGTCTGAAAGTGTCGTCGCGTGCGCATTTGATAATGCCGTATCATCGGGCACTTGACCACACATCAGAGGAACGCCTCGGCAACGAGAAGATCGGGACGACACTCCGCGGGATCGGTCCGGCGTACGAGGACAAGGCCGGTCGGCGTGGTATCCGCGTAGCGGATGCGCTTTCGCCGGAAGTGCTGAGAATGCGTATCGAGCGAAATCTGGAGGAGGCCAATCGGATCATCGTTCTGTTCGGTCAACAACCGCTTCGCTCCGAGGACATTTACAACGAGATCGCTCCGCTGGTGGAACGGCTCCGGCCATTTGTTTGCGAAACGTCTCATTTTCTCGCGGAGGCGCGTAAGCAAAAGAAAAAGATATTGCTTGAAGGCGCCCAGGCGACGCTGCTCGACGTCGATCACGGAACCTACCCGTACGTCACATCATCGAATCCTACAGCGGGCGGCGCTTCGGTCGGCGCGGGCATTCCGCCGCATCATATAACCGGCGTGCTCGGCATCGTCAGGACCTACGCGACTCGCGTCGGCGAAGGACCCTTCCCAACCGAGATGCTGGACGAGGAGGAAGGTATGGCGAATCTGATCCGCGAGCGCGGTAACGAGTACGGTTCAGTCACGAAACGTCCCCGACGATGCGGCTGGTTCGACGCTGTCGCTACCCGCTATGCGGCGGAACTCAACGGATTTGATTCGATCGCGTTGACGAAGCTGGATGTTCTTGACGCTCTCGAAGAGGTTAAGGTTTGCGTTGGTTACGAGATCGACAAAAAACGCGTCGACACATTTCCCGCGGTGTCGCACGATCTTCGTCAGATAAAAGCTATCTACGAAACGTTGCCGGGGTGGAAATCGGATACGGTGGGAACAACCGAGTTCGATAGATTGCCCGAGAACGCGCGGGCGTATGTTGAATTTCTTTCGTCGCAGGTAGGTGTCGAGATCGGCTTGATATCAACCGGACCCGAGCGGGATCAGACGATCATCCTTAAAGAGTCTGTGATGGAAAGTTGGTTCAAATAGAGTTGATAGTTGACAGTTGATAGTGGACAGCTCGGTCGGCTCTAGTTTTGATTCGCCGTGCCGGCAATCCACTAAATCTAACCCATCAACGAAGATTCACCTCCGATGGCGGAAATCACGATTGTAGAATTTGATCCGAAGTACGCGAAGCAGTTTGCTGACCTTAACTATCAGTGGATCGCGGAATCGTACGGCGTGGAGCAGCATGACCACGATGTTCTTGATCATCCATTTGACGTCATCATTCGGCCTGGCGGGCAGGTGTTCTTTGCACTCGTCCGCGATGATGTGGCTGGAACGGTTGCGATGATCCCTTTTGAAGAGGATGCTTTCGAGCTGACAAAGATGGCGGTGGATCCGCAATTTCGTGGTCGGGGGATCGGAGACATGTTGATGCAGGCGTGCGTCGATCTTGCCCGCTCAGGCAACCGGCGCAGGATAATTCTTGAATCGAACACGAGGCAGGTAGCCGCCATCCAGCTTTATAGAAAGTTTGGATTTAAAGAGACGCCGCTTGATCCGAACTCTCATTACGTTCGTGCCAACATCCGGATGGAACTTATTGTTTGATCGAGTGCACGCTTGCGGTAGTAGAACTCAGATTGTAAAATCTCACTTCAGTTGGCGTAAGCTGACCGCGTGGTCCGATAGCTCAGTCGGTAGAGCAAATGGCTTTTAACCATTGGGTCCCAGGTTCGAGTCCTGGTCGGATCACCATTTATTTTAGACACTGGCGGTTTTTAGGTTGAATGAGAGAAGCCTGCGAAAGAAGTTTCGCGGGCTTCTTTTTGGATTAGGTGGGGAGTTCAATCTCGTCACCGTCCGAATCGCAGCGGGGGCCTAACGAGCCGCGCTGCACAAGGCAGATTGCGTTTGGTTTAATGCCGGTACGCGCTGCCGACCTAATTCCGCTCAAGCGGATGCAAGTTAAAGAGGCCGCCTTTTTACAGACGGCCTCTTTCTCCTAAAGTTGTGATCGAAGGGGGCGGCCCCGTCCGATCTCAATTCTTCGGCGTCGTCACAGCCGTGGGGTCCGGTGGTTTTATAGGTGTGACCGTTGTGGCGATCAGTCGCCAGTCTCCTTGTTGCTTAACGAACACCCTCATATACCGGTACGGTCCGGTGATGTCCGGGCCATTGGTAAACCGGCCTTTGACCATTGCCTTGCCGGTCAAGAGTGCGGTGTCGCCGTGGACGCTTACAACCGCATCGCTGGTATCGACGGAATCGATAACCGGGCCGGGGCCGACTGCTGGCTGGCCTTTTACTTCGAGTCCGCCTCCGGGGTTGATGAAAACGTGATTCGCAACTTCAACGCGATCTGCGACGGTTTGGTCCTTCCGCAGCATCGCGTCGAGCAGATCACGATCGAGTTTGATCAAAGCCTGTTCAACATCCGCCTTCCCCGGCGGCATTTTCTTCTTCTCGTCCTTTGGAACCTGTGAAAGAGTGAACGCTGGAATAGCGATCATTAAGAGGGCGAGTAAAACAATGCGTCGCATATGCACCTCCTTTGCTTTGTGGCCTTGGATTGTCAGTTGGGTTCGCGCGTATTCTATTGCGCCCCGTAGCATGAGTCAACAAAAAAATGTCTTTTAGCTGGATCCATGGAAGTGAACCTGCCCACCTTCGCCCCGGGGTATCTCCCTGCGCGAAGGGTAAGGATCGGGAAATCGGAATAGGGCGGTGGCGGCCAAGGCCACCGTCCCAACAACCGCGATAGCCGCTGCTGTTTGAATCACGGGACTTAAATCGCGACCGCTAAGCAATCCGACCAGCCACGACACACAAATTAAACCCGCCACCGCGAGATGCGGCACGAAGGGCGCGATTGATCTCCGCGACGCCGTCGATTTGTTCGTTACCGTGTACGCGGGGCGCCGGTTAGATACAACGTGACAGAAAGCCAAAACCAGATAGGGGTATTTTGCGAATTGCAGTACGCCGGCTCGCCACTGCAAGCCGGCTTCAGTTCGCCGGTCCAGATAAAACCGCTGCCGGTACAGATCGCAAACGAACAAGACCGCCAGCAGAAGTACGAAATTCAGGGAAGTGAAGTAATTGACGACCGACGACGCCGAACCGGTCGCAAGCATATAGCAGAGGAGCAAAAGGATAAATAACGTCGTTATCCCCTGGAGGTAATAGAAACCGTGGAGGAAACTCACCGCGATTTCTTTGAGGGGCAGTCTCGAGACCATTTTCGGATAGATTCGGAACTTGATGTCCAGCACCGAACGGGCCCATCGAAGCTGCTGTGTGAAATACCCTTCCCAGTCTACAGGGGTGAGACCGCGCGCCAGGATCTTCGGAACGTATACGCCCTTCCATCCCGATACCCGGTAGAGCAAAGTGATCAACAGATCGTCCGCGTCGTGGGCGGCCAAACCGCCGACCTGCTTCAACGCCGACGCGCGGTGGGTGCTGTGACAGCCGGTAACGACCGGATACCCCGCCGCGTAGCAGAACATCTGCGTCGACGAGTAATACGAGTACGTTTCCTCGGCCGCGCCGCGGGCGATGAAACTCGCATCTTGGTTATAGTAGGCCTGGGCCGCTTGCACGTATCCGATTTCGGAATCGTCAAAAAAACCGAGAACCTCCGTCAGAAAATTTCTCTTCGGGATGTGGTCCGGGTCGAACGTCGTTATGAAGTCGTATCGCCCGAACCCAATTTCGTTCAGCCAACTATTGTAGTTTCCATGCTTCGATCTCCGCTGGTACTTGCCGCTCTCCGCTTGATAATGCGCGAGATCCTTCCGGCTGAAATGCATCGCTCCGAGCCGTGAGCACAATCTTCTGACTTCGGGGCTATCCTCCTCGTCGAGCACCCAGGTGTCGTGTGGGTAATCCATGGCCATCATGGCGCTGACGGACTCTTCGAGCATTTCGATGGACTCGGCCCCGGCGACAAAGGTCGTGGCCACACCCACCCGGAGGCCGGAGCTAGGAGGTCTCGGGATGGGCGCCGCCATAAATGGCAGCAACCACCATCGGGATTGGCTGATCAATAACTTTCCGGCGAAGATCAAAGATATGAACCAAAACGTGAAAGGGTGAAACCACGCATCACTGGATCCGATCCAGTGGATCACGGTGTAGAAAATGACGATGTACGTCAGGAGCGTGATAAGCGCGAACGCGATGCAGTCCTGCCAGCGGAATATCTTTCTCATGGGAGTAAAACTGCAATGCGCGATTCCATTTCATTGAATCGTGCCGTGCGTAATCACCTTCCCTTAATTTCGTCGGGATCCAATATGGTCTCCGTTCCGGTGTCGGCCATCTTAAGTATGGGACAAAGCCGCTGGCGCATTCAACAGAAAAGACCCGCCGATCTGTCTCTGAAATCGCCATTACGTCTTTGAAGAACGACTCAACTGCGATGCCCATTGAACTAGCGCCGGCTCGCTACCGGCATTCCTGTATTCGCCTGGCGGCGCCGAAATAAGGCGTGGATTCGTCGCCTATGATTCGAGGGCCCCCCGTTGCCTCGAGATATCCCGCTGAGGCGAAGCGCCGATTGTTTCTTGTAATCCCGACTGAAGTACGAAGGATCTTCATAGCCGACGCGGAAGCCAGCGCTACCGGCATCGAGATCTTCGCTAAGCATCAAACGCCGCGCGTCCTGCAGACGGATCTGTTTTTGAAACTGAAGCGGACTCATCGCGGTGACCGATTTGAAGTGATGATGAAATCCCGAAACGCTCATTCCGAGATCGCGGGCTCCATCGGCATCGGCATCAGAAGGCCTCTTCGGCACCCAG
>DASUSJ010000241.1:0-19990 GCA_036375155.1 Pyrinomonadaceae bacterium
CAGAGCCCTGCCGGGTGTGCTATCATTCGCATGATCCGGCCGAGACGAAAATCTACCAGCCACGCGGTTTTTCCGTCCTTAGAATCGGGTTAAAGATCGATGAGAGACCGGTTAAAGTTCGCGTAGACTAAAGTTAAAAAAAGATTAGAAAGTTCTTAGAAGGTGAAGTAGTTGAAGGAAAAGCACCTCTACAGTTTCGGAGAATTCACTCTCAACGCCGAAGATCACATCCTCACCCGGAATGGCGAAAACGTCCCTGTTACGCCAAAGATGTTCGACCTCCTTTTGGTACTTGTTCGGAACGCCGGACGCGTTCTGGGGAAGGAATTTCTGCTTCAAACGGTCTGGCCTGACAGCTTCGTCGAGGAAGGCAACATAACTTTCAACATCCGCCAGCTTCGCAAAGTGCTGAAGGACGACGCTCAGGCGCCACGATTTATAGAGACAATTCCCCGGCGGGGTTACCGGTTCGTTGCCCCGGTCGACGTTGAAACGACGGTTGCTCCTGATAAAGAGGAAACCGTGCCTCCTGAGGCGGACGCGACTCCGGCGGTCGCGCCGGGACCGCTGTCTCACGGCAGGTTCCTTCTGGGAGCCGGTGCCGCGGCCATCGTTTTGGGCGCACTTGCTTTGGGATGGGGACTCTTGAAAGAGGCCGGATACGGTACCGCACCGATTCTCTCGGCGCCATTTTCCTCGGAGAAGCTCTCCACTACCGGTATAGTCTCGTCCGCCGCGATCTCTCCGAACGGCAAGACCGTGGTCTATACAAGCCGATCCGTCAGTAAGACCAGCGTTTGGCTAAGGCAGCTCGATACTGGTAACAACGTACCGTTCCTCCCTGCGTCGGACGATTACTACTATCTCTTCAGCTTCTCGCCCGACGGACAAACTATCTACTTTACCCGGGCAAAGCAGGACCTCGAGTCTCGGGTTAGCGTGTATAGGATATCGATTCTCGGCGGCATCCCCGAGCAGATAGTCTCGGATACCCAGGGGTGGCTGAGCGTCTCGCCGGACGGTACGAAGGTCTCCTTTGTCCGGTGCCCGCGAACGGCGGAGGATTATTGCTCTCTTTGGATCGCGAATTCCGATGGAAGCGGCGGCGAGAAAAAGCTGGTAACGCGCACCAATCCGATACGCATTGCGGACAATAACATCTCCCCGGATGGAAAACGGGTCGCGTTTGCCGCCGGTCAATCGCGTAACTCGGCGAACGAATTCCAGCTATTCGAGGTGGAGATCGAAAGCGGCGTCGAGCGTGAGCTTACGCCGGAGCGTTTCTTCAACGTTAAGTCTATCGAGTGGCTTCCCGGAGGAAACGATCTACTGTTCACCGCATCCCAGATCCAGAATAAACACTTCCGCATCTGGCACGTGAAACGAGACACGGGGGAGGCTGAGCCTCTGACAAAAGATTCCGAGGCCTATTCGGTGCTTAGCCTCGACGGCGAAGGCAGGCAGCTGGTGTCGACGCAGATCAAACAGAACTTCCGTGTTTTCCGATTCGAGCTGGAGGATCCATCTAAGCGTACTATTCTCGCGGATGGGGCACGCGCGTTCATTGCTTCGGACGGGCGAGTCTATTACTCGTCGATCTTTTCCGGAAATGACGAGGTCTGGGGAATTAACCTGGATGGGACTGACCAGCGCCAATTGACTAATGATCCGGCGGGCGACGGGAGTGCGATCGCGTCTGCCGACGGCAAGTCCGTCTTCTTCGTTTCGAACCGTAGCGGTAATGCGCAGATATGGCGAATGAACCGGGACGGCAGCAATCAGGTGCAGGTTACCCACCGCGAAGGCGGTGCGCCGATGTTCGTCACGCCGGACGGAAAGATTGTCTACTACAAGCACTCGATCACCGGAACGCTCTGGTCTGTTTCACTTGAGACGGGCGAGGAGCGACTCGTTCTCGACCAGCCAAAACGAGTTTTTGCATTCTCTCCGGATGGCTTGTCCGTCGCTTTCGAAGACACGCTGGGAAATCGTCCGGCAATCGCTATCCTATCGATGACGGATCAAAGGCGAATAGCGACGCTTGATCTTCCAAAAGAAAAGCCCTGGCTTACAGAGATCGCCTTCCATCCTGACGGAAAGACGATCGTCTATCTTATGTCCGACGTCCACGAAAACGCGTTCGTGTATCGCCAGCCCCTTAACGGACCGGCGAAAAAGCTTGGCGAGCTCGGCACGGAGTCCGTGAGCGAGGTGTCGGGTCTCACACTCTCGGCTGACGGTAAGACGGCGAGTGTCGTGCTCGGCGATTGGCTCCACGATGCGGTGTTGCTGAGAGGGCTGAAGTAACTAGAACGGCCAGTACACGGGGACGAGCAGGATCGAGACCGCGAAAACGATGATCGTCAGTATCGTCCCGACCTTTACAAAATCCATAAAGCGATAACGCCCCGGAGTGTACACGAGTACACAGGCAGGTTCGAGCGGCGTGATGAAGGAGAATGAAGCGGCGTACGTCACACCGACGATGAAGGTGCGCGGGTTGTAGCCGAGTGCGACCGCCGCCTTTACCGCGATCGGCAGCACTACCAGCGCCGCGGCTTGGTTCGACATGGGCTGTGTAAGCATGACGGTCAAAAGAAAGAATCCCGCCAGGACGGCAGTAGGTCCGTAATCACCCGCGTAGTTCTGAACGTAGCCTGCGAGAAACGCATCCGCTCCGGTCTTTTCCATCGCAACGCCAAAGCTCATCATGCACGCGATGAGAACCAGCAGGCGGAAATCGATGAGCGAATACATCTCGTTGTAACGGATGGTTTTTGTAACAAGGAGCAGGAGCACCCCGAACAATACGCAGATCGCAAGCGGGATATCCAACCCGACCGTTATCTTCGAAAGCGAAAGTGCGAGAAAGAGCAGAAATGCCGCGATCGCCCATTTGCGTTTATCGACACGCATGCTTGTGGCCGATACGTCTTCAAGTAACAGCAGCTCACCTTCGCCGACAAGCGGCTCGATCTCCTCACGCATTCCCTGCACGAGCAGCACGTCGCCGAACCTCAGCGTCACACTGCTGAGCTTGTTTATGAAGGTTTCACCATGACGATTGATGGCGAGGACAGTTAGATCGTACGTCTGTCGAAACCGTATGCTCTTCAGCGTCTGGCCGACAAGCCGGGAATCGCGCATGACCATGACCTCGAACAACTCGACCTTTCCGCTCTCCAGCATCGAGTCGTGCAGCATGAAATCAGCCTTGATCTCGAGCCCTATCTGTTCCTTGACGCGGAGAATATCGTCGATCGTTCCCTCGACGATCAGTGAATCGCGCCGCTGAATTCTCTCATCCGGATCCGGTGACGCGATCGTTTCCCCACTTCGGGCGATACCGAGAATGTGAAGGTCGAGATCGGCATTCAGTTTCGCCTCGCCCAATGTTTTGCCAACCAGGCTTGAGTCCGGAAGTACAAGCAGTTCCGAAATGTATTCTCGAATGTGATATTGCTCGGTGAAGGAATCTTCGCCGCCACGCTCCGGGAGCATGCGCCTCCCGACAAGCATCATGTAGATCATGCCGGTGCCGAACGTAACGATCCCGACGGCGGTCAGCTCAAACATTGAGAACGGCTGCTGGCCGTAACGCGTGATCGCACCACTGACCGCAAGATTTGTCGATGTGCCGATCAGAGTGCAGCTTCCGCCGAGTATTGCGCCGAATGCCAACGGCATGAGGAGCTTGGACGGTGCGATCCTGGCTTTCGCGGCGAGGCCGATGACGACAGGCAGGAACATCGCGGTCGTCGTGGTGTTCTTCAACACCGATGCGGAGATTGCTGCCGCAACCATGATCATCGCCGTCAGGAAAAACTCATTTCCGCCGGCCACGCGATGCATCCGCCGGCCTATCAGGTCGACAAGGCCGGTTTTGATTAATCCACCAACGAGAATGAAAAGACCGCCGAGCGTGATAATGACATCGTTGCCGAATCCTGCAACTCCTTCCGAAACGGTCAGGACCTGCGTCAACACAAGTGCGACGACGAGCATGATACCCACGACATCGACGGGCAGCTTCTCGCTGGCGAACAGAACGATCGCCAGTCCGAGCAACAAAAGCGTGATCAGTATCGGGGACATGTGAGAGCTAGGATACCCCAGATAGCGGTGAGTGTTGAATGGCGAACAGCGTTAGGTGTGAAGGGTTAAGTGTGAAGTGTGACGGGTGAAGTGTGAAGTGTGAAGTGTGAAGGGAATCATAGTTCACACTTCACACTTCACACTTAATAGCCCTTGTCCTACTCGGCCGCTGCCTGAACCGGGATGTCGCCATCGACTCCAAACGGGTAAGAGAAGAATGTCGTAAAGTTGGAACTACTTCGCAGGATGAAGTGGTCCCCGGTTGACGGCCGCCAGAGGGCGATATCGGATTTGCCATCCTTATCGTAATCCCCGACTACCGGCCTGTCTCCGTTTTGTCCGAACTGCGAGCCGAGCGTCGAGCCGTTCGAGCTTCGCTTGAACCACCAGATCCCGGACGACGGTCTAAATACGGCGAGATCCGCACGCGAGTCCCCGTCAAAATCCCCGTCTACCGGGATGTCGCCGTTGAGGCCGAACTGTTCCTGAGAGACGGTATTGCTACCGCTGTGAAGTGTGAACCACGTTCCGGTACTCGGACGAAAGATGTTTGTGTCAGTAACGCCATCCCCGTCGAAATCGCCGGAGTGAAACTGCGCCGCCCGCGGTTCACCGTAGATGAAGTCGTCCATCGCAACTATGTCGACCCCGTTGACGCCATCGTTGTTGCTAGCCGAGAATGCGGCATTGCCGCTTTCGATCACCACGCGTGCGATCCGCTCGCCGGTGTTGAATGAGATCCCGACGAACGAAAGACCATTGTTAAGAACCGGGGCCGACGCCGCGGCCAGCTGAGTTCCATCGGCTCCGTACACACGTATCAACGAACGATCACCGCCTGTGGCCGAATCGACATCCGCGAAGACCACGCCGAAGCCGCTGACCGTGGCCGGGATCTTTGTTCCCGGAATGAAAAACAGAACTTCCATCATGTGCGTGTTGCGCGCGATGAAGAGCCTCTGCGCACTAAAAGTCTGGAGAAAATCGTCGTAAGTGGCGTTGATATTTGCGAACCGGACGGGAACGCCGGAGGCCGCATTCGCACTCACAGCGAACTGGTTGAGGGCCGCTCCGGTTGCGTCCTCGATCGAGTTAAAGATGACGCCGCGCGGGCTGTTGACGTTAAAAAAGTTCACCGGGAAATTGTTCGGCTCGGAAAAAGCGTCGGGAACGCCGTCCCAGTTGAGCTCGCGTCGACCCGAAGTAAATGAACCCCCGGCCCCGTTATTTGGACCGCCGAGGTCCGCCCGAAATTGATCAACAGTTGCCTGTAGACCGGCGGCATTGGCGCCGCTGCCCTGACGAACGACGGGCACGGCCGCTGCCGTCAAGACGGTGCAGGCAAGGATAGAAATTATTGCCGTAAAATTGAAAAGTCGTTTCTTCATAATGCTCTCCGAATGAATTTACTGCCTGTATGATCTGTGCTCCGCCATCTGTCGAAGGCTGACGGAACCGGTTATATATCGACCCTTAAAAAGGTATCGGACGAGCGACCTGAATCACTCGTGGAGACAGTTTTACCAGCGCGAAGCCAACGGTTTCTTTAGGGTTTTGTGAAAGATTTCTGAAGGAATTCTGAACGGTGTAAAAAGCAACCCCGTATCCTCAAAAAAAGCCCGCCCCGGAAGAGGGGCGGGTGTTTTGTCCGGAGGCCGATAGATCTACACGCTCATTTTAATTTGCTCCTAAGAGTTTAAAGTTTCCGGTTTTCAATTTTTTGCGCATCACTTCCAAAAGAGCCACCAGGCATATGTAAATCTCGCCCTCGTTTGCTACAACAAAGTGGCAATGGTTCGACCTCGTGAAATCAAAGACCTCGACCGCGGGTACATCGAAAAGCTCGGCTGCGTTCGTGAGCCGTATGAAATCCGTCGCTTTGCCGCAGCCCCGGCAAAAGCTCAGGCTGGTCTTTGCCCGTCTTCGAACAAGCCTGACCTGCTCGAGCTCAAGGACCACCTCTCTTTGCCGGCAGCCGTCCATAGTTCCTAATTTCCGGGGAACGCTTTAACAGAGCGTTGCCTGTCTCCTCGAAAGTATTCGCGCAACGACCTGCTGCATATCATCAGGACGCCCGAACGGTTATAAAGGCGATGCAGTTCGCCTTGCTCCCTTAGGTCAATGTTTACCCGCTCGATATCAAAGAGGACCGCTGCTCCCGGGAAACTGAGCAGTTCGACCTCTTCACTACAGAGCGGGCAAAAAGCCCGGCCCGAGCGCCGTATGAACACCTTGTCATTCCTTCGTTCGTTTACTCCCACCCGGATCCTTGGTTTTAGAATGCATCGCATGAGGTTTTTTTCCGCTGTTGCTTATTTCACGATAAAATCAAAATCGTTCACGGATATAGTTTTAGCAGTGCTGCCGCGTCACGTTCTTTAGGATTTTGTGAAGTAATTCTGAAGAATTTATGAGTTGAACAAATGGAACCTTCGGTGTCGAATATCTATCGATTCGGGGCATTTCGGCTAGACGCCGCCGAGCGCCTTCTGTTCGAAGGTGACCGGACGATACAGCTCCCACCGAAGGCCTTCGACACGCTGCTGATGTTGGTCTCGAACGCAGGAAAGGTACTCGCAAAGGAAAGAATGCTCGCGGAGATCTGGGAGGGAAGTTTTGTCGAGGAGAACAATCTCGCGCAGAATATTTCGCTGCTTCGCAAGATCTTGCATGAGGGGGCGCAGGGTAAATTTATCGAGACGGTCCCGAAGTTCGGTTACCGGTTCATTGCGGAAGTTGCGCGGGACGAGGCGGAAGCCGAAGTTTACGAGCACACGCGGGCGCGCGTCTTTATCGAAGACGGGGAATCACGACAGCCTCTTCGGCAGCCATCGTCCGCGTTAGCGGCCCGTTCGCCCGAAACAAGATACGTGCAGAGCGGTGATGTGAACATCGCCTACCAGGTCGTCGGCGAAGGGGACATCGACATTGTTTTCGTGATGGGCTGGATCTCGCATCTGGAGTATTTCTGGAAACACCACCTGTTCGCATCGTTTCTCGACCGGTTAGCTTCGTTCTCCCGGCTGATACTCTTCGACAAACGCGGGACTGGCCTTTCGGATCGCGTTCCGGTGAACGAGCTTCCGACGCTAGAGCAGAGAATGGAGGACGTTCATGCCGTGATGGACGCCGTCGGGTCAGACCGGGCGGTGCTGATCGGTGTTTCCGAAGGCGGACCTATGTGTTCCTTATTCGCCGCCACCTATCCGGAACGCACTGCTGCACTGGTCATGATCGGCACGTATGCAAAGCGGATCCGCGACACGGATTATCCTTGGGCGCCGAGCAGCGAACAACGGCGCGCGTTCATCGACCTCGTAAAGTCAGATTGGGGAAGGCCAGTTGGTATAGAGGAGCGGGCGCCGTCGATGGCCAACGATCCCGAATTTCGCGAATGGTGGGCCGAGTATCTTCGGATGGGAGCGAGCCCGGGCGCCGCCGTCGCGCTCACCACAATGAATGCCGAGATCGATGTCCGAAACGTGCTGCCGCTTGTGCGAGTGCCGACGCTTGTCATACACCGTACCGGCGACCTTTGTTTGAAAGTGGAAGAGGGCCGGTATGTCGCATCAAAGATCCCCGGCAGCCGTTACGTCGAGTTCCCGGGTAACGACCATTTGCCGTTTGTCGGAAACCAGGATGAGATACTCGATGAGATCGAGCGGTTCGTCACCGGAACGCTCATGGCGAGCGACCACGATCGAGTGCTTACGACTGTGATGAACGTTCAGATCGGCGGACAAGAACTTTCGAGTGATATTCTCGAAAGCTCGAAAGCGTTCATCCGGAAACAGTTCGAACTTTTCAAGGGCAACGAGATCGCCTGCGGAGAGTATTGCGTCGTCGCTTCTTTCGACGGCCCTGCGCGGGCGATCAGGTGTGCCACTCTAATCGCAAAAGACGATGGTGTAGATCTGCTGATCGGAATTCACACGGGAGAATGCGACCGGGTCGGCGATACCTACAGCGGTTTTGCCGTCGATCTTGCTGACCGAATAGCGAAGAAGGCACCGGCTGGCTCGATCCTCGTATCGCGAACGGTGAAAGATCTGGTCGCCGGTTCGGGAATCATCTTTGAAGAAGACGGGACTGAAACATTCGACGGACTGGAAGGTGAGTGGCGGCTGTTTGGGATAGTTGATAGTTGACGGTTCGTGACCCCGGCGAGGCTTTCAACCGTTCAGTCTCCAGCTTCTGTTCAGTGTCACTCTCCACTGTCCACTTTAACGACAACTGTCATTTCACGAACTATCAACTATCATCTATCCACTAAGAAGAGGTTTATGAAAAAGATCACTGCAATCATCCTATTTACCCTTGTCTTTCAACTTTTCGTCTTTTCGCAAGCACTAGACGACCGGCTCCGGGAGATCGATGCGTATGCGAACGCGGTCATGTCGACCCACAAAGGCCCGGGTATGGCCATCGCTGTAGTGAAGGATGACAAGGTTGCGTTCGCTAAAGGATACGGCACCCGCGAGCTGGGCAAGAACGAGCCGGTCGACGAGAACACGATTTTTGCGATCGCGTCGAACACAAAAGCGTTCACGACCGCGGGCCTGGCTATTCTCGTCGACGAAAAAAAACTGGCATGGGATGACAAGGTCTCGAAATACCTTCCGGATTTTCAAATGTACGACCCGTGGGTGACGAGCGAGCTGACGGTGCGGGATCTCGTTACGCACCGTGTCGGGTTGGATACATTTAGCGGTGACCTGCTCTGGTACGAGGCGACTTTTTCTCCGGAAGAGGTCCTGACCCGCGTGCGCTATTTGAAACCAGTCTCGAGTTTCCGGACCCGTTACGGCTATCAGAATCTGATGTTCATCGCCGCGGGCGAGGTGATCGAGAAAGTCTCGGGCAAGCCGTGGTGTGATTTCATCCGCGAGCGGATCCTGACGCCGCTGGGCATGTCGCGCACGACGTGCAGCATCAAGAGTCTGCCGGACAATGCCGCCTGGCCGCATAACGAATCGGGCGGAACCTTACGTGTGCTGCACCGGGGAAATGTCGACGGTGCGATGGCGGCGGCGGGATTGAATTCGTCGGTCGCCGACCTTTCGAAATGGGTGCGGTTGCAACTCGGACGCGGGAAATTCGAAGGTAAGCAGATCTTCAGCGAGCAGCAGTGGTGGCAGATGCACCAGCCGTATCTCACACAACCTATCTCAGAGGCGGCGTCCAAAAACAATCCGACGCGACATTTTAGCGGTGTTGCGATGGGCTGGTTCGTCTACGATTATCACGGCCGTAAGATCATCAACCACAGCGGCGGTCTCGACGGTATGTTGTCGTACACGGTTCTGATTCCGGAAGAGAATGTAGGTTTCGTTGTACTGAGCAACAACGAGTCTCCGGGCTTTGCCGTGACGATGAGCAAGATCCGCGACGTCTTTGTGAACGCCCCGAAACGCGACTGGAGCGCGGAAGCGGTCGAACAGATGAATCGTAACAAGGCTGCCGCCGAAGAGGAGCGGAAGAAAGTAGACGCCGCACGGGCAGCGAACACGCGACCCACCCTGCCGCTTTCCGGATACGTCGGTACCTACTCGGACAAGCTTTACGGCGACATAGCGATCGCTGAAGACAACGGAAAACTCGTTATGCGTTTTGCACCGTCGCCGAATTTTGTGGCCGACCTCGAGCACTGGCATTACGACACGTTCGTGATCAAATGGCGACCGTCGGTGGCATACAATTTCCCGAGGGGTTTTGTCACGTTTACGATCGATAAGAACGGCAAAACGGACGAGTTGAAAATAGATCAGCCGAACAACGATTTCTGGTTCTATGAGCTTACGCCACGCAGAACGAAATAATGCGTTATGTAATTGGAGCGAGTTCGCTATTACCAAGACAGATTTGGAGTTGACGGGCCTCATTTCCTGAAACCCCTCCTCTTAGGCGAAGCGCGGACCGTTTGTAAACGGGATTGGGCTTTGCGATTTTCGGGCGTTGTGTGAAAAGGTCTTATCTCACGCAAAGCCCGCGAAGGTCGCAAAGGAAACCCCTGGGGAAACGAGTGATGGGGTGGGAAGTGACAAAAACTCGACAATTCCGTTAACACGCGTGTAGAATCTAGACCTTACTTACGGTTTTATTTAGTCTAGTGCCCTTTGGAGGATACCCCCATGCCAGAAAGTGACGCTCTGATTGATGCCGAAGGCGGTAAGAGAGTAACGATCACGATCGCCGAGTTGTCGGATACCGAGTCGGACTCAACAAGCTTTGCGGAACCGGGCGACGATCCGAATACGTTCGTGATAAATAACGGTAAGTATAGGCTTACGATTACGATCGCCGAATGACCCGACCGATATAAGGAGAAGACATATGCCAGAACAAGACGAAAAAGACAACACTACCGAAGAAATGAGCGCAAAGCCGACTATCACCATTGCCGAGCTGGACGATTCCGAAGATTCCGCAGAGACAACTGAAGCAAAACCGACGATCACGATCGCCGAGAAGCAAGGCGGCGGCGAATAGTAAAGGAGATCTCTTTTTAGAATGTCAGAAGAAGCAGTAAAAGCAGCTGAGCAGCCGACGACCGAGGATGTACATTATCAGGCAGTCGAAAAAGAAGGCGTCGTAACGGCGATCTGGGAAATGCAGGGACAGAAGCATATCCGTACGATCGACCCGCGTTCGAACGAAGGCAAGCAGATACTTGCACTTTTCGAGACGGCTGCATAGTTAACATCAAAGTTTTGATAGCACGAAACCGCGGAGCCATCCGAAACGGTTTCGTGTATTTTTGTGTCGGCTAGCCGGGTGGGATGAGCTCGGCGATCGGGTGCCGTCGTCCGAGAAGGGCACGGCCGTGGAATTCGCTTACCTGGATTACCCCGATACCGGCCGAGGTCAGGAAGATCTCATCAGCAGATTCGAGTTCCGTGATCCCGGCCTCAACCTCCCCGCATTTGAGATTCTCGATGACGAATTCGCGGGTTGTTCCCGGCAGGCAGCCGGTTGCAAGCGACGGCGTAAACAGCTGTCCCTCCTTTAACCAGAACATATTTGCCATTAACGCCGAAGCGATCTCATCACGTTCGTTGAGCTGAACAGCTTCATCCGAGCCGCTGTTTCTCATACTCGCGAGCGCTACGATACGCTCAAGATAGTTTGTAGATTTCACGCCGGCCAGCGGGGATGTCGTATTAACCCGGTAGGGCGAAACACCTAACCTTAAGTTCTCCCGCTTTGCCGTGAAGTCGGCAGTTGTGATCAGCAGACTGATCTTCGAACCAGATGACGTCGACCAAAGGTCGCTTGCGGATTCGTCGAAAACCGTAATTCTTGCGCGGCCATTATTCACCCCATTCTGCAGAATAAGGTCGTGTAGCGCGTTTCGCATCGAGTCCTCGGTGAATTGTGAAAGACCGATTTCCAGACGTTCTGAATTATCCATCAATCGGTGCCAGTGCTTGTCCCACAAGAACGGTTTTCCGTTGTAGATGGCCACAGTCGTGAAAACTCCCTTCCCGTAAAGCGCCGCAACCGAAAGCGCATCTACACGCAGGACAGAGGCGGAGGTTATCTGACCGTTAAATAAGGCGAGATCGTGCACGCAAGGATTATCACTGTGAAAACAGGAAAAATAAACTTGTCGGAACATTTGTCTTCGGGCATCGTCTAAAGGTTCGGCCGCTATGAAATGGGCGTACTACATCGCCGCACTGATGCTGATACCACTCGTCGTTTTCTGCGGGTGCAACACACGTTTTCGACACTCGGAGACAGCGTCCAGCAGCGCAACCGCGACGGAACTCTCGTCGCCGGTCATCAGAACTGTCGTTGAAAGCGGGATTGAGCAAACCAGAACTACTCGCAGCTACACGCAGAAATATTTCGTTATCCCATATCCGAATGGGGACGTGCCGGCGGAAACGGGTTCGTGTACGGACGTCGTGATCCGCAGCTTCAGGAGTGCGGGGGTCGACCTGCAACGTGAAGTTCACGAGGACATGGCGGCGAACTTCTCAGCGTATCCGAAAAAATGGGGATTGAGGAAGCCGGACACAAACATCGACCACCGCCGGGTGCCAAATCTGCAGACCTTCTTCAAGCGCCGCGGAAAGGCGCTGCCGGTAACGGTGAATGCGAGCGATTACCAACCGGGCGATGTCGTCTCATGGGACCTGGACGGTAGGGGAATGACTCACATCGGGATCGTTTCGAATTTATGGAGTGAGCATAGCGGACGGTACCTTATCATCCACAATATCGGGGCCGGCACGACCGCGGAGGACCGTTTATTTGACTGGCCGATCACCGGACATTTTCGATATTTCCGATGATGCCGTCTGGGTTCCTCTACAGTCGTTCATACTCCTCGCGCGCCGATTCGGCCTTTTGGATCCTTGCAGAATTCTGTGACCAGCTCCGCGAACAGATCGCTTTTTTCTTCCTGCGGAATGTGTCCGCAGTTCTCAAAAACGACCAATCTCGAGTTGAGGATAACCTCGTGAAGTTTGTGACCGTCCTCAACCGGTATGACCTTGTCCTCTTCGCCCCAGATGATGAGGGTAGGCTGTCCGATGAGATGAGCGTCGTTCTCGATCCGGCCTGCATCCCATGCCCGCGATGTCGCGAGCAGTGAGTGGTGCGCGTCGGCCGCTGTCAGTGGGCGAAGAACGCCTTCGATACGCTCATCTGTGATGAGTCGATGATTCGCCGGTGCAAGTGTGCCGCGCATTCTCCGGCGCTGGAACCTCCGCGAATCGATAAGAAAAGGAGTGATCGCTTCCCCTACTCCCGGGATCGCAGCTAGCTTAAATATCGGATGACTTTTCAAATTGTCATTGCTGACCGTATCGACGAGCACGAGCTTTTCCACACGTTCCGGGTAGTCGAGCGCGAGGGTTGCGGCAACGGCACCGCCGTATGAGCTTCCGACCATAGACGCGCGGCCGATTCCGAGTCGGTTCATAAAACGCGCCACGAGGCGCGCCTGGGAGCTGATCGCGTAATCGAACCACTTTGGCTTATCTGAGTACCCAAAGCCAAGGAGATCCAACGCCACAACGTGAAACCCGGCCGCGGCCAGCATCGGTGCGACCGTTTTCCAGACGTAAAGCGATGCTGTGTAGCCGTGTATCAGAACGATCGTCGGATGCGAAGGCTCGCCGAATTCCTGGTAGTGGACGCGCGCTCCATCGACTTGCACGAAATGTGAGTTCTCAGAATGAGGAATGAGGCGAGAAACGTCATCCCAGTTCACGGTCTTAGCCCGCGTAAGCATCTTTACCGCAACCGCCGCCCCTATCGCTCCACCAAATGCCAGTGCAAGATTCCGCTTTTTCATAAAACCTATACGCAATTTTATCCCAAAACGATTTTCGGTTTCACGGTTTTCTCGGCAGCATCGTAAGTACCGATCGCGATCAAACCGCCACCGGTGTCGAGCATTCTTACGAACGCAGCGTCTGCAATCCCATCACCGATAACACGTGTCGAAAGACCGTTCTTCGTTTTCTCGACACGGTCGGGGGCCAGAATAACCGCCGGCAAATAGCCGACGATGTCGTTGATCGGTTTAAGGGTACTGTTCGGATCGTCGAGCTGCTCGAGTTGATCAAGGCCAATCGCATCGTCCAGATTGAAGCGTCCGGCAGCGGTACGGCGCAGCTCGACGAGGTGCGCGCCGGTCCCCACATCGCGGCCAATGTCCTCGGCAAGCGTTCGAATGTAAGTACCTGCCGAGCAAACCACTCGAATGCTGAGTCTGGAATCCGGGATTCCGATTTCGTGAGGTAACAATTCGAGTCGATGTATCAGAACCTTCACCGGTTCTCTTTCCACGTCTATACCTTTACGGGCTAACTCGTACAGTTTCTTCCCCTCGATCTTTTTCGCGGAGAACATCGGCGGTGTCTGCATGATCTCGCCACGAAACTTCGCGAACACGCTCTCCCAATCCGTGGATCTCATCCGCTCCGAAAGTTCTTCATTCCGCATTCCGCATTCCGCGATCCGCGATCCGGTTTTGTCACCCGTATCTGTCTCAGAGCCGAACTGCACTAACGCTTCGTACTCTTTCTGGTCTTTGTCCGCGAACCGGGCCAGTCGCGTCGCTTTGCCGACCAGCAGGACGAGGACGCCTGTCGCGAACGGGTCGAGGGTCCCTGTGTGGCCGACGCTTTTTGTGCGGAGGATCCGGCGCGCGCGCACAACGACGTCGTGCGATGTCAGTCCCGCTGGTTTATCGATGATGAGAAGTCCGTCCATCGGTAATGTGATTTTACCTGAAGGCCGGCGTATTAGATCGGCGGGTACAGGAACTTGAGCACCTCGCCAAAGCGGGCAGCCCATGCAGACTCCTCGTGCCGGGCGTCCGGGAATTCAAAATACGCGAAATCCTCGCCGGAGCGCCAACCATTCGCTAGCAATATCTCTTTCAGCGCGCGGACCTGGTGCTTGATCTTTGGGCCCTCGCGCTTGCCGATATCGAGCCATATTCTGAGAGGCAAACGTTCACCGGTCTTAGCCACTTCGCGAATTATCTGGTTGTTCGCCCACCACACCGAAGGCGACATTACGGCAAGCCGGCTGAAAACGTCAGGGCGCTTTAATCCAAGATATAGCGACGCGAGACCGCCCAGCGAGGAACCGCCGAGACCCGTGAATTCGCGCTCCGGACGCGTGCGATATTCGCGATCGATAAAAGGTTTCAATTCCTCAATGATCATCCGGCCGTACGCATCCGCTTTACCGCCGTGCCCGCGCATTCGCCCGCGGTCAGCGGGGACAGGAGTGTATTCATTTACCCGATGCTCACCGCCGTTGTAGATGCCGACGATCATCAGCGGGGAGATCGCTCCCGACACGATCAAACCCTGAGCTGTCTCGTCCGCCGACCATACCATCCCGCCGAAGGCATCGGCCGGGTTCCAGAGATTCTGGCCGTCATGCATATACATGACCGGATAGCTCCGATCGGGCGCCTCGCTGTAGCCCGGCGGAAGGTAAACGGACACGGTGCGCGGATGGTCAAGATGCTTCGAGCCGAAGTTTTCGTGGATCTTTATCTGATCGATCAACATATGTCTTATGAAAGCAGTTAACAGGCCAAAATCTCATTAGATGCATAGATAAGCCAGCTGGGCGAATATGGTTATACTTTTGAGTTGTGTTTCGAACAAACAGAAACAGGCGATCGGTCCCGCCGGACGAGCGTGTCATCAAAGATCCAGTAAAAGCGCGTGAGAGGACAATGAATCGCGCCGTGAAGCTCCTTGCTGCGAAACCTCGGTCTGTAGGCGAACTGCGTGAGCGTTTGCTGGAGAAGAACTGGACAAATGATGAGATCGTCGACGGCGCGATTGAAAAGCTAAAAGAATACGGGTACCTCGACGATTCACAGTTCGCTCACGACACCGCGCTTTCCAAGTTACGCCAAAAGCCGCAAGGGAAACGGCGTCTGCAGCAAACGATGTCACGAAAAAAACTCGATCGCGAAACTGTCGAGGCCGCGATAACCGAGGCGTTTGAAAAAATGCCGGAAAGTGAGTTGATCGACGCGGCGATCGCAAAGCGCCTTCGTCTGAAAGGAAAGCCGGAGACACGCGATGACAAGAAGAAGTTCTACGATCATTTGCTGAGACAAGGGTTTTCCTACGACCTCATCCGCGAAAAGATGTCGGGACTGTAAGGCGGCGTTCGGGTCATTCGGTCGCACGTGCTGTCTCAAAGGTTCCCAAAGAGGACAAGTTCAAGTTACCCCACGATCTATTCGACGATCGGTCCCGACCTGGAAGTGCCAAATCACCGGCGATCGAGTTCCACCTTTCAGAGCCCGCATACTTCGCAAACATGGTGTGACGTCGCCCGCTCCGGTCCGGCTATTAAAATTCGTTGCCCTCAGTGACTTTTCAGACGGCCCCTTTTTTATTTTCTGAATCCGAACCTCGCCGTCTGCCGAAACCAGATTGCAAAGGGAAACATTTCCTTTTGAAGATCAATTACGAAAGGGGAAGAAATAATGAAGAAATTAATTTTGAGTACGTTTGTTTTTGCGATCGCCATAGTTGCATCGACCGTCGACGTTTCCGCGCAAATGATGAAGGACGATAATCCGACTGTCGGCGGAGCCGCCATGTATAAGTCGAAGAACATCGTCGAGAACGCTGTGAATTCGAAGGATCTTACAACTCTGGTCGCCGCGGTGAAGGCTGCCGGACTGGTCGATACCCTGGCGAGTGCGGGCCCGTTCACCGTTTTCGCACCGACCAATGCCGCGTTCGAGAAGCTGCCGGCAGGAACCGTCGAAACGCTGGTAAAGCCTGAGAACAAAGCGACACTCACGAAGATCCTGACGTATCACGTCGTCGCGGGCAATGCGGATTCAAAGTCGATCATGAAAGCGATCAAGGCCGGCGGCGGGAAAGCCGAATTCAAAACCGTAGCGGGCGGAACTCTCACCGCGACGATGGATGGCAAGAACCTCGTCTTGACGGATGAAAAAGGTGGGAGGTCGGTAGTCACTATCGCCGACGTTCGTCAGTCGAACGGTGTCGTTCACGTTGTCGACACGGTCGTACTACCGAATTAACTTTCGAGCCAGGGTAGTTTTGAAGGCGTCAGATAGGATTATTCCTGACGCCTTTTTTGTTTTCTGGTATGCGGAATAAATAGTTTGAGGAAGGGTATAGAATCTTAAGGTGCAATTATGAACATCAAGATCGGCATAATACTCGTCGCTGCTGTGATCGTGATAACAGTCGCCATCGCAATCGGTCAGACAAGGAATAGCACCGGCTCACCGTCCAGGCGGGATCCGGGAACTCGCAGCCTTCAGTCGATGTCAGACGACGAGGTTTTCTCAGGAGAGAAGGTCGTTCGGACTGAAGCCGAGTGGAAGAAGATCCTACAACCCAGCGCGTTTTACGTGCTGCGTCAGAAAGGCACGGAACGCGCTTACAGCGGAAAGCTCACCGACAACAAGCGAAAGGGCGTCTATGCCTGCGGCGCATGTGGATTGCATCTCTTCAGCTCGAAACACAAGTTCGATTCGGGTACTGGCTGGCCGAGCTTTTACCAGGTAATTCGCACCGGGAATGTGGCAGAGGAAGTCGACAATAGTTTGGCCGGTGAGACGCGGACGGAAGTCCTTTGTGCTCGTTGCGGTTCACATCTTGGACACGTTTTTGATGATGGTCCCGAACCGACGGGCTTGAGGTATTGCATCAACTCGGTGGCGTTGAAGTTCATCCCGGCAAAATAGTCCGCCACGGTCAGTACCGCCGTTTCTGCGGCTGGTATGGGGCCTTCGGAAGATCAACATTTAAGCGTCGGCATAGACCACTCTCAAAGCCGGCAACCCTCCGCAGGGCTGACGGGAAGCATCGCCCAGACTGCGATCGATGAACAAGGTCGAACAGTCCACGAATGTTCGACTCCCTGGGGTTGCGGCCTTCGGCCTTACCTCAGGCTATTAACTTTGTCCCCCCTCGGGGACCTCCGTCCACTGAGTTTGTCCGATGTTGAGGGTGAGCAAGCAGGAGACTAACCTGGCCTATCGGCAGTACCTGTAGCTCCTGACGACCACGCGTGTGCTAAACTTTTTTCCTGATGACAGGCAACGAGATCAGACAGAAATTTTTCGATTATTTCGAGAAACGGGGACACAGGATCGTGCCGTCCGCTCCGCTGCTTCCGGCCAATGACCCGACGCTTCTTTTCGTTAACGCTGGCATGAACCAGTTCAAGGACGTCTTTCTCGGGAACGAAAAACGAGATTACAAGCGAGCAGTGTCGTCACAAAAATGCATACGTGCGGGCGGCAAACATAACGATCTCGACGAGGTCGGCAAAACTGCTCGGCATCATACTTTCTTCGAGATGCTCGGCAATTTCTCCTTTGGCGATTACTTTAAGGAAGAGGCGATCAAGTTTGCCTGGGATCTGCTGGTGAATGAATTCAAGCTCGATCCCGAACGGCTGTGGTTCTCGGTCTTCGAAGGCGACGACGAGGTCGGGCCCGATGACGAGGCCCGTGATCTATGGATCAAGGTTGGTGCCCCGCCTGATCGCGTACTCGGATTTGGACGTAAAGACAACTTCTGGCAGATGGGTGACACCGGTCCGTGCGGACCCTGCTCGGAAGTTCATTACTACATGGGCGACGATCCGTCGGACCCGGAAAAGAACTCACCGGAGTGGGTTAACGGTCCCGGCGACACGACCATTGAGATATGGAACCTTGTCTTCATGCAATACAACCGTACGCAGAATGACGACGGGACATTCACATTGACACCGCTGCCGGCTCCATCGGTCGATACCGGAATGGGATTGGAGCGTATGACGGCGGTCATGCAGCACGTGCCAACAAACTACGATACGGATATCGTACGGCCGATCGTAGAGTTCACTGCCGAGCTAGCTGAGCCAAAATCTTGATCGCGGCCGGGCGGTGACAGGTTGGTGCTGGTCCCCGGGGCTGGATTTATGTCGATCCGACTTCTTCTCATCGAGAATCAGCCACTCACGCGACTCGGTGTCCGCTCCGTTGTCGATGGCGAAGACGACATCGAGCTTATTGCTGAGGCTGACAATGCTGCCGACGGTTTTGCCCTTTTCCAGAGACTTGCACCGGACATCACCATTCTCGGCCTGCGATTTCCCGACTCGTGCTCGATCGACGATCTCGACAACTACTTCATCAAAGATCCGAAAGCTCGGATAATCGTACTTGCCGAGCATGCCGGTGATGCGGAGATAACAAAGGCATTGAAAAAAGGTGCCGGCGGCTACATCTGCAAGGACGTCTCGCCCGGCGAACTTGTCACCGCGATCCGAACGGTCGCCGCGGGTCGAAAATATATTCCGGAAGATATCGCACGGATCCTTGGCGAGACCCTTGGTCAGGAAGATCTGACACCCGCCGAGAGCAATGTCCTAAGAATGATCGTCGGCGGAATGTCGAACAAGGAGATCGCGTTCGCTCTTGACGTAAGTGAGAACACGGTGAAGACGCACGTCAAAAATATCTTCGACAAGATCGGGGTCTCGGATAGAACATCTGCGGCCACGACCGCGATCAAGCGTGGGCTCGTGAGAGTTGATGTGTAGCGGGGATCTGTTTCACGCAGAACCCGCAGAGCCCGCAGAGGGTTGCGGTCACGCGTCTCGTCGACGCTCTCTCTGCGTCCTCTGCGAGCTCTGCGTGAAACCGTTTTAAGTTATGAACGAGATCAAGAATGAACTAACCGAATATGCCGAGCAGTTTACTTCGGGCGAGAGTGATGTTCTCGCGGAGCTGCGCCGGCATTGCTATGAGCACTATGAAGATTCGTCGATGCTGTCCGGCTTTTTTCAGGGCCGTGTTCTGGCGATGCTCTCGCGGATGATACGTCCACATGTCGTGCTCGAGATCGGAACGTATCTTGGTTATTCGGCGCTTTGTTTCGCCGAAGGCCTTGCGGACGGCGGCAAGGTCATTACGCTGGATGTGAATGCTGAAACGAACAAGGTCGCGCGCTCCTTCGTGGCACGGACCGAATACAACGACCGCATCGAATTCCGTCTGGGTAACGCCGTCGAAATCATTCCCGCACTTCCTGGCACATTCGACGTGGTGTTCATCGACGCGGACAAGCCGAACTACTCGAAATACTACGATCTGGTCTTGGACAAACTTCGCCCCGGCGGTTTTATCGTCGCGGATAACGTTCTCTGGAGCGGTAAGGTACTCGAGGACGAAAAGGATGAGAACGCGCAAGCACTTCACGACTTCAACCGGATGGTTATGGCGGACGAGCGCGTGTCGAATGTCCTACTTCCGATCCGAGATGGACTGATGGTGGTTTGCAAACGGCCTTGAGTCAAATTCCTCTCCAGCGAGGTCAGTATCGCCAGCCGGTAGTGACAGTTCGCGCCTACGTGTTGTTTC
>DASUSJ010000242.1:0-5120 GCA_036375155.1 Pyrinomonadaceae bacterium
GTTCTCGGGAGATGGTGTTATCGAGTGCGGGCCGTGAAAGCACTCGCGGATGGCGTACAGGGGAGATGTGCCTATGTCTCCGTACACCACGCCCAATGCGGTTAGCGATAAGATCCAGAGATATTTTCCCTGAGGAGTTTCCTTGGGTCTGTGTTTATCAGTAAAGGTTGAGTGAATGTCGGCCAGTACCGGTTCCGCCATAATCAAAAACCGTCAGATTCAAGATGATGCCACGGCCGAAAACCTCTTCAAGAAATTGCGTGGCCGAGTCCAAACTGGCCTACCGATCACCAATGTATGAACTTCGTCCAAACGTCTCGACTGACAGAGATTCAGCCTTGGAGCAAGCATTTGTCTGCTTATTGTGTGCCAACTACGCCAATCTGGGCAAAGGTAGACGAAACTTAAACTTACGGAACTACGATGAGATCTTGTTTTTTCGATGGCAGGCAAACTCTTGGAATCTAAGAGAAAGGTCTTGCAAAACTGCAAAACCTCTATTTATCGGTTCGATTCCGATCGCCTCCTCGATCCTTAGAATTTCTGATCAGATCCCTCAATCTGGCTGGCGACTTCGTAACGACATCAGGGGCAACCAAGCTCTGTCATAACGACGTCAGACGAGTCGTCGTAATGGCGACGGGAGCTAGCTTTTTTGTATGATAGGGTCATTGATTTCGGGAAGATCCATGCAATCGTTCGCACTAAGTATCGGGCGCAATTTGAGCGGTGACTCAATATTGCGAAACGTCCTCCTTGCCGTGGGTGCTATCCTGTCCTTCTTCTCGTTCGCAGTTCACGCACAGCAAGCTGAAACAAAGCCGCACCCGGTTATTGTGCAGCCGGGGGCTCCGGGTCAGGCGACGCAGATATTGCCCTCGACTACCCGAGCGAAACTGCCGCCGCTGTCTGCCAAGGACGTCGAGTTCATGCAGGGGATGATCATGCACCATGCGCAGGCGATCGAGATGACCGCGCTGATCAACGAGCGGACGACGAATAAGAATCTCCGTTTGCTGGGCTCGCGTATCAGCCACTCGCAGGCCGATGAGATGAAGTACATGGTGCGGTGGCTCGAGCTGAGGGGCGAGTCTACTTCGATGTCCATGCCATCGATGCAGCACGCGCCAGGCATGGATATGTCGAAACATCAGCATCACATGCTTATGCCCGGGATGCTCACTCAGGAACAGATGGAGGCACTGAAAAATGCGAAGGGTGCAGAATTCGATCGTCTGTTCTTAACCGGTATGATCCAGCATCACAAAGGTGCCCTTGTGATGGTCGAGGAACTATTCAATACTGCCGGTTCGGGGCAGGACTCCGAACTCTTCAACTTCGCAACCGAGGTCGATAACGGGCAGCGGGCGGAGATTAGGGTGATGGAAACAATGTTGGGGGAACGTCCGTAGAGATAACAATGAATCGAATGCATAGAATCGCTTTCCATTTAGTAACATCTTTTCTTTTTTTGTGTTCCGGTTTCGTGATCGCGACGGTTGGCCAGGCGAAGCCGACTCCGGCACCTACGCTGCCGCCGGGGATGGTGGGATCAAATACAAGTGACCCACGCTTTAATCTGTCGCCCGGACTTTACGATGCCGGCGAGCGGGCCCTCGGCATGAGACACCTGCAGTTGCTTAAAAAGCCGGATTCATTCCAACTCGGCACGGATAACCCGGACGATCCAAGGGTGCAAAAGATGCTGGAGTCTTTCGGCATCACCGACACCTCGAAGATACCAAAGGCCGTTCAAGTTGGAATAGCACAGGGCGCATTTACGAACTCGGACCTGGCGTTCCAGGGCAACCACGTGTTCGTCGGAAACTATTACGGCATCAACATCTATGACATCGCCGATCCCGCAACGGCGCGACTTGTAACGTCGATGGTCTGTCCGGGAGGACAAGGTGACCCGTCTGTTTATAAGAATCTAATGTTTATGTCGGTGGAGTCGCCAAACGGCAGGCTTGATTGCGGTGCGCAGGGATTTCCGCCTAACCCGCCGCCAGCGGCCGGACAGACGGGATGGAACCCGCCCGCGGCGCAGAAAGATCGCTTCCGTGGCGTTCGTATCTTTGACATCAGCGACATCACGAATCCAAAACAGGTTGCGGCGGTACAAACTTGCCGTGGTTCGCACACGCATACCCTGGTCATTGATCCAAATGATAAAGACAACGTTTACATCTATGTTTCGGGAACGTCTTTCGTGCGGCAGGCGGAAGAGCTGGCCGGCTGTTCAGGCGAAGCGCCGGACAAAGATCCAAATACCGCACTGTTTCGTATCGAAGTGATCAAGGTCCCTCTCGCGTCACCGCAGGATGCCAAGGTGGTCTCAAGCCCCCGGGTTTTTATAGATCCGCGCACGGGCGTGATCAATGCTCTGCAATCCGCAGCAACGCATGGCACCGGTAAGCCATCCGCGACCAACCAGTGTCACGACATTACGGTGTATTCCGAAATCGGCCTCGCGGCCGGAGCGTGCTCCGGAAATGGAATTTTGCTGGACATCAAAGATCCCGTGAATCCGAAGCGAATCGACGCGGTAAATGACCCGAACTATGCGTACTGGCACTCGGCTTCATTTTCGAACGACGGGAAAAAGGTTGTGTTTACGGATGAGTGGGGCGGCGGCGGCGGACCGCGCTGCCGCGCGACCGATCCGAACGTATGGGGAGCTAACTCGGTTTTTCGGCTGAGCGACAACAAGCTTCAGTTCGCAAGCTACTACAAGCTGCCCGCGGCACAGGGCGATACTGAGAATTGCGTCGCCCATAACGGCTCGCTGGTTCCGGTTCCGGGCCGCGACGTTATGGTACAAGCCTGGTACCAGGGCGGGATATCGGTAATGGATTTCACGGACCCGGAACGTCCGCTCGAGATTGCCTATTTTGATCGCGGCCCGGTCGACGGGAAGGTGCTCGTATCGGGCGGCACCTGGTCGGCCTACTGGTACAACGGTCGCATTTACTCGGCTGAGATGGCCCGCGGACTCGACATACTTGAGTTGACGCCGACCGAGAATCTCACGCAGAACGAGATCGACGCTGCGAAAACGGTTCAAGTCGCTGAGCTAAATGTGCAGAACCAGCAGAAAATTGTATGGCCGCGAAAGTTGGTCGTAGCGAAGGCTTACATCGATCAGCTCGAGCGCTCGGGCGGATTATCTTCGGCAGAGATCGCGAGCCTGCGAGCGGCGATCAATAAAGCTGAGGCGTCCCGAAAGGATATGAAAAAGCTAAAAAGCCTGGCTTCTTCGCTGAGGAAAAACGGAGGGGCGAAGAACGCTGCCGATTCCGCGCGGATAGCGGCCCTGGCTGAGATCCTAAGACGGCCCGAAGCTTGAGCAATATCGCATAGCGTCGCCGAGGTCGACATACGAGCGAATGGAGAAATAATATGCGCCCGCGGACAAAGGTCCTTGCGGGCGCATTTCTGTGTCGAGATACCTGCTGATGGCGTCTAGATCACTTCATTCATCTGGGCAAACCATCCGAATACGTTCCGGCGCGATGACGCACTGATCGGTGATGCATTGGCCGCCCCGCCCGAGGCGTCAGCCTGTACTTCGCCAGTAAGCGTCAGCGTAATGTCCTGGCCAGGTGACGGACGTGGCGGCGTTGAAAACAAGTAGCCTCGATAGCTTCTAAACTCAGACGGCGGTTGCGGCATCGGTATCGCCCCCCCGGTATTGGGGTCGATCAGAGGTTGCCCGGTAGAAGGATCGATGATGACTGCACCGGAATCCGGGATCATCGTGTGGAATGAGATCGACTGAGCTACCTCATTCCAAAACCCAGCGATCGACAATTCTGGGCCGCCCACAAATTCGAATAGTCTACCGACCAGGGTCCCGTCCGCCCCAACAGCGTCGATGGCGAGCGTACCCACTGTTCCATTGATATTGAGATCCCAATTTCCATTTTTTAACGGCATAGGTCTGTCTCCTAATCCAGGTTGCGGTGTTTCAGACGCTTGACGCTAAGAGATGTAACTTTTGCGAAATAAACAAACTCAAGACTTGAGTTATTCGTTTCTTTTCGTCGGTTCGATTCCGACGAAAATCGTCATCGACTGCCCGTCCGTTTCAAGTCTTTAGGATCTCCAAAATCGACAGCAGATCTTCCTTGACGACGTAGCGCAGTGCACCCGCCTCGAGAGCCGCGTGGCGTAATTCTCGGTCGTCGTGATCGGTGACGATCATGACTTGCGCTTGCGGGTACGCGGCGATGATCTGGCGGGTCGCCGCGATACCGTCAACGTCTTTCATGTCTACATCCATCAAAACCCAATCGGGCTGCAGTCGAGTGTAAGCGTCCAAAGCCTCCGCACCGTCCCCGCACTCCCCAACAACTACGGCGGCGTCGGCCAGCATCATTTTCAAGATCTCGCGCATCGGCTGACTGTCATCAACGAGCAACACTTTGGGTTTCATTGTCGTTTTCCGGCAGTACGCTGGCCATCCGCCTCGCAAATCTGCTCGCTGAACGGGATCGCTTTAATCACCCTGCCCGGGCTCGTTCGCTCTGAAATTGAAGTGCGGTTCAGGTTGAAAAGTGTCTTATTCGCGTTCCGCTTTATTCCGCGCTTTCCGTGTGTTCAGTGGTTCTGCCGCAAGATTAACCACTGAATACACGAAAACACGGAGAAGACACGGAACAAGAACGCGGAGCCTATTTGGCGGTAATGCTCAGGATCTCGGCCGGTGGCGTTGCGCCCTGTCGCCGGCGATCCGACTTAGTGAATGGGATCCGGCTGTCGTAGCTCTCACCGGAGGCGTTTACATCTCGAAAAAGCCGGCTTCAGCAAAGGAGGTCTAACAAATGAAATCACAGTTTCCTGCTGAGCGCAGGTCTGACCTGTCCTACCTCGGGAGCAAAGACGACGTAGATGAACATTACCGGGAATGAGAAGAGACCGAGGGGTTACGACTTCCGTTTCAGAGTCCAAGCAGCATGCATGAATCACCGCAGCGGAAACTGGACGGGATCTTGCTCAAGGGTTTTCTATGATTTGGAGGTCGAGCAAGCTGTTTAAATTGCCGCGACTTAGAAGCTCTGCCAAAACTGAGGCGCTGGCTGTCTAAAATTCCACCACACTCAGGTCGTGGAAATGGA
>DASUSJ010000243.1:0-7844 GCA_036375155.1 Pyrinomonadaceae bacterium
GCATACTTCTCCGGCTCGGCCAGAGCTTTTTCGAGAGAGACTTTCTTTGTTCCCTGCTCCAGGGCGGCGCCGCGTGTTATCTTTTCGCCGCTCTTTAGTTCAACCGGCGCATTTTGAACGTTCTTTGCTACGGGCTCGCCCTTGCTGTTGAGCTCGGTCTGGGCTGAAGCTACGAAAGCAGATATTGCGACTAATCCAAAAGTAAGTAAGATCTTTTTCATATTCTATTTTTAATTCGATTGATAAACTGTCCGGCCGTCGGCAACGGTCATGATAACGGTCGCCTTGTTTATCGTTCCGGCCTCGATCGTAAAAATATCATCCGACAAAATCACGAAATCCGCCAGTTGGCCCCTCTCGATCATTCCCTTTTCTCTCTCCTGAAACTCAGCGTAAGCAGAACCGACCGTGTACGCCCGAACCGCTTCATAGACGGATATCGATTCGGTGCCGGCATTCACCGCGGCATGGATACCAAATAGAGGATTCATGTCGGTGATCGCAGCATCAGACCCGAACGCGATCGATGTTTTTAGTTTCAACAAGCTTGAGTAGTACCCGCCGCTGCCGCCATTGAAAAGAAACGGTTGCATGGAAGCTATAACGTTCGACTCTCCAAATCGAACGAGATCATCGGACCGGGGATTATGAGCGTGCTCGATACGAAACCGTCGATCTCGTTGTCCGTTTGTTTTCGCCGCTCGCTCGAAGACATTCAAAACGATGCTGTTTGCCGAATTTCCGATGGCGTGGATCATCACCTGCAATCCGGCCTTGTCCGCCGCAATAACGCTCTTTAGTAATTCTGCCGAGGCTTCTTCATCACCGTCCGAGAAGCTCTTCACGCACCCGCCGCGAACCATTGCGTTGTCGCTAATAGCCGCGCGAGGGACAAGATTCTTCCATGCTGGCAGCGATATGCAGTCGTAAACCCGCGTCCTTAGTTTTCCTTGCCGCTTGAGCTCACGATAGATCTCACGACTGTCGTCCGAGTGCATATCCTGCACGCTGGTTACGCCCAGGGATGCTGAGTAGCTCGTCGCGGTCTCAGCGATCTCCAACCAGTTTCGCGTGTGGTCCGGCGGCACCACTCGTGCGATTTTGCGCAGCGCATCATCTCGGACAATACCGCTTGTCGTGCCGCGCTCATTTCCAGTGATGCCAGGTTCAGACTTCAAACCTGAAAGTGCGGACGCGCGGCTATTGGCGAACGCGCCTTGGCTATCTGCCTGATAGATGAATACCGGATTTTCCTCGGTAATTCTGTCAATGGCGGATTTGTCGAGATGTACCGTCGGACTCAGCCCGCCACCCAGTACCCAGCGACCAGGTGGAAGGAATTTGACATAGCGCGCGATCCTTGCGGCGACCTCAGACTGCGTTTTCGCGTCGCGAAGATCTATCGTTGAAAAAGTGTTCCCGATCCCCATGAAATGCACGTGAGCGTCGTTGAAACCGGGAATGACGAGTCTGCCTCTCGCGTCGATAACTCGTGTCGACGGGCCGATCAGCTTTCGAATGAGAACGTTCGTACCGACCGACGAGATACGGTTTCCGGTAACGGAAAACGCCTCGGCAACTGAGTTGCGCGAGGACATTGTGTGTACTTTTGCGTTAACGACAACGAGATCAGCCGGTCGATTCTGTGCAAAGGCAAAAGAGTGAAGGGCAAAGAGAATGATTAGAGAGAAGCGGTACACGACGTTTCCGTTTTTGTCCGTTTGTTTCGTGTCTTTTCGTGTGCTTAGTGTGATTAGTGGTTAGGTTCTTTAAAGCCTAACCACTAGTCACACACTGCATTGCAAATGCAAGTGACACCAAACTCATGAAAAGAATCATCGACCGGAACTCCACGCGGAACTACGGTCTCACTTCATAGACGACCCGGCCGTCGACAACGGTGGCGAGAACCTTTGTATCGCGGATCTTCACCGGATCTATCGTGAAGATGTCATCAGAGAGGATCACGAAATCGGCGAGCTTGCCGGCCTCGAGCGTTCCTTTGACATTCTCCTGGAACTCCGCGTAAGCAGAGCCCCAGGTGAATGCCCGAACGGTTTCTTCGGTAGAGATCTTCTGTTCCGGGATCCAGCCGTTTGGATTCTTCTCGTCTAGTGTGCGTCGCGTAACGGCAGCGTAGACCCCTAACATCGGATTGAGCGGGGCGACTGGCGAGTCGGACCCGAACGCCAGCACGGAACCGGAATCAAGCAGCGTGCGAAACGCGTATGTGCCCTTCAGACGTTTTTCGTCGAGCCTCTTCCACGCCCAGCGGCCGTCATCGATTACGTGAAACGGCTGCATCGAGGCGATCACCTTTTGATCGCCGAACCGGCGAATATCTTCCTGACGCAGATGCTGCGCGTGCTCGATCGTAAAGCGCCGGTCACGCTGCCCGTTCGATTGAACGGTTTTTGCGAAAATGTCGAGTATCGTCGCGTTCGCCTTGTCGCCGATCGCATGGATCCTGACTTGAAGTCCAGCCTTGTCGGCACCGAGAACGTACTCAGGTGTCTTTGGTATCTCATCAGATGCAAGACCCGTTGAACTCGACGCATCGAGGTACGGCTCGAAAAACCACGCGGTGGTCGAGCCCAGACTGCCGTCCGCGTAGCCCTTCAAACAACCAACGCGTAACATCGCATCTCCGAACGCGAATCTGACCCCAGTGTTCTGCCAACGCGAATAATTGGAAAGCGGCGAACACCCATAAACGCGAGTCTTTAGTTTTCCCTGCCGCAGTAATTCCTGATACACGCCGACGTCCGTGCCGGCTGACATGTCCTGCACGCTGGTGACGCCAAGACTCGCTGCATGCTCACTCGCAGCCGCCGCCGCTTCCAGTTTCTGTTCGAAAGAAATATCGGGTATGACTCGGTAGACATACGACATCGCCGCATCCTTAAAGACTCCGGTCGGATTGCCGTCTGCATCGCGAACGATCTCGCCTCCGGCGACATCTTTAACACTCTTGTCGACCTTCGCCAGCGTCATCGCGAGCGTATTGGCGAGCGCCATGTGACCGTCGAGCCGGTCGATGAATACGGGATGATCGGGAGTAACGGCATCGATCATGGCCGCAGTCGGCAGATCGTTCGGCGTCCAGTTCTCGTGATCCCATTTTCCACCGAGAATCCACCTGCCTTTCGGAAGTTTGGCGGCGAAATTCTTGATCCGTTCGACGAACTCCTGCGGGGTTTTCGCATCGCGAAGGTCGACCGAGGAAAGCTGAACGCCCGTCTCGAGAAAATGCACGTGTGCGTCGTTGAAACCCGGGACGACAAGCTTGCCTTTTGCATCGATAACACGCGTTTTCGGACCGATGAACGCTTTTGTATCCGCATCGCTTCCGACGGCAACGATCTTACTGCCGAGCACTGCGATCGAACGCGCCTGTTTCGGCATAGCCATCGTTTGAATGTTGGCGTTGACGACAACCAGGTCAGCCGCAAATCGCTGTGCATTCGCGAGCGCACAAAATGACGTAATGAAGATCGCGGTCAGCCAAATCTGTCTCATAAGTTTTTATCGGGTACCTTCGAGAAGTACGACCTTCCGGACTTTTGATTCTTAGGAATCGAGGCCGTGAATTTTCCCCAGTGGGTCAGTATGCCTTTCGCGACCGTCGATTCCAGGGTCAAAAGCAGATCGCCTTCTTTATAAGGCTCAAACATATTGTTCTCGCCATAACTCTGAAAATAGATGAGCAATTTCGAGCCCTCGGCCTTTGCCTTGCAGATCAGGTTCGAAGATGTTTGATATCCGTTACTCTCGAGTGTAGCGACCAACCCTTCACCACCGTCGGATATCGTCAGCTCGTGCGAGATAAATATTGCGGATCCACCGGCATTCTTGCCGCCGTCTTCATCAAAAGTATAAGAGCCTTTCCAGTCAGTGTGAGCTAGCGCCGATGCGGGGAACAAAAGTAAGGCGACAGCGAACTGAAGAAGAAGCGTGAACTTCCTGGTCATGGCATTTCCGAAGTTGAAAAGTGTATTCTTTCAGGGACGCCGAGGATTATAGCAATGAACGAAAAGTATATCCAGATGACCGGTTTAGCGTTGGTGGTAATCTACGGCACTTTCGTTGTTTTCCTGTACGCGGCTGAGCCACGTTCGATCGAAGAGATCACAATCAAAGCGAAGAGCACGGTCGAAAGTGCTGTCACGAAAGGACAGGTCATGACCGGAACATATGAGATCGATCAGGCGAAATTCAATGAAGGACTGCGCAGTTTCCGTCAGGACAACTTCATCGCCGCGCGAGACTCATTCGATAAGGCCGATCCGGAAAAACGTGATCCGAGAACACAGTTCTACGTTGCGTACAGCTTTTACCGACAAGGGTGGGGTCGCGTTTCGAATGACGACGCACTCTTCAGGCAGGCGCTGGAGTCCGCCGAAAGAGTTTCCCTGCTGGATCGAAATTTCCGCTCAGATGATCCGTCTCTGCAGCTTCGTACCGCTGCGGAATTAAAGAATGAGCTCGAAGAAGGGATGAGAGTCACGGCTGACGATTTTAATCCGCTGCGGCTCGTCCGCGAGCGAAAATAGGATGAAACAGGACGAGAAACAGGAACAGACCGTGGTCACCGGCGAACTCGTTGCTGACATCTCCGGCGAAGACCTCGCGGTTAACAAAGCTGCCGATATCGCAGTGGTCTCTACGGATGCGCCGCGCTCCGGAAACCAGCGCATTGTACTTCTCTACCTTTTGCTTCCTGTAATCTTTCTTACAGTGGCGCTCCTCGGCGGCCTGAGGCTTAACGCAGCCGACACTTCGCTTATATTCCTCAAACCGGCTTTACTGTGCCTGATCTTCGCAACGATCCTGTTGGTTCTGTTTTTCCGCTCCGGACTGATACGTCTTGACGGCTGGTTCGCCGACGACTTTTCGATCCTGAAGAACACGGCGAACGGAGCCGTACTGCTATCACTCTTTGCCGCCACTACTCAGATTTTCAATTCGCTTCTGCCCGAGCAGGGCTTGCCCTACTGGATTGTCGCGTTCTGCTTCTTCTGGACTCTCTGGAACAACCTTTTCGCCGATTTCGACACTAAGAAACTGTTACAGAGCCTCGGCGGATTATTTGGTCTCGCGTTTGTAGCCAAGTATCTGCTCCTCGCAAATCTAACGGCCCCGGCGAGCGAGAGCTGGCTGGGTGGGATTCTCGAGAATCCCACCCAAGAGGCTTTTACCTGGCTGTTGGATCTGCCGCGGTTTTCGGCCGGGACCGGATATATTCAGTTTTTTGCCGCGGCACTTTATCTGTTGGGTCTGTTTCTTTTCCCCGCAACGACCCGAAGTTCCGAACGAAGTCTATGAAGTTAAAGCTGTTGTTGTCGATCTACCTGTTGGGCGTAGTAACGCTCGCGGCACAGTCGCCGGCGAAGATCCTAAAGCAGGCTGAAAAAGCGATGGGCGGCAACAAGACGCTCCGTGGAGCACACTCGTGGCAAAAACGCGGGACGATAACGCGTTTGAGCGATGGATCGGGCGGCCACATCTTAATGCAGACATCGCGGCCAAATCTCTACAACTTGAGTTTTGACATCGATGGTTTCGAGATCGAATCTGGCTATAACGGGAAGTCGGGATGGGCCCGCGATTCGCGAAGCGGGCTGCGGACGCTGACCGGCGATTCAAGCATTGATTTCCAGGCCGAAGCCGCATTTCGTAGTTCGCTATGGCTGGAAATAAAAAGGGAGAAGTCGAAGCTCGTCACGGGCGGCAAAGGCACTGTCGCCGATAAACCAGCGAACATAGTTGTTATCAATACCGCTAAGGGCGCGACGATCAGGCTGTTGTTCGACGCCGCTTCTAATGCCCTGCTGAAGGAAGAATTCTCGTCCGGCGAGTCTAATCGAACCTTCGAATATTCCGACTTCCGACCGGTTAATGGGATCAGCCAACCTCATCGCGTAAAGATCGAAATTGATGGTATAGGGTACGAAGCCGTCTTCTCCGAGATCCGGTCGAATGTTCGGATCGCGAAGTCCGAATTCGATTTTCCAAATCTGTCGACCGAACCGCTGCCGGATATTCCGGCGTTGCTCGCTCAGGTGCAGGCGAATGAGGACAGGGTCGAGAATCTTCTTGACACTTACTCCTTTATGCAGCGGTCCACTCGACGTGAGCTTGGGAAAGACGGTGTGCTGCGTGACAAGGAGTCTGAAACTTTTCAACTTTCTTTTTATAAGGGTTACCGGATCAGGCGACTGGTCGAGCGAAATGGGAAACCGCTTACTGCCGGCCAGCAGGAGGATGAAGATAGAAACGCAGCCGAGCGTGTCGAGGAGATCGAAAAGCAAATAGCGAAAAAGGAGGCGGCAAGAAGTGGTCCTCCATCGGACGAAAGTCGCAGGATCTCCCTCGCCGAAGTGCTTCGTGCCTCAACGCTTTCTAACGCTCGGCGCGAACGCTTTCGCGGACGCGACGTGATCGTTTTCGATTTTGAACCGAACCCGGCGTTCGACTACAAGAACGCTAAGAGTATGTTGAAGTTCTTCGGCAAGACCGCCGGTGTGATGTGGATCGACGAAAATGACAAGCAGATCGCTCGCCTTGAAGCCTTTCTGGCCGACAGCTTTAAGATCGGCGGCGGAGTTCTCGCCAAACTGAATAAGGGAGCATCGTTTACGCTCGAGCAGGAACGCATCAATGACGAGATCTGGCTTCCGTCGGTGGCCGACATCAATCTCTCGATCAGACTGCTTCTCGTTAAGGGGATCGACCTGAATCAGGTTATTCGCTCATACGACTATCGGAAATTCTCAACCGAGGTGAAAGACGCTAAAGTCAACCCAACCATTGATCAATAGAAACGCGCCGCTTTAGTTTTTGATCTCTATTGTTATCTGCTTTCCTTCGCGGCGAACTCGCAGTGCCTTGCCCTTGAATCCGTCCTTGAGCGTGCTGCTCTCACCCAACGTCTGATCACCCAACGCTTCGACGACGTCGTTTACCTTGACGCCCGAGCGAGCGGCAACGCTGTTACCCGTTATCGAGTGGACCATCCATCCACCGTTTACAAACTTAGCCTTTAAGCCCAGCGTTTGAAGGATCTCGCTGACGGAAATTCCCGCACCTTCTCTCGGGTCATTAACATTCGCATTCGGGTTTCGCCCTAAATTCGACTTGATACCCGGTGCGTCAATAACATTCGCCGCCGTGAGAGCCGTTTCGATCGAACCATCTCTTCGACCGGCCTGGGATCGAACAGGGGCCGGTCTGCGAACCGGACCTGATCGGTTCGGTTCGGCCGCGACCTTTTGCATTTGAGTTCCCGCTCGCTCAGTAGTCGGCGCCGGAACCGGGACATCGGTCCGCGTTTCCTCCTGAGACGCACGGTTGGGTTGTTGTACAACCGGACGCTCCGGAACCGCGTCAGCAACCGTCGGTCCGCTGCCGTCCGCTGGAAGCCATCCGTAGAAGATCACCGACGCGGCAACCAGCAGAACAAGACTCAATGGCACCGCGATCTTTAAGCCCGGGAAACGCCTCGTAGACGCCTGTTGTGTACCGGCGGCGATCCCCGCTTTGACCCTGAATTCGAAATTCGCCGGAGCCTCGGCCCGTGGAAGAGCCCTCAACAAAGCTGATACCCTGCTGCTATCCGCGTCCAAAGCGTCAGCCTCGTTCGTTACTTTTTCTAATTCCCTTTGATCCATCTCAAAAATAATTCTTTAACTTTTCCTTGAGTAGCCCCCGAGCACGACTTATCCGCGATTTTGTCGTCCCGAGGCCAAGCTCGAGTATCTGTGCGATCTCTTCGTACGTCTTCCCTTCGATATCACGCAATATCACGGGAATACGATACTTCGGCGGAAGTGTTGCGATCGCTT
>DASUSJ010000244.1:0-9606 GCA_036375155.1 Pyrinomonadaceae bacterium
TGCGGCGTTGAGAGTGTTCGTACCATTGGCATTCATCGTAGACGCGTTACCGTGGTCCGGCGTCCCCCTGAGGGAGCTTTTATCCGGACCGGAGTTGATCGTCGAGTCCCGTCCGCTATTGCAGCCGGCGAATGCCAGAGCCGCCAGGATGACGGCTCCGTAGATCGTTATAGTTTTCATTACCCGTCCCCTCAGCGCCGGTTGTCGTTTGTGTTGCTGTTATTTGCATTCGTGTTCCGGTTCGTGTTCGTGTTCCTGTTCGTGTTTGAATTCATATTTGAATTCATGTTCGCGTTGGTATTTGCGTTCCGGTTCACGTTCGGCCTGAGATTCGAGAATCCTCTTGAATTGTTGGCACTGCTATTACCGCTTGAATTCTCGTTGGTAACCGCATCCGTATTTGCATTGGTGCGATTCGTGTTGCTGCGATTCACGTCACTGCGATTGCCATTCGCGGCACTTCCGCGCAGGCTTTCGTTAAGCGACCTCGCCATCGACAGGTGACCCTGCACGACCGTAAGGGTTTTAGCGGCAAAAGCTTTCACATCCGCGTCGGCATTGCGTTCGGATTCGCGCTCGAGCAGCTTCGCCATCCGCTCGTGGTCCTTGACCATCATTCGAACAAAATCGCGATCGAAATCCGCACCCGACCTGCCGCCGAGCTTGTCCATGTCAGATTGCTGTTTCGTGCTGACCGTCGTCGGCAAAGTTACATTCTTACTCGCGGCGAGAGTCTGCAGCTCGGTGCCCGCCGCCGTGTGATCGGTGACCATCTGTTGTGCGAACTGCCGCACCTGTTCGTTCTGCGATCGCTGAAGTGCAAGGTTGCCTGCTGCGATCTCAGCCTGATTGCCCTGAGCGATCTCGGCCCAAAAACTATCCTGCACGGTCGCCTCGACCGTGAATAAGAAAGACACCACACCACCCAATAAAAAAAGCCCGCTTACCGTAGTCCAAAATCTTTTCATTGCCCTACTCCTTGTTCGTAAGTTTGGGAAAATACTTTCATCAGTGAAATATAACCACCAGGTGATGCCTCGTTTGTACTTCAAGAGACATTCATCCGCCCGGCGATGCAATACCGCCGTCACAAACCTGCCGGGAAAGTCTCCGGCGCGTCTTCGTGGGTCCAGCTTGCGACCTTGTCGAGTGGCTCGACGGCCCTCGTCCGATCGAAGTGAATGACGCCGTCAAATTGTTCGGGTACATTCGCGTAAAAGTAATGGCTTTGTCGCTCGGTCTCAGGACGATAGATCACGCCGATCGCCCGTTCGAGTAGCGGTTCTCTCATCGCTGTGGCGACCTCGTCATCCTGCAGATCCAGGAAGAAACTCTCGCAGCCGGTTTCGTGAAAAAGCTTTTCGACAGAACCATCCAGACCTTCGTTGACGCGTTTCAACGCCGGCGGCTCGTCCCAGTTCGACGTTGCCGTAACGCTGCCGGTATAAGTCGTAAACCCGAGGATCGCCGTCCGGCCACGAAACTTGTTACGAACCAGCTGACCGACGTTCCATTCGCCGCGTCGGGCCATGTCGGTTGCGCGAGCGTCGCCAAGATGGGAGTTGTGCGCCCAAACCACGATCTTCGGTTCCAGGCCCTGCATTTCGAGATGTGCCGAAAGCGCCACCAAAGTCTCGGTCATGTGCCGGTCGCGGAGATTCCAGCTTGAGACGCGTCCGCGAAACATTTCGCGATAATACTCCTCGGCATTCTTCACCAACCTTGCGTTTTGCTCGGCGAAGAAATACTCGTCGCGGGCGACAAAGCCGTCCCGATTCATATAATCAGTGGCCCGCTGCCGCAGATCGATCAGCTGCCTGACGGCATCGTCCTCGCAGGAACGCGAAAGATCGAAACTCGCTGCGTAACCGTAATGCTGAGGGTCCTCGCCAAACGCTTCAAAACACGAATACCGGTACCGTGCACGATTGGCGGCTTCCTTGTCGGTCCTGTCGAGATAGTCCAGGACGGCCGCCATCGACGAGTGCAGGCTGTACAGATCGATCCCGTAAAATCCTACACGTTGCGAAGGCGTCCTCCCGTCGTTATGTGCACGAAGCCACCCTACAAAATCCAGAACGTCAGCGTTGCGCCACATCCAAAGGGGATAACGGGTGAAACCTTCCAGCGATTGTTCGGCTGTTTCGTCACTCCCCCCGCCACGAACGTAGCGGTTCACGCGATACGCGTCCGGAAAATCAGCTTCGGCCGCAACCGCGGCGAAACCCTGCTCTTCGATCAGGCGTTTCGTTATCTCGCAGCGAAACTTGTAGAACTCGTGCGTCCCGTGTGAGGCTTCGCCGATCAACACGAACCGGGCGTCACGTACGACGGCGAGGATTTCCTCTACGACATCGGCCGTGTTTCTCAGAGCGATCGCCTTGTCCGAAATAAGTTGCGTTAACTGTTTATCCATCTAAAATGCGGGCGGCGGCAAGCCCAAACTTGCCGCCAAACCCGTCCATCACACTAACCCGCGGACCGCCCCTTTGCCTGAGTACCTTGCACGCCGCCTTCGCCAATCTCGATCCGACGGCCGCGTGACTGCCGTTCCGGCATCGGCATCGTGATCTCGAGCACGCCGTTGTTAAAATTGGCCTTTGCCTGATCTGCATCGATGCCTTCAGGAAGCGGGATCGACCGGTAGAAGCTGCCGTAGCTGCGTTCCGTTTGGTAGAGGCCCTGCTCGTTTGTCTCGCGCTCGTCGCGTCGTTCGCCGTGGATGATGATCTGGTTTTCCTCCAGTTCGACGTTAACCTGATCTCTGGTCAAACCGGGCAGGTCAGCCCGAACGACCAGTTCATTACCGCGCTGGAAGACTTCCGTTTGGGGTGTCCACGCCGACAACTGTTCGAACCCTCGTCCGAAGCCCGGCGACAGGAATCCGCGCCCGAAGCTCGGTCGAAACAGGCTGGTACCGCCGCCTAATGCGAAATCGTCGAACAGACGATCCATCTCTTCGGTGAACCGCCGCATGAAGGAGAACGGACTAGCGAACTGCGACTGTCGTGAGAGTCCCTGTTGCTGGCCGCCACCACGTGTCGTGAGACCCTGCTGACCTTGAGTCTGCGGATTCTGCTGCGTTCCCTGCGTTTGTTGTTTGTTCTCTTCTGCTCTTTTTGCTTGTGCCATATTCTTAACCTCCCTGGAAGTTGTTAGTTATGAATTGCCTTTGGTCCGGAACGTCTCCGGACCATTTATGAGATCGAAGCTTGAGCCCGGTCGGCTCCAAAAAGCTTCCGTGGGAGTATGAGACCGGAACTTTTTCGTGATTCACCCTGCCGTCAGGAGACGAAGAACTTTCCTGAACTCCGTGCCGGCACGCGGCACCTGTCAAATATCTCTGACTTGAGCAAGCCGTCTGCTTTGTCCCTCGACCGGCAAGCCGGCATCGATCCAGTCGAGCTTCCCGCCCGCGTAATCCCTTACATTCACGTACCCCAGAGCCGCCAATTCCCGGGCGGCCTTCTCCGACGCGTGTCAGCTCGGGCTCGCGCAATAAACGACGATCTCGGCCGCCTTGTCAGGGATCATCGTCTGGGCCAGCTCGGCAACTCGATCCGGCGGAATGTTGATCGCCGTCGGAAGGTGACTGTGACGGAATTTCGGTTCGCCTAATGTTTCGACGAGAAAGAACTTGTCGCCCCGGTCGAGTTTTTGTTTCAGCTCGTCCCGAGTGATCTCTCCGATCATGATCGCGCCTCCTTACCGACCGGCTTTCGGCCGATTCGGGTTGTCCGTTCGTCCTTCGCGTTCGGTAGGTTCAAGGTCCTCATCGGTTCCAATATTCAGTTCCGGATGGCCGCGTCGTGCCTGCAGGACCTCGGACCGCTTATCAAGCTCCGACTCGCTTCCGGCCCGCGGACTCTGTTTTTTTCCTTCGCCCGTAGGCGGCTGATTTATCTTGTTCTTACTTTTGTTTGCCATCGTGCTACACCTCTCAAGCCAGGTTTCATCAGACGAGCACCTCCCGCGCGAACGGTCGAACAGGCATCGGACCACCGTCCCACACCTGTGCGAGCCGTACCTTGCCGGGTCGATCAGCGCATGACGCCCTCGTTAGCAAGCCGCATGCATATGTCGTCGAAAACGTCACGCAGCGTGGAATGCCCATCCGAAATATCCGAATCGCACCCGGGGCCGCCGCATGCGCACGCCTTTATTGCCGAAGCATTCACCACTTGCTGCAATGCGCCGGCCGGGTAATGCTCTAAGTTCAGAAAGCGGGGACCGTGCCCCGCATTCTGTGAACCGTCCAGCACACGTATGTCGTGTTCCGTCATGCGATCGACCGATGTCGGATCCAGCAACTCGCTCCTGTGAATCATATGTCTCTGCCTCCCGCAAAGTTTCTATGCCGGCGAAACCTTCCGACTACGTTCCGCCGCCACGTGCGGCAGTAGATTTCGAGGTCCCGGTGGTCGTCGTTGTGCTCGTACGATCCTGCGTCGCGGAGCGCGTGGCCTGCGCGTCGTCCTGGCTGAATCTCGGAGTGACTCGAATGTGGTTCTCGACGTTCTTCACGCCGGAAACGTCCTCGGCGATGTCCTCGGCCAGCCGTTTTTCGTACCGGCTTTGCACGGTACCGCTCAGGATCACGTTTCCGTCGTTCACTTGGACTTCGAGGTCCCACGCATCAAGCATCCATGAGTCGGTAAACTCATCGTTGATGTCTTCTTTGATCCGTTCGTCCGAACGGGAATATCCCCGCGGACCCCGGCCGCGATAGCCCTCCCGCTGCTCGTCCATACGTCGCCGGCGCGTAGCTTCTTCATCTCCGAACCATGAGGCAACCTCGTCAGCAGTACGGTCCCACCAGCCTCGGTTCTCCCTCTCGTAGAGCTCGGGGTCGGTCATGTAGCCCCGTTCCGATTCGGGATAACCGCCGTACACGCCCCGGTATTCCGAGCTGCCCCAACGCCGCCCACCGAGGTTGCGGCCGGCATATCGATCGCCTATATCTTCGTCGTAATCCCGGTATTGCGAACCGTAAGAAGCGGGCTCGTCGCCTCCGTAATAACGGCTGCCTCCGTACATCCCGCTTGACGATCGACCGGTACGGCCGCCTCCGCCGTAGGTTTCGGGATAGGAAGCGTAGTCTCCGAATCGCCCACCTTCCGGTCTCCTGCCATAACCGAGTCCGCCGCCGAAACTGCGCTCTTCACGCTCGCGACGGTTGTATTCATCCTCAAACCGTGAACCCTGGGAGATGCCTCGGCTGTGCAGCTTGCGCCGGCCTCTCCTTCTAAATTCTCTTTCGTCTTCGTATCGCTCTGGCATTATTGGTACCTCCTTATGCGTGCGATAGCACGAGTTGAACTAGTTCTTATATTCGTTTATTGCCTGCATTCCGGGTGCCCGCATTTGCAGTCGTTGTCCATTCCGCCTTTTTGGGCGTCGCGGCAATGTTCGCCGCAGTAGTCATCGGCTGCGGGACGCGGGCATTTACATCCGGGATGCTGACACTGATCGGCTGTCTGAATATTTTCCATAACGCCCTCAGTGAATTCTCTGTCCGTGGCCGCCGCGGTCGATGTTCTGGGCAGCGTCATGCGGAGTATGTCCGGTTTCAATAAGCGTCTTCATGCGCATCAGATCCTGATCCATTTCCGATTTTGGATCTGCACCGAACGCCTTTGCGACCGCATGTCCCAGGGCTCCTGCCGGCGGGTTGTAACTGATCCGCACGGTGACTTCGGTGCCGCCCTGGTCGTTCGGCTCGAAGAGTACGTAACCTGCGTTCTCAACCGTTGATCCTTCGACCGATTTCCAGGCGATCATCTCGTCGGGCACGATCCGCGTGATCTCGGCATCCCATTCCACAGGAACACCTGCCGGCCCGGCGACCTTCCAATGCGAAAGGTTCTCGTTGATATTCGTTACCTCGAGCACGTTTGTCATGAACTGCGGGAAATTTTCAAAGTTCGACCACAGCGCATAGACCACGTCTACCGGTGCGTTGACGTTTATCGATTTGTCGATGGTTATCGCCGTTCGACCTCCGCCGAAGCCAAAGAGACGCTGAAGCTCAATATTGGAAACACTTCGCGTCAGCAAAGCCGCACCGGCCGCCAAGGCTGCGGTCCCGGCCGCTCCCGCTGCAACGCGCGCAGCCGGGGACCAGTTCTGCTGCATGAACTCAGAGCGCTCCTCACGACGCGAGCCTCCCTGCAGGCTCGGGATACCCTCCGGTGAGTTGTATTCCTTCAACTGGCTGTCGACCGTTTTTACACCGGAAACCTCCATCACCGACTTGACCAGATCCGGCAGCTCTCGCGCGAGGATCACGCCATTCAGCGTTACATGTCCGTTCCGCGCAGCTACGTGAACGGCGTGCGGATGCGATATCACACGGCCCATTTTTGCCCGTACACGTGCCTCGACGACCTGGTCCGACGGATCATCGGACGTGAACAGCTTCGTCGCTTCAGCCCACGCACCGCGTGCGCGGTTCGACAGGTCGCGAGCGGCCACTCCGACAGCGTCGGGCAGGCGCCTCGTCGCACTCGTTATCTTGTCACTGACCAGCGCCCGGCGACGGCGTCCGCGTTGCGGGTCCAGCAGATAACCTGCGAGCATCCCGATCCCGACGCTGCCAAGCAGCATGATCGGAGTCGTCGTCCAATTGCTCTGGCCCTCGCCTTCCGAATAATTTCTTTCTGGGTAATTTCTTTGCATAGCTACTACTCCTTAAAACTCGTCGACTAAGCGGTCTGACCGCTCCGTTCTTTTCCCCAAACGTGATCCACGACGCCGTCCACGCCCGCCGATCTAGCGCAGAATGCGCAGCAAAAATAGTTTTCTTTTGCCTCGATACCGTGCCCGATCACCTTGCAGCCGCAATGAGCACACACGGGTGCGAGCTTGTGGATCGCACACTCGAAAGAATCGAATATGTGCCGGTTGCCGGCCGTAACTACCTCAAACGACAAATAGTAATCGTTGCCGCAGACTTCGCAGCGTGCCATATTTCAACTCCTTGCCCGGGGACGGTGTAGTGAATCAGTTCAAAAAATCAGTGGAAAAGTATTGACGCAATGACAATGCCAGAGAGCATTTTGGATTTTGGATTTTGGATTTTGGATTTGCTTTGCGTCGTGGCGCGCCTTTGCGTGGACACGAAGCATCCATCTATCAAGCGCCGGTTCTCACGCAAAGACGCAAAGACGCAAAGGATTGGAAAAACTGACCAGTCACAACCACGAACCACGATCTAGGAACCACGATCAACGAACCACGAACCACGATCAACGACCACGAACAACGAACCACGAACAACGAACAACGAACACACCTGAATTAACATTAGCCATCAACGGTTATAAGATTGATGAGCACAAAGTTTTCGGAGGAGCTTTCGAGCTGAGAGGTGCGCGACCTTCGCGCACGACTCCTGGAACCTGATGCGGATAATACCGACGAAGGGAGAAAAACGATGAAAGAAGAGTTGATAGTTGATAGTGGAGAGTTAACAGTTGACAGGGGACAGTTGACAGAGGAGTCGCCGGCCGAGCGGGCGTCGGTTGCCGTCGAGTCGCTCGAGCAGCAGGCAGCACCGTCCGCGTTGGTGGATGGGGTTACTCTGCCGTCTGAAACCGCATCCGCGAACTTGCCCAATTCAAAAAAAATATATGTCGAGTCAAAAGGTCTCCTGGTGCCGTTCCGCGAGATCTCACTGTCGCCATCGAAGGCGATGGATGGAACGTTAGAGGAAAACGCACCGGTTCGCGTGTACGACACAAGCGGTCCGTGGACGGATCCCCGACAAAAGCTGGATGTTCGAGACGGCCTGCCGCCGCATCGTCTGGAGTGGATCCAGGCGCGCGGCGACGTGGAGGAGCGACGCGGGGAAGGCGAGAAAGGGAGACGCGGAGAAGGGCAGCGCAGTCCGGCATCGTTTCGAAGCTTAACTCTTACGGCGAAGCCCGGTGCATGCGTTACGCAGATGCATTACGCGCGGAAGGGGATCATCACGCCCGAGATGGAGTATGTCGCGGTGCGTGAAAACCTCGGGCGCAAGTTCCGAGTGCCACCTTTCGGCGGAGCTGAGGCGGGATCTCTAAACGAGGACCGCTCCTCGCTTTACCACCAGCACACCGGGCAATCGTTCGGGGCTTCGATCCCTGAATTCGTAACGCCGGAGTTTGTCCGCGATGAGATCGCTCGCGGCCGGGCGATCATCCCGGCGAACATCAACCATCCGGAAAGCGAGCCGATGATCATCGGGCGAAACTTTCTCGTGAAGATCAACGCTAACATCGGAAACTCGTCGGTCGCGTCGTCGATCGAAGAGGAGGTCGAGAAGATGCGTTGGGCGACCCTCTGGGGGGCCGACACGGTGATGGACCTTTCCACCGGCAAGAATATCCACGAGACGCGCGAATGGATCCTGCGCAACTCACCGGTGCCGATCGGTACCGTCCCCATCTATCAGGCACTCGAAAAAGTGAACGGGAAGGCCGAGGAGCTGACGTGGGAGATCTACCGGGACACGTTGATCGAGCAGGCCGAGCAGGGCGTCGATTACTTTACGATCCATGCCGGCGTTCGGCTGCCATTTATCCCCCTGACCGCTCGTCGCACGACGGGCATCGTCAGCCGGGGCGGATCGATCATGGCGAAGTGGTGTCTCGCGCACCACGAAGAGAGTTTTCTCTACACGCGCTTCCGGGAGATCTGCGAGATCATGCGGACCTACGACGTCAGTTTCTCGCTAGGTGACGGTCTGCGGCCGGGATCGATCGCCGATGCGAATGACGAAGCTCAGTTTGCCGAGCTCGATACGCTGGGCGAGCTGACTAAGATCGCGTGGGAGATGGATTGCCAGACGATGATCGAGGGGCCGGGCCACGTTCCGATGCACCTCATTAAAGAGAATATGGACAAGCAGCTCGAGGTTTGCGGCGAAGCGCCGTTCTATACGCTCGGGCCGTTGACGACAGATATCGCGCCGGGCTACGACCACATCACCTCGGGGATCGGAGCGGCGATGATCGGGTGGTTCGGAACCGCGATGCTCTGCTACGTCACGCCGAAAGAGCATCTCGGTCTGCCGAACAAGCAGGACGTCAAGGAAGGCGTCATCACGTACAAGCTTGCTGCCCACGCCGCCGATCTGGCGAAAGGTCATCCCGCAGCACAGTATCGCGACAACGCACTTTCGAAGGCTCGTTTCGAATTTCGCTGGGAAGATCAGTTCAACCTCGGGCTCGATCCTGAAAAGGCTAAAGAGTTTCACGACGAGACGTTGCCGGCCGAGGGTGCCAAGCTCGCCCACTTCTGCTCGATGTGCGGCCCGCATTTCTGCTCGATGAAGATCACGCAGGACGTGCGCGACTATGCGGCGAAGCAGGGGCTCGACGAAGAAAAGGCCCTTGCCGTCGGCATGAACGAAAAGGCGAAGGAGTTCGTCGAGGCGGGCGGGGAGATCTATAAGTAACTGTGAACTATTAATGGTGAGTGGTGAATGGTGAGTGATGAATGTGAATGGACCGCGGCTCACCGGCGAGTCGGTAACCACCGCTCATGGCGGCGGTATCTGTACCGACATTGCGGCGGGTCTTCGGCCGCGTAGCGTCCGAAAGAATTTAGCCCCGGGCGAGGCCG
>DASUSJ010000245.1:0-12595 GCA_036375155.1 Pyrinomonadaceae bacterium
ATTTCATGAGTCTTATCAAAATCGTAATCTACGCCCTTGTGTTTGTTCTGAGCCTCCTTTTTCTCGGACGCTTCTTTTTCTAGAAGGTTCCGCGGGGGTTTCAGTTGTATGGCTGCTGTTTGATCAACGCAGCGAGTTATCGATTCATTTGTCCAGTGAGCGGTCGTCTCCGGCCGCTTTTCTCTTTTATGACAGAGCCAAGAAGCATAAAGCGTGCACTTATAAGTCTTTCGGACAAGACCGGGGCAGCCGACTTTGCGAGGCGGCTTGCTGGCTTCGGCGTCGAGATCATCTCGACCGGAGGAACTGCGGCGGCGCTTCGGGACGCGGGTCTACGCGTAACGGATGTCGCAGACGTCACCGGATTTCCGGAGATGATGGATGGCCGTGTAAAAACCCTGCACCCCAAGATCCATGGGGCATTTCTCGCGCTCCGCGATAACGAGGCCCATGTTGCGTCGATGCGTGAACACGGTATCGATCCGATCGACATGGTAGTCATCAATCTCTATCCATTCGAAGAATCCATTGCAAGAAACGGTGTGACGTTGGAAGACGCTGTCGAGAATATCGATATCGGCGGTCCTGCGATGATACGCTCGGCTTCGAAGAACTGGCGTGACGTCGTCGTTGTGACAGACCCTCGGTTATACGACGAGCTGCTCGTCGAAATGGAATCGAATAACGGCTCGGTCTCGCTCGAAACTCGTCAGCGCCTTGCCGTTCTCGCATACACTCGAACGGCGAGCTACGACATCGCGATCTCATCTTATCTCGCAAAGCAGATCACGGATGATCAACTTGCCTTGATAGAGCCGCTAAATCCTTTGCAGAATCTGGCATTCATAGAATCCGAGTATATTTCCGACGAGTCGGACTCAGACTCGGCCGGCGCGGCAACCACGTCTCTGGAAGACGCCATTGAATTGCGCCTTAGCAAAGCAGCTGATCTCCGTTATGGTGAAAATCCGCATCAGAAGGCGGCGCTTTACACGACCGGAGAAAGCGGCGGACTTGCAGGTGCGGAACAACTTCATGGTAAGGAGATGTCGTTCAACAACTACGTGGACGCAGACGCGGCGTGGAATCTTGTACAGGATCTTGAGGAGTGTGCGGTCGCGATCATCAAACACACGAATCCCTCGGGCGTTGGTATCGGCAATTCGAATCTGCAAGCATACCGGCGAGCTCTTTCGACCGACCCAGTATCGGCTTTCGGAGGCATAGTTGCATTCAACCGGCCCGTCGATGCCGACGCGGCACGTTCGGTGATAGAGGTTTTCTCTGAGGTTATTGTCGCCCCCGAATATGAACCGGAAGCTATTGAGATCTTCAGATCGAAGAAGAATCTAAGACTGCTGAAAATTCAACCAACTGGCATTGAAAGACAGGCAAGGGTCGAATACAAGCAGATATCGGGCGGCATGCTTGTCCAGGAAGCCGACAATTACAAAGTAACCGAGAGTGACTTCCGGGTCGTCAGCGAACGAAACCCGACTCCGGAGGAGATACGTGCCCTGCTGCTGGCGTGGCGAGTCTGTAAACACGTGAAATCGAATGCGATCGTTCTCGCAAATGAGTATCAGACGATAGGCGTAGGTTCCGGACAGATGAACCGGGTCGATTCGGTCCGGATCGCTGAAATGCGTGCAGGACGCTTCGATCTCCCGGTTGAAGGATCGGCACTCGCATCCGACGCTTTTTTTCCCTTCCGGGATAACGTGGACGAGGCGGCTAAAATGGGCGTGACGGCTATAATTCAGCCGGGAGGTTCGGTAAAAGACGCCGACTCGATAGCGGCCGCCAATGAACACAGACTGGCGATGGTCTTCACGGGAGTCCGCCATTTCAAACACTAGATTTAGCGGTTGTTTGTTAAAGTGATCCATTATATGGCTTGACAGTGGCGCGCCGGTCCCGTATAGTCTGTCTAAACAGGACGACCGAAGGAACGCTCAAAGGTTCGAAAATCGAAACTTTTGGGCGTTTTCTCTTTGGTTTTTATGGGACATAGGTCTCGATCCTGAGGTCACTTCCATCGGTCGAGATTGTTATCGTGCCTTTCGCGCCTGTCGTCATTACCTTAGAGCCCGATCCTTGCCATCGATGGACAACCGCCAGATGCGGATGTCCAAATGGAGACCTCCGACCGACAGAGATTATCGCGATGCCCGCAGCAGTCTTTTCAATGAACTCCGGCGTCGAAGATGTGCGACTTCCGTGGTGCGGAACTTTTGTGATGTCAGCCCGGAGGGATCTTACTGTCGCCGGATCGGCAAGCATTTCAGCCTCGGTCTCGCGTTCGATGTCTCCGGTGAGCAGGATCGAACGCGACCCGAACTTGACTCGCATCACGACCGACGCATTGTTGGCTGAACGGATGTTTGGTGCATCCTTTCTCGCCGGACTTAAGACCTCGACCAGCGCTCCACCGAGCTCCAGCATATCGCCGCGTCCAATCAGGCCGATGGGGATCTCCCTCCGACGGCAGGCAGCGATCAGTTGTTCGTATCTCGGATCGCTTACCGCGGATAGCGACAATAATACGGTTCCTATTTCGAAGTTCCGAACGACATCGACCAGCCCCTGCATATGATCCGAATCAGCATGAGTCGCAAGCACAAAATCGATTCGCGAATAGCCTTTCTGCCACAAAAACTCCGATACGACGAACTCTCCGATCCGAGGAGCGTCGGGTTCAAAAGCATAGACAGCTTCACTGCGGTGAAAATTCATCGAGCCTCCGCCGTCGACAAGCATCGTCGTGCCATTCGGAAAGGTAAGGAGAGCGGAGTCGCCCTGACCGACATCGAGAAAGTCTGCTCTCAGCCTCCCGTCGGGACGCGGTGAGCTGAAGGGGTGAAATACGATAATGAAGCCGAGAACCAGAGTAAGGGCGCCGGGAATTATGATTCCTGCACGCTTGAATCGTCTACGGTACGACCACTCGAATGGATCCCACGCGAAGAGAGCGACAGCCGTCCTTGCAACAGAGGCAGCATAGACCCAGTAGACCGAGGCCCACTGCCCTGAGTACACCGGGAGTCTGGAACTTGAAAAGTCGAATTCTGAGAACCAGGAAGGCAGCAACATCATGGCGACGTTCAATGCTTCCGTGACCGATATCAGAGGATCTGCGAACCAAGTGCTTATTCCGCCCAGAAGTACCGCGATAAGAGCGGAAAAACTCTCGAGAGCCAGAAAAACTCCGACCCACAAATTCAGCACGATCGAAGTTGGAGAAACGCGATGGAAGTAGATCGCAAGAAGTGGCAGCATCCAGATCTGAACGATGAACGAGACCAGTATTCCCTCCACGATGTAGGCAACAAAGCTTTTGGCGTTGGGACCGCGGAGACGTGCGAGGTAGGGCGACTTAAATAGATTTGCGGACCATATTTGTCGGGCGTTATCGATTCGCCAAGCCTCGGCATTCCAATACAACAGCTCGCAGAAGCGACGTACGAAAGACGGAACGGCCGGCGGAAGCGGCGCATCGGTCGAGGGTGTCCAACTTCCGATCGCGCGCAGCTTTTCAATGACCGGGAATGCGCACCCCACTATCGCCACAACACTTACAAACGTTAACTGAAACGACGCGGAGAGTAACTCGTCCGGACGCCAGACCAGGAGTAAAAGCGTACAAGTGCCGAGAGCATTCAGCAGCGATCCTTCCCGGTTTATCACCCGCGACAGAATCAGGATCGAAAACATCACACTCGCTCGGACAACAGGTATCTCCGCCCCGACTGCCAAGGTGTATGCCCACAAGAATATCGAAGCGAGAAGTGCCTGCAGGTTCGTTCGCCTGGTAAACAATGAAACGAACCAGAGAGTCAGGCCGCCGATAAACGTAATGTGGAGTCCCGAGATAACGAGAACGTGAAACGTCCCGCCCTCGCGGAAGACCTCCGCAGTGTCCCGATCGAGAAAATGCTTATCTCCGAGCAGCGAGGCGATCATGACCCCGGATGTCTGATCCGAAAGCCTCGTTCGAAATGCAGCGATCAAACGCTGTCGCTGCGCGTACACCCAGGCCAGCGGCACGAAAACGGACTCCTCGCCAAGTTTTTCAATGAGCCTCGGACTCTTTATCGTCGCCACGGCATCGATTCCCTGTTGATCGAGGACCTCTATTCGCGACGCGACACCTGGATTCAGATACCGATCCTCCCTCTCCAGTCTGCAGCTGACCCGAACTCGCGATCCATAACGAAGATCCAGGCGGTCGTACTCATCAGCGACCGCCTGGGTCTGCGTATCGGCAAACAGTCGTACCTTGCCCGAAGCGGCATGCTCGGTGTTCCTGTGCTTGATACGTTCGACACGCAAATTGAAGAACAATCCGCGGTAAGCGGGTTCCGGCGGTGCGAGCAGCACACCTTCGACCTCGACCGGATCGTGCGAGGTGATCGCACCGCGTGTGTAGAGCAGCTTGACGCGATCGTCTGAGACTCTTCCCTTCTCGATCTGGTAACAAACATTTCCCAGCGGAAGGAAAAGAAGCGGCAGCAGATAGCCCGCGACACTGTTTCTTGCGACCGAAACAACTATGAGAGCGGCGCCCGCGATCATTGAGAGCCAGAGGCCGATGTGCAACGCATGGCCCAGCGCGATGCCGAGTGCGAACAGCATGGCGACCCAAAGCATGGGATAACGATTGAAGTCGCGTGGGTGGGAGGAATTGAACATGCGAGTTATCAGTCAACGGTCAGATAGGGGCTGAGTTCGCGGAAGCGCTTTTCGCTGACGCCGTCGAGAAGCATCAACTGTTCGACGGTTCGAAACGGTCCATACCTCTCGCGATGTTCGATGATCCGGCGGGCGAGCGACGGACCGATATGCGGAAGTCGCTCAAGCTCCTTGGCGCTTGCACGGTTGATATTTAAGCGGAATGGCTGAGCATTACTTTGTGGGTCACGAGTTGGTTGCCGTGACGTTTGAGTAGAAGTACACGACGAAAAAAGAGTCGCCAAAGCGAGCGTCAGACCGAGGAATACGACATGACTTTTGCGGGAGATAAGCCAACGCATTTTTCACAATTTTCGCGCCGTAGCAGTGTGCAAAATGCTAAAAGTCTCGGTGTTACAAAGACTTTAACTCGTTAATATTGTGGAAACATGGCATTTTTCCACAGAATGTGTGGAAAAGCCAAAGACTAAAGAAACTATCCCACCTTGTTTTTCTTCACCGCCCGAAGGTCAACCGATCCGCTGAAGTTGGGCATCAGATACTCGTCGTTTTTATGCCGCGGAATTTACCAGGGACCGTCACGAGATTCGCACCCTCATCTGTTAAAATTTGGAGCGAATAATATGAAGCATTTTCGTCCTTTGCTGTTCGTGATTCTAGCCTTCGTGATCTCAGTGCGTGTTGATGCGCAGACGATCGAGGGCGATGCACTGGCTACATCGACCGGCATGACCTACAAGAGTACGAGCCTCTCTCCAAACGGCCAGAGAATATTTCTCGAGCGGACAAAACTGATCGCAGACGCGCGAAAACAACTGCTGGCGGCGATGATCGGTGACATTCTCCTTGGTTTGGAAAGCAAAGCGCAGAACACAACTAGTGAAAGACTTCTAGACTTGCAAAAGTCGAAGGTGGCAGAGCCGACCGCGACGGAGATCCAGGCTGTCTATAACGCAAATCGTGAAAGACTGGCGGGGCGATCGCTCGAAGAAGTTCGCGGTGAGATCATTGAGTTCATAAAACATGACGCGGAAGACAAAGCAGTCGATACCTTTCTCGCAAGCTTGCGGGCAAAGTACAAGGTCGAGACCGGAAAGGATGTAACGAGTGTCGGTCTTGCGCCGGCCGAGGTTCTCGCAACGATCGGTCAACAAAAGATCACCGTCCAGGATTTTGAGCGGGAGCAAAGAGTCCGTCTTAACGACATCGAGATGGAAATTTTTGAAGAGCTCAAAGCGGATCTTGAGCTGGCTATATTCTCGACGCTCGTCAATGAGGACGCGAAAGCCCGAAATATAAGTACTCAAAGCTATATCGCGAGCGAAATAACGGACAAACTGCGCGAGTTTACAGACGAGGAGCGGGCGGCTGTCGAAAGCGATCTCATGAATCGTCTATTCACGAAGTACAACGTAAGGATATTGCTAACCGAACCGACGCCGCTGGTGCAGAACGTCTCGGTAGACGACGATCCGGTTATCGGCAACGCCACAGCTCCGGTCACGATCGTGATGTTCACCGATTTTCAGTGTCCCGCATGCTCGCGAACCCATCCGGTTCTGAAACACGCGATCTCCCAGTATGGAGACAAGGTGAGGCTCGTAGTTCGCGACTTCCCATTGGAGAGTATTCACCCAAACGCGTTTGACGCCGCTTTGGCGGCAAACGCCGCGCGGGCACAGGGGAAGTTCATGGAATACGGCGAAATTCTGTATCGGAATCAGGGGGCGCTGGAAAGGACGTCGCTCGTTAAGTACGCCGGCGCACTTGGTTTGAATGTCAAACAATTTGAGTTAGACTTTAGCGACGCAAAGACAGCCGCCGAGGTGAGAAAGGATCAGGCCGACGGCCGGAGCTACGGAATTGGCGGCACCCCGACGATCTTCGTGAATGGCGTAAAAGTACACAAGCTTTCGCTTCAGGGCCTTCGAGGGGCTATCGACCGGGCGTTGAAGAAAACCAGCACCTCCTCCCACTGACGCTTTATGCGCTTATACCTAATCTTACTTTCGGTCATTGTGGCTTTGAGCTGTGGCAGCTCGGACAACCTCAATGGCTCAAATTCCACAGCTAACAGGTCTTCGAATACAAACAAACCCAAAACCGTGTTGCCGGTTTCTACATACGAAATTGTTAAAAAGTATCCGCACGATCCCAGGGCATTCACGCAAGGCTTGGTCTATCACGATGGATTTCTTTACGAAAGCACCGGCCAGGAAGGGGAGTCGACCCTTCGCAGAGTGAACCTCGAAACGGGAAAGATCGTGCAGAAGTATGATCTGCCGGACGAAGTTTTTGCGGAAGGCATCGCGATCATGGGAGACAAGATCTACCAGCTTTCGTGGCGCGACCGGATGGCCTGGGTTTACAGCTTGGCCGACTTCCGACTCCTTCGCGAAGTGCGTTATAACGACGACGGTTGGGGCCTCACGCATAACGGCACGAACCTTTTCGCAACGAACGGCACGCACGTCATCAAGGTTTTGAATCCGGATACCTTTGAGACGATCCGAACCCTGGTCGTTAAAGACGAATCCGGGCGACCGCTCATGAAGCTGAACGAGCTCGAGTGGGTAAGGGGTGAGATCTGGGCGAACATCTGGCACTCCGAAGAGATCGGTAAGCCGAACCACATCGCAAGGATCGATCCCGCCACCGGAAACCTGACCGGGTGGATAGACCTGCAAAACATATCCCCTGAAGATCAACGTGGTGATGACAAGAGCGAGAATACGTTGAACGGCATCGCGTACGACGAGGCCGGCGATAGGATCTTTGTCACCGGAAAAAACTGGAAGAACCTCTACGAGATCAAGCTCAAGCCAAAACAGTAATGCCCGACGAGCACGAAAAATTTATGCGCCGGGCGATCGCATTGGCCCAGAGCGGCGCGGATAAAAATCTGGGCGGGCCGTTCGGGTGCGTGGTCGTGAAGGATGGCCGGATCGTCGGCGAAGGCTGCAACCAGGTCACGTCGACAAATGACCCGACGGCACACGCCGAGATCGTCGCCGTCCGTGAAGCATGTCGTAACCTGAACTCATTCCAGTTGGACGGGTGCGTGGTATACACATCGTGCGAGCCGTGCCCGATGTGCCTCGGGGCGATCTACTGGGCACGCCCCGCGCGTATTTTTGTTGCGGGGACACGCGAGGATGCAGCCGCCGCGGGTTTTGATGACGAACTTTTTTACAACGAACTCGAAAAGCCTAACGACGATCGGCAGTTGAAAATGGAAACCCTGCTTCGCGAAGAATCGCAAAAAGTATTTCAGAGCTGGATCCAGAAGCCCGATAAAGTTGAGTATTGACAACTCCGGTTCTGTGTTTTCAGTGTTTCCGCGGTTCATTCTCGCTCTTCAGGGTCGAACCACGGAATACACAGATGTCACGGAAGAGGGAGACAGCCCGAGCCATGTCGAATATATACCTCTACGTCCTACTTGCTCTTGCGGCGGGAGCGATGATGCCGACGCAGGCCGCGACGAACAACAAGATGGCGTTGGTGGTCGGGAACCCGGTCCTTTCGGCATTCATTTCATTCGTTGTGGGTACTGTCGCGTTGTTCGCTTATCTTCTCGTGTCGGGCGTTTCCCTCGGAAATCTGTCGGCCGCGAAAGATGCACCGGCGATCGCATGGATGGGAGGACTGCTTGGCGCCTTCTTTGTCGCCTCGGCCGTAACTCTCGTTCCGAGGCTTGGCGTCGCGATGACGTTCAGTCTGATCATCGCCGGGCAGATGCTTGTAACTTTGGTTATCGACCATTTCGGTCTGTTGGGCGTGCCGGTTAAAGAGGTCAGCCTCGCGCGTGTCGGGGGAATATTACTGATCACGGTGGGAGTAATAATAATCAGGAAGTTTTGAAACCGCCGGGACGAAGCGGAGCCGCGTAACGGCATTGTTGCTCGGCGTCGCCGCAAGCCGGCGGTAACATGTATTGTGTGATCCGGTTCATCCTCAACAACTACGACATCGAAACCACCCTTTCACCGGGCACGACCGTACTCGACTTCGCCCGCTATCACAAGAATCTGAAGGGGACGAAGATCGGATGCCGAGAGGGGGACTGCGGAGCGTGCACGATCCTCGTCGGCGAGCTTAAGGATGAACAGGTTGCGTATCGGTCGATGACGTCGTGTCTGATGCCGATCGCGAACGCCGCCGGGAAGCACATCGTTACGATCGAAGGCATAAATTCCGACGACGGCTCGCTGACACCTGTTCAACAGGCATTGGTTGACGAGAACGGAACGCAGTGCGGATTCTGTACCGTTGGGTTCGTGATGTCGCTGACCGGCTTCTGTATCGACGACGTCGAGAAGACGCCTGAGATGGCTATCTCGACTATCGACGGGAACATCTGCAGGTGCACGGGATACAAGTCGATAGAACGAGCGGCTGCTTCTTTATGTAGGCAGTTGGTAGATGGTAGTGCGACGAAAAACTCTTCTCCAAGCGGCTCGGCCGGAGGGGGTGTTTCTCCTTTTCCAAAGGCTGAGGGCGTCGTCCCGGGCTACTTTTCCGGTATCGCGTCTCGGCTGAAGACGATCTCCACGACGAATCCAAAATCCAAAATCCAAGATCCAAAATCTATCGTCGCGGGCGGGACTGACGTCTACGTCCAGAAGCCCGACGAACTCACTGAAACAAATTCGCGCCACGTCTTCTACGAGGAGTCCTTGCGGGGCGTCAGCGATAATGGCCTCTTCGTTGAGATCGGAGCCTCTGCGACCGTAACCGACCTGCTGGAGTCGCCGGTGATGCAATCCATTTTCCCGGATCTCTATCGACATCTGAAGCTGGTTTCATCAACGCCGATCCGTAACATGGCAACCCTGGCGGGCAATTTCGTCAACGCTTCGCCTATCGGCGATATGACTATATGGTTTCTCGCGCTCGATGCCGACATCATCTTCAATAACGGCCGCGAGATGCCGCTGCGTAAGCTATTTCTCGATTACAAGCGGCTGGCGAAAACGGATAACGAATTCATCCGCTCCGTCAGGTTCAAGAAGCCCGGCGATGATTTCTACTTTAATTTCGAGAAGGTGTGTAAACGCACTTATCTCGACATCGCCAGCGTCAATACGGCGATCTCGCTTACGGTGGAAAGCACGCCGGGACCCGGGTGGATACCGCCGGCGTTGAAGAATGAAGGCTTCGGGATTCAAGACGAGGGCGGCCGGATGTTGGGTCAAGCGCGTGGGACTCGGGACTCGGGACTTGGGACTTCTCTGACAGTAGAACATCGGATCATCGATGCCCACGTCTCCGCCGGCGGTGTCGCTCCGATACCTCTTTATCTAAAGGAGACGTCCGACTTTCTTCGCGGTCAGATGGTAAATGCGGAGACTATCGCCGACGCCAACGACATCATGCAAGCGGAGATCGCTCCGATCTCGGATGTCCGGGGCTCAGCGGATTACAAGCGACTGCTGTTGCGGCAGCTGTTCTGGGCGCATTTTTTGGAGTTATTCAATGGACCGGGAGACTAACGATCTTATCGCTCGCCAATACTTGAGCGAAAAAAACCTAAGCCGGGTGGAAGCGGTGGATTTCGTGGCCTGGGCGGTATCGGCTTTGGAACGGGGACACGACACTCCGAAGCTCCGAATGTTGGCCGCGGAATCGAACGCCGAAGATTACGCTGCGATGGAATCACTTTTTCGCGAGTCCCTTGCGGAATTGGGCTGGGAGATGCCTAAGAAAAAGGCTGCTTTGAAGCGGCATTCCGAGTCGATCATGCAAAGTATCGTTGATGGCGAGATGGAACCGTACGACGGGTGCAGCCACCTCTACATCATCTCCATATATCTCGGACATCCCGACTACCTGTATAACTGGAACGGCTTGTTTTGGGAGAGGGAGGATCTCGACCTTGAAACATTGAACGAGATGATCATCGAGGAGGCTCGGAAAGAATTGGGCGGCGAAGCGACCGAGACGATCAAGCAGAGATTTCCGCAATTAACCGAGACCGAGCAGCCGCCACGATTCTGGGATCGGGTAAGAGAGCTTCTTAAACGGCCGTGAAGAATATCGACTCAAAATCTCACGTCCGTGGCGAGTCGGTCTATCTTGACGATATTCCGCTCGTGCACGGTACGCTGTTCGCATGCGTGTTCGATTCCCCCGTCGCCCACGGAAAGCTGAAAGGCATCGATACGACCGAGGCTGCAGCGAGCGAAGGTGTCGCCCGTGTCATCACCGCGAAAGATATCGTTGGCGAGAATCAGATCGGCGGGATCATACCCGACGAGCCTTTGCTGGCGGACGGTGAAGTACATTTCCAGGGAATGCCGATCGCGATCGTGCTAGCGGGATCCGAAGAGCTTGCCCGAAAAGCAGCGAAGAAAATAACGGTCGACATCGAGCCGCTCGAGCCCGTTCTCGACCCGCGAGTCGCGGCAGCGAACGGCGATCTTATCGTCCCGCCTAAGAAGTTCAAACTCGGCGATAGCGACGCAGCTTTTCTCAGATGTGACCACGTATTCGAAGGACGTGCCGACATCAACGGCCAGGAACATCTCTACATCGAGACGCAGGGAGCCTATACGCTGCCGACCGAGAACGGCGGGTTGAAGGTCTATTCCTCGACTCAAGGACCGACTGCCGTGCAACGTGCGGTGTGCCGTGTTACTGGCTTGCCGATGCATCAGGTCGAGGTTGATGTCCAGCGGCTTGGCGGAGGATTCGGCGGTAAAGAAGATCAGGCGAACGCATGGGCAGCGATCTGCGCGGTGGGAACCCAATTGACAAAACGTCCCGTCAAATACGCTCTCCATCGAATGGAAGACATGCGTATGACTGGCAAGCGTCACCCGTACTCGGCAGATTACAAGATCGGGCTCGACAAGGACCTCAAGATCTTCTCGTACGAAGTCACGTTCTACCAGAATGCGGGCGCATCGGCCGATCTCTCGCCACCGGTTCTCGAGCGAACTCTATTTCACTGCACGAACTCATACTTCGTCCCAAACGTTTCAGCGACAGCGTATTCGTGTCGGACGAACCTTCCGCCAAATACTGCTTTCCGGGGTTTTGGCGGACCACAAGGAATGTTCGTGATCGAATCGGCCATCGCACACGCGGCAGATAGGCTGGGCGTCAAAGCGTCAGAGATCCAGAGAGCGAATCTCGTCGACGATGGAGACGAATTTCCTTACGGGCAGGTCGCCGAGAGCGACGCGATCACGACATGGACAAATGCCGACAAGGAGTACGACTTCGCAAAGTTGCAGCAGGAAGCTGACGAATTCAACGCATCATCGAAGTATTTCAAGAAAGGTGTGGCGATGATGCCGGTTTGTTTCGGCATCTCGTTCACGAAGACGCCGATGAACCAGGCACGCTCGCTGGTGCACGTTTACACCGACGGAAGTGTTGCAGTTTCGACCGGTGCCGTCGAGATGGGACAGGGCGTAAACACGAAGATCGCACAGGTTGCGGCGTACATGTTCGGCCTCCCGATCGAGGCGGTGAAACTTCACACCACAAACACGCTCCGGATCGCGAACACCTCGCCGACGGCGGCATCGGCTGCCGCGGACCTTAATGGAAAGGCAACGCAGTTGGCATGCGAGGCAATCCGCGGTCGTTTACTGGAGATAGCGGTCCCATTGGTCGAAGCGGAAACGGCTGAAGCCGTCACTCTGAACAACGGTTTCGTTCATCGCAACGGCGAACGCACGTCCCTTGATTGGAAAACGCTCGTCATGGATGCTCACCTGCAGAGGGTGAATTTAAGTGAACACGCTCACTACGCGACACCCGGGATAAATTTCGATTGGGAAACAGCAAAGGGCCATCCCTTCGCATATCACGTCTACGGAACCGCGATCGTCGGTGTGACAGTCGATTGCCTTCGCGGCCGTTACGAGATTGATTATGTGAAATGCTGTCA
>DASUSJ010000246.1:0-13262 GCA_036375155.1 Pyrinomonadaceae bacterium
TGCGTGACTGCGTAAGGTTCGCTTTACCGCTGTCGATGGTAGCCTTGTACTTCACCGGCATCTGTCCATTCGGACCGTCCAGCTCGACGACGGTTTCCTTTCCGTCGAGCGAGTAGGATGCGGTGCCGTCCCCTGCGCCAAAACCACCGCGACCCATACCACGGCCTCCCGTTCCCGGGGCTCCGGCAGGGGCGTCCGCGGGTGGAGGCGTTCGCCTCGTTTCGGTTGTTACTTTTAGTTCCTTATCCGTCTGCGCGACGGTCATCGACATCGAATCGATTCGGGCGCGCACGTCGAGCTTCGACTTTGGCAGATCCAGCATCCAGGTTCCCGAGAAATCGGTCGGCTTGGCCTGGCTGAACGCGGCGGTCGCCGAAAGGCACAAGAACGCCATCACGAAGAAAATCTTTCTCATAGTGTCTCCTTGAAATGTAAAAAGTTCCCGGTCTTAGACGCATGCGTGGCTCGGATGGTTCGGCCAGATCTGTAAAGTTATGCAAATCGCCCTTAACCCGCAGCCGTCTCCGCGCGGTTCAGCTTGCTGTGCCGGTAGCTGTACAGGAAATAGACGATGATGCCGATGCCGAGCCAGATCCCGAATCGGATCCAGTTCGTAATGCCGAGCTCGGTCATCAGATACGTGCAGCACATAACGCCGAGAACCGGGATCAGAGAAAGTCGCTTGATGAAGCAGAGCACTGCCATAATCGCCGAGAAAATAATAAAGACAAAATACGGGATCTTGTGGCTGAACGTCCAAAAAGCTGTTTCGCCCGGCTCGGTCGGTGTCATGTCGGTAAAGAAATTTCTGGCCGCCTCGCCATTGAAGTACATCACCCCGCCAACGATCAGGAGAAACATTGCGGGACCGATGAAGCGCGAGCTGATATACGGCACGAAACGTTTTTGTCCGGCAAACTCCTTATCTTTCACAAGCACGCCGGCGCAGACGATCGTGAACGCAAACAGGGTCCCGATCACCGAGAGATCCGTAACCTCGGAAAGGTTCATAAATAACGCGGGGATCGCGACCATGAAACCAGTGAGGATCGTCGAGAACCAGGGTGTGCGGAACCTGGGATGGATGGATGAGAAGATCTTCGGCAACAGCCCGTCGCGGCTCATTGCCATCCAGAGACGCGGTTGGCCAAGCTGAAACACGAGCAATACCGTAGCGATCGCAACGATCGCGCCGACCGCGATGATTCCGGAGAGCCAGGGAATATTCACGCCCTGCGGGCCGAAGACAAATGCCAGCGGATCGCCGACACCCTCAAAGGCGGTGTGCTTCACCATTCCGGTCAGGACAAGAGCAATAAGTATGTAAAGCACCGTACAGATCGCCAGCGAATAGATCATTCCACGCGGAAGCGTCTTATACGGATCTTTGCATTCCTCGGCAGTTGTCGAAAGGGCATCAAAGCCGATGTACGCGAAGAAAACAGCCGCGACACCTGTCATGACCCCGCCAACGCCGTTCGGCAGGAACGGACTCCAGTTCTCGGTGTTGATAAAAAACGCACCGACGATTATCACAAGAAAAATAATGGCGAGCTTTATCCCCACCATGATGTTAGACGCCATCTTCGACTCCCGGATGCCGACGTACACCAGTGCCGTGATGAGGACGACGATCGCAAGAGCCGGGAGATCGAGTATGACCCGGAAACCACCGATCTGCGGCGCGCCGGTCCAGGCAGCGAAGGCTTCGACATTTGTCGGTGATAGCGCGTCGGAGACCGTCTTCAACTGATCGACACTCATTCGACCGATAGTGTCCAGAGAATGTCCCTGCGCGAGGACCGCTTCTACCGCTTCGCCTTTATCGGCAAATCCCCGCGACGCGCTCAGATAGTCCATCGTGAAATGAGCGGGTATGGTGATGCCGTTCGATTTCAGTAAACGGGAAAAATAATCGCTCCAGGAAATTGCGACTGCGATATTGCCGATAGCATATTCGACCAGTAGATCCCATCCAATTATCCAGGCGATGAGTTCTCCAAAGCTCGCATAGGCATAGGTGTAAGCGGATCCGGCGATCGGGATCTTCGACGCGAATTCCGCATAGCAAAGCGCCGCAAATCCACACGCTATTGCAGCGAAAATAAACAGAAAGATGACGCCCGGGCCCCCTCGAAATGATGCTTCGCCGACCAGTGCAAAGATACCTGCTCCGATGATCGCCGCAATCCCAAGCATCGTCAGGTCGAAGGTTCCCAGCGAACGTCGCAGACCGGTGATACTTTCATCAGCTGGCTGCCCCGGAACCAGACCCTCGTGGTCCAGGCCGGCGGCGGCATCGGCCTGGATCTGTGCAATGGATTTCTTACGGAAAAGCGATGTGCTCATATTTTTGGCGCCTCGGTCGAATAAGAAAGTTTGTCTGAAAGTGGCTGCAGGGATTGCAGCGGGGGAATTATTTAGCGAATTCTGAAGGAAAAAAATGAAAGATGCAATGGAACCGCAAACCCATTGGGTCTTTTCTGTCGGTAAATCCATTACAGGCAACGACAGACGTTTGGCGAGCGTGTATCTGGGGTCCGCTGGTCGGGCACTGGCGAGCCGGTCTCGCGTCTGATCCGTGCTACGCGCTTGTGATCCGTTATGAAGAAACAACCGATCCATCAGAATCTCAATACCTCATTTGTAAATGTCGGCGCGCTAGTCAGGTACCTGCGCGGACTCCAGTTCGTCGGCAGTATTCGTATCGAACTGGCCAGTTATGAGGCAGAGATAATATTTACCGAATCCGGTGCAGTACGGGCGCGTGAGTACGACCATATTGCCGGTCGTATCTCACATGGCGAGCAGGCGCTCGAGCGGATCATGGTCCGCTCAAAAGAGCCATACGGACGGATCGATGTCTACAAGGCAACCGGGAGATACGCGGGCCATGACGGCTCGCCGTTCGTTGATAAGGTGATCATGGCCGGGGCTCGCGACTTGGCGGCCAATACCGGCGGGGTTGCCGGACATACTTCGCGGCAAGAGATCGTATTGAGCGGGCGCGACGGCGAGAACGCGCTTGTGCTCGCTGCATTGTCGGAGGTGTTGCGTGAAATTGAAATATCCCTAGCCGCCGGCAGGTTGAGTTTCGACGCGGCTTTTCGAGTAGCGTGTGAGGGTGTTGCCCAACAATTCTCCTTCATGCAGAGCTCCGAATCAGCCTTGGTGTACCGTGAAGGAGAGATCATAGTGAATGCCGATGTCGACCCGAAACTGGTAACGGAAGCGGTTTTTGCGGCGCTTCGGCCCATATTTGCCCGACTGCGGAGTGAGATAAAGTACAGCGAGATCGTTCGCGATGCGTCCGCCCGCCTCATCGAGATCCTGGCCGAACGGCGGAACGAATTCGTCCAACTCGGGTTGATACATCACGTTGAGCGATTGCTCGCCGAAGAATAACGCAACCGCCTGACAGCGGCGAGGTCTTCGGGTAGAATCCCCGGTATGGACTGGAAGATCTTTGGCACCGCATTCGTCACTCTGCTTCTCGCCGAACTCGGCGATAAAACCCAACTCGCAATAATCACCCTGACGGCGAAAACGGATTCAAAGGTCGCCGTATTCCTCGGCGCCAGCCTGGCGCTTGTTCTCGTCTCGCTGCTCGCGGTCCTTTTCGGCGGACTACTGACCCAGATCATCCCCGCCGAATGGCTCCAGCGCATCGTCGCGGTCGCTTTCATCCTCATAGGCGTGTTGATGCTGCTCGGTAAGTTGTGAGCTGTGAAGTGTGAGGTGTGAAGTATGAAGTGTGAAGTGTGAAGTGTGAGGTGTGAGGTGTGAGGTGTGAAGGGTTAAGGGTGAAGTGTGAAAAGTGAGCTGTGAAGCGTTAGCCGGCAGTTCACAGCTCACACTTCACACTTCATACTTCATACTTCACACCTCACACTTCACACCTCACACCCCTTTCTTCAGTCGATCCGCAAACATCTTACGAAACTTTGTTACCTTCGGTGCTACGACTGCGGCACAGTAGGGCTGGTTGGGATTGTTGGCGAAATATTCCTGGTGGTAGTTCTCGGCGGGCCAGAACTTATCGAAAGCCGTCAGTTCGGTGACGATCGGATCATCGTAGATCCCCTCGTCCGTGATCTCTTTGATCACCTCTTCCGCAACACGCTTCTGTTCGTCGGAATGATAAAAGATCGCAGACCGGTACGACGTGCCGATGTCGTTTCCCTGCCGGTTCAATTGCGTGGGATCGTGGACGGTGAAATAAACGCGGAGCAGATCACCGTAGGAAAGCTCGTCGGGATCGAACTTGATCTGAACGACCTCGGCGTGGCCCGTCGTTTCCGAACAGACTTCCTGGTATGTCGGGTTGTCCTTGTGCCCACCAGAGTAGCCGGATACGACATCCTCGACGCCGCGAAGGTCGTCGAATACGGCCTCTACGCACCAAAAACATCCCGCCGCGAGTGTTGCCGTTTCTAGATTTGCCATAAAACGAGTCTAACAGAACCCGATTGTCCCTTGAGACGCCGGTAATGCGTCAACGGGCTGGACGTCCCGTCTGCATGAGTGCAAAGCACGAAAAAAGGATGACACGGTTCAAGCTGGTTGTGGTTTGACGCCGCTTTCGCGGCGTTGCAGGCGGGACGCCTGCGTTCCAGTCCGTTCACTGGTCCGCCTGCGTCCGAGCCCCGTGTCAAGCTAGTCACTCTTCATCTTCCCGTAGCCTTTCAAGCACCGAGAAATCTTCGAGCGTCGTTACATCCCCCGCGACAGCTCCCCCCGCGGCGATCTCTCGCAACAGCCGTCGCATGATCTTGCCGGAACGGGTTTTGGGCAGAGCATCCGTGAAACGAATATCGTCAGGCTTGGCGAGCGCGCCGATCTCCTTCGCGACATGGCCCCGCAAGACATCTTTCAGTTGATCGCTGCCTTTTCGCCCGCCTTCTAAAGTTACAAAAGCGGAGATGGCCTGACCCTTTAGATCGTCGGGACGACCGACAACCGCCGCTTCGGCGACAGACTCATGGGAGACGAGTGCGGACTCGATCTCGGCGGTCCCAAGCCTGTGACCGCTAACGTTTATCACGTCGTCGACCCGACCCATGATCCAGTAATAACCATTCTCGTCGCGGCGTGCGCCGTCGCCGGCGAAATAGTGATGCGGGATCTCGGACCAGTAGGTTTGCTTGTAGCGTTCATCATCTCCCCACAGGGTGCGAAGCATGGACGGCCAAGGATGTTTGATGACAAGATACCCGCCTTCGTTTTCGCCGACCGGCACCCCAGCTTTCGTGACGATATCGACGATTATCCCGGGCAGGGGAAGCGTCGCGGTCCCGGGAACGGTCGGTGTTGCGCCGGGCAGCGGCGAGATCATTATGCAGCCGGTCTCGGTCTGCCACCACGTATCCACGACCGGACATCGCCCCTTTCCGATCACTTCGTGATACCACATCCACGCTTCCGGATTGATAGGCTCGCCGACGGTTCCCAAGAGCCTCAGCGACGAGAGGTCGTGCTTCGCAGGATGCTGCTCACCCCACTTGATGAAAGCGCGGATCGCGGTCGGGGCGGTGTACAGGATGTTGATCTTATGCCGGTCGATCATCGCCCAGAATCGATCGAAGTCGGGAAAGTTCGGAGCACCCTCGTACATAAACACCGTCGCACCGTTCGCGAGCGGACCATACACAACATAACTGTGCCCGGTCACCCAGCCGATATCAGCCGTGCACCAGTAGATGTCCTCATCTTTCAGGTCGAATACGATCTTCGTCGTGTAAGCAGCCTGCGTGATGTAACCGCCCGTGGTGTGAAGTATGCCTTTCGGCTTTCCGGTCGTGCCGGAGGTGTAAAGGATGTAGAGTGGATGCTCAGAATCGAGTTCGGCGGCGGGGCATTCATCACCTACGGCCTGCATCAGCTCATGCCACCAGTGATCGCGGCCGAACTTCCAGCCGATCTTGGAACCTGTTCGCCGGAACACGATAACGTCTTTCACACTAGGACATTGCGACGCGGCGTTATCAACGATCTCTTTCAGCGCGATCTCAGAACCGCGTCGGAATCCACCGTCGGCCGTGACGATAAGTTTGCATTGCCCATCGTTCACGCGATCGCGGATCGCATCAGCCGAAAAGCCACCAAAGATCACGGTGTGGGTTGCGCCGATCCGAGCGCAAGCAAGCATCGCTATCGCAAGTTCGGGTACGAGCGGCATGTAAAGCGCGACCCGGTCTCCGGTGTTGACTCCCAGCTTCTTCAAAACATTTGCAAACTTGGAAACCTGTCGGTGCAGTTGAAGATACGTGAGCGTTCGAACCTCTCCCGGCTCGCCTTCCCAGATGATCGCGGCTTTGTTCTTTCGCCACGAATCGAGATGCCGGTCGAGGCAGTTGTAAGCGATGTTCAGTTTGCCGTCGACGAACCACTTCGCGAACGGCTCGTTCCAATCCAGCACCTTGTTCCATTTTCGAAACCAGTGAATGTCCGCCGCCTGTTCCGCCCAGAACGATTCGGGGTCTGCCGCGGCTTCCGCGTAGAGACGTTGGTATTCCTCGAAGCTGGATATATGCGCCCGTTGGGCAAATTGTTTCGGAGGATCGAACATTCTCGATTCGTGAAGAATCGACTCGATAGCGGTCGTGTCTGCCATAGACGTCAGTATAGACCGCGGGCGGCGGGAATTTAAATTCTAGGCTTGATCGTAGGAGTTAAGCCGGTTCTCCCGACGAAACCTCCGGGCAAGACGACGGTGCGCCTGCTGTTTTGATTGCTACGACCGTCAGACGTCGTGAAATCCCAAGTCGGCGGGCCGCGTCCGGCCTCCAAGTTTACCGTGGCCTGAAGGCCACGGCTAAATTGGTGTGATAGCTACGCGATGCTAAGGCTCAGCCGCCGCTGGGGATTCATTCCTAAATACGGCGGCGATAACAAAATGAAGAACCACGATCGATACCGCGCTCGCCAACACCACGATAATCCCGTACCGGAGACCGCCGAAGGCCGATGAGACGAGACCGACAAGCGTGCTTACGGCTGCTGCCCCGCTGGTTCCGGCGATAAATATCGGAGCCGCTTGCAGATTTGCTGACTCGCCGAAAACATGTGCAAATCGGACCATGTGCGTTGGAAAGATCGCCGAGCTCCCGAGTCCGGCGACAGACGCGCCGATAACGACGAGAGATTCACTCGAGACTAGTAAAACGATGCCGGCAAGCAGCGTGATCGAACAAAACAGGATCAGATTGTTCTCGGAGATGTGGCGGGAGACGATCGACGCCACACCACGGCCAAGTACGAAGAAAGAGAAATAGACGACCGTCAGGTTGATCGTCTGAACCCCCTGGCTTTTTAACACTTCCGAATATGTCGTCAGCCATCCTCCGAGGCCGCCTTCTATGGAAACGACAAAGAACCCGAAAGCGACAAACAACCACGACGCGGGACGACGCCAGATGCGGGTTGGCGGCAACACCGGCTCGGTGTCCTGTTGACTTTTCCTTGTGAGAGATCGCGCGGCGGAGAAAAAGAAGATCGCCAGTACGAGCAATGCGACGATCAGTACAATCGTCACGCCAACAAGGCTGCCATCTTGGGACGTCATCGCAACAAACGGCTGACTGCAGATCGCACCGACGCCCCACGAAAAATTGATCAGATTCACGGCAGACGATCGCAGCCGGTACTCAGTAGTCTCGATCGTCAGCATGTTGACGCTCGGTATCGTAACGCCAAGACCGGATCCGTAAACAAAGACCGCCGCCCAGCAGTACTCAAACTCCCGGGCGTTTATACCCGGCAGACCGCCTATCATCAGAAACAGACCGATCAGGACTGTAACGGTGAACCCGTAACGCTTTGCGATACGCGTCGAGACGAGGGTACCGAGGATCGATCCGCTGAACTGAGCAAGGAACAAAGTTCCAGCTTTCGCGTCGCTAAGATCGAGACGGTCAGAGAGCACCGGCAGGATCTGACCAAGTAAAAGCGTAACGATGCCGATGACGAAGAAGGCGGCAAGTGTGTAGTATTTTAGCCTTGGTGCCTGTTGTACGCTTTCGGTCATTCGATGGAATGTCGACGTGTTTCGCAGATTGTGGCTAATGGTATGGTCCGTGTCAAAAAAATGAAATGGAAAATCGGCGTTCTCCTGAGCGTAACTTTGTTTCTCGCCGGCGAGACTCTTGCGGCGTTGCAATCCGTCGGCAATGTCACACGCGTGACGCTGTCGAAAACAAATGGGGCAATTCTTGATACCTCAAGCCGGGCGAAGGTCCTGATCGAATTTTTTGATCAGAGCGTCGTTCGCATCCGAGTAGCGCCGAACGGTGTATTTGAACGCGATTTCTCATATGCCATCGACTACTCCCTGGATCGAAAAACTCCGGTCGCCGGACTTACCCAAACAGCGGCGAAGATCACGCTGACCGGGGCCGGTGGTGCCAAAGTAGTGATCGATCGAGTCCCATTCAGGATCCAGATATATGGTGAAGACGGCGGTCTGATCTTCTCCGATGATCCTCGACGTCAACTGCTATTCGATCGGGTAACGGGCGAGATCCAGACGACCAAATTGCGCAACGGTGAAGTTGAAACGTATTACGGCTTCGGTGAAAAGGCGTTCGCGGAAATGTCGCGAAACGGGAAATTCATCGTCAACTGGAACACTGATACGTTCTCCTACCCGGTGGGCACCGATCCGATCTATCAATCGATCCCGTTCTTTTACGGATTGCGTGACGGCAAAGCCTACGGCCTGTTTTTCAATAACACTTTTCGCACGTGGTTCGATATGGGGAAGAGCCAGCCTGATCGATACTCGTTCGGAGCAAACGGCGGCGAGCTTGACTACTTCGTTTTTACCGGCGGGACCGAGCGGTCGCCAAAGAAAATTCTGGAGGACTACGCCGAGCTCACGGGGAAAACTCCGCTTCCGCCGATGTGGGCCCTCGGGAATCACCAGTCCCGATGGTCATATTTTCCCGAAAAGCGCGTTCGAGAGATCGCTGAAGGATTTCGCAGCCGTAAGATACCGGCCGACGTCATTCATCTCGACATCGACTACATGGACGGCTACCGAGTTTTTACATGGGACAAGACACGCTTTCCCGATCCGAAGAAGCTTGTTAGTGACCTGAAGGCCGGTGGTTTCCAGACCATTCTGATAATCGACCCCGGCATAAAGGTCGATCCGAATTATCGAGTCTACACGGACGGAAAACGTCTCGGAATGTTCGTAAAGAACGCCGATGGAACGGAATTGAATCGTAACGTGTGGCCGCAGGCGTCGGCGTTCCCGGATTTCACCGATCCGAAAGCACGCGAGTGGTTCGGCTCGTATTACCGTCAGCACATCGACGAGGGCATCGCCGGCTTTTGGGTCGACATGAACGAGCCCGGTGTATTTCTCACCGACAAGACTCCAAAGCCGGATACGTTTCATCATCCCGACAAGACTTTTCCGTACGACACCCCGCACGTGGGTGACGGTTTACCCGGAACACACAAGCGCTATCACAACGTCTACGGAATGCAGATGGCACGGTCGACGTTTGAGAATGTGAAGAAGCTTCGGCCTGAGAAACGTCCATTTGTTCTGACGCGGGCGGGATTCGCCGGCGTACAGCGCTTCTCGGCGGTGTGGACCGGGGACAACTACGCGAGCTGGGACCATCTAGCTATGTCGATACCGATGCTCGCGAATCTAAGTGTATCGGGCGTTCCTTTTGTGGGCGGCGATGTCGGCGGGTTTAACGATCGACCGAGCGGTGAGCTCTACACTCGTTGGCTTCAGGCCGCGGCGCTGACACCTTTCCTGCGGTCACACTCGGTCGGCTGGGCCGGCAACAAAGAGCCGTGGGAATACGGTGACGAGTACACGCCGATCAATCGTGCTTCGATCGAGCTGCGCTATAGATTTCTGCCTTACCTCTACTCGTTGTTCCACGAACATGAGCGAACCGGGCAGCCCGTTATGCGTCCGGTGTGGTACGAGTTCCCGGACGACAAATTAACCTACCTGATCAGCGATGAGTACATGATCGGGACAGACGTGCTGATAACGCCGATCGTCAAGGAAGGCATGCGTCACCGGGATGCGTATTTTCCGACCGGGGCGGCGTGGATCAACTGGTGGACCGGCGAGCGGCTCGAAGGTGGCAAGCAGCATCGAGTCGACGCACCGCTCGACCGGCTTCCGATATTTATCCGCGCCGGTGCGGTCATCCCCACTCAGCCTGTTATGCAGCACACTGGCGAAATGATAAGTGCTCCGCTGACGCTAAACGTCGCGGCCGGGATCGAAGTGGGACGAACGGCGACATTCGAGATACATCAGGACGCCGGTGACGGATACGGCTATCGTCTGAATGAATGGCAGCGTATCCGGATCCAGCATCGCCCGGGAGTGATTAATATTTCTCGGATAGGGGATTTCAACGGACAATCGATCCGGAGCCTGGAGATCGTCGGCATCGATGCCAACCCGCGGGCGATCACGGCTGATGGTCATGTGCTGGATCACACATATGAGCCGGCGACCAAACGCTTACGGGTGGAGGTTCCGGATAGTGTGAAGGAGATAAAGCTCGCGCGGTGATCTATTCGCATCGTATGGCTTCTTCCGCTTTCTTGAGGTTTATTCATCATCTACTTTTCGTGTCTTTTTCGTGTGCTTCGTGTGCTTCGCGGTTCCTCTTTTGGAGGCTTCGCCTGGCTGAGTCTAACGAGTTATGGGAGACAAACCGAAACCACGAAGCGCACGCAGTCACGTAGATTTCGTGTTCTTTTTCGCGTGGTTTCGTGTGAGTTAGTGGTTCCAGTTGGTCGCCCAATATTTGGAACCACTAACTCATACGAAACCATACGAAGAGGATGCGAATTCAACATACAAGCACACGAAAAGACACGAAAAGCCGATCGGAGGATCTGCGTCGTCGTCGAGCTGCCAGAGACCGCGCAATAGCTCCCGCAGGTCCGATGAACTATTTGACGTGCGCCGCGACGGCCTCGCGAAAGATCGCGTAGCCTTTCGCATTGAGGTGAAGATTGTCTGAAACGAAAATATCGGGCAGCGGTTTGCCGTCGGTTCCGAGCATCTTTGCCGCGACGTCCACGAAGGTCACCCGTTTGCGCCGTTTCACTTCAGCTGCGATCAGCGCGTTTGCGCGTGCCATCTCCGGCCATTTTCCCCATCGAAGGATCGAGGGTTTCAGCGAGATATAAATCACCGGCGTACCCGGTAGATTCGCGTCGCGCAAGTCGATGAACGCCTTGAAATCCTCGAGTACGTTCTCCGCGGATTGCCCAGCTTCGATATCGTTCTCACCCGAGTAAACTACGATCTTCTTTGGACGATACGGAAAAACGATCTTTGGTGCGAAGAAGACGAGATCCTCGAGGTGCGATCCGCCGAACCCGCGATTTATGACATTCACGCCGGGAAAATCTGCACGCAAACTTTGCCACATTCTGATGCTAGAGCTACCGACGAAAAGAACGGCATTGTGCGGAGGTGTCTGCCTGAGGTCGATCTCGACGAGCGCGTTTATCTCTTTCTCCCAGTCTTTCTCGCGAGTGTAAGGTGCGGTCTGGCCGGCGGTCGCGAGTGAGAGCACGATAACGACGAAAAGTACTCGGATCATTTTTGTTCAGTAACGCGGGCGGTTGAGTTTCTAACTACGAGTGTCGGTTCCACGCTCAGTACTTCAGGGATGGTCTCGTTCTTGCCATTCGCGAGGCCGTCAAGAAGTGTTCTTGCGGCTAGGCTTCCCATTTCGAAGAGCGGCTGACGGATCGTAGTCAGCGCCGGATTGTGGAATGCGGCCGCGTAGATATCGTCGAACCCGAGCACCGAGACATCTGCGGGGACTCGAAGGCCCATCTCCTCGAGAGCGCGGATCGCTCCGATCGCCGAAATGTCGTTGAACGCAAAGACGGCGGTGAACTTCTCCCCTTTCGCAAGCAGTATCTTCATCGCAGAGTAGCCGACTTCAGGCGAAGGGGATTCGCCCTGAAGCTGAACGGTCAGTCTCGGGTCGATAGGGATGTCGCGTTTGCGGGCCGCTTCGCTGATCGTCTCCATGCGTACGTCCGTATCCGAGCTGAATGCCTGACCCTTGATAACCGCTATCCGCCGATGGCCAAGGTTGTACAGATGGCCGACACCGAGCTCGGCGGCATGTTGGTGATTAAGGATCACGTTGGTAACGCCCGGAACATCTTCATGACCAGAGACATTGACGGTCGGCAGATTGGGTTGGAATCGGATCGGCGTGTCGACAGCAATTACTCCTTCAACCTGACGCTCGGCAAGCATTCGTGGCAATTCAACGAGCAGATCATCGCGATGGAGATGGCTGGCCGTGAGATAAAAATACCCCTCTTTCGAAAGCACCGCCTCGACACCGTTGAGCACCATCGACGAATAGCCATCGCTCAACTCCGGAACTATGACACCGAAGGTATGCGTCCGCTGCACCCGCAATGATCGCGCGAGGTAGTTCGGCCTGTAATTCAACTCGCGTGCAGCTGAAAAGATCCGGTCCTTGGTTTCCTGCGGGATCGAAACAGCAGTCGGAGCATCATTCAAGACTAGCGAGAGTGTCGTAGTCGAAAGGTTTAAATGAGCCGCAAGCTGCTTGAGACTTACGCCCTCCGATCTCGACACACGACGGGCCGCCGTCCGATCGCTGCTTTTGGGTTTACGGGGCATGGCTGAGATAGTCGCACACGCCAAACATCAAATCAAGATTCGATTTGGCGACGCATCAACCCGTCGCATTGCTGCGGTTTCCCTGCCGGCACCCCACTAACACCAAGCATTTTCAGGCAGATATCACTATTTACCGATCCGGAAGAAAACTTATTGACAACGAAAAACGAAGGGTGTTATAAAGCTACTAAAACGATTTACTAAAACGATTTACTCGGTCGATTTACCGTACAAGGCGTCGGACATCAGAATCTCTCCCAGGTTCGACGAGGCTTTTGCTCTCAAACATCTTTCCGGTCTACACCATTCTTGGAGGAATCTTATGCGGCAAAACATTTTCCGGCTGTCAACTCTGCTTGGCTGTCTAGTTCTCACTGTGCTTTTTTCGACGGTCGGTAACGCGCAGTTTCGTGCCGGGATCCAGGGTACCGTCACGGACAATGCGGGCAGTGTGGTGCCGGGCGCAACGGTTACGCTGACCAACAAAGAGACGAATCAAACGCAGACTACCCAAACCAGTGACGCGGGCTTCTATCGTTTCTCAGCCCTTACACCGGGAACATATTCGATTTCGGTGGAGAAACAGGAT
>DASUSJ010000247.1:0-18291 GCA_036375155.1 Pyrinomonadaceae bacterium
CTTCCTCTTGCCTGCTCGGGCGACATATAAGAGACTGTGCCGAGAATCGTGCCGGACCTGCTTTTCACAAACTCGCGAGTCGGCGCTTTGCTGTCGCTATCGAACGGCGACTGCTGCATTAGTTTTGCGAGTCCGAAATCCAGAACTTTCACGAGACCGTCATGCCGAACCATTATGTTTTCGGGTTTAATATCCCGGTGAATGATGTTCCGAGAATGAGCAGTCTGAAGAGCAAGGGAAGCTTGTATAGAAATGTCCAGGATTCGCCGTACGGTCAGCGAACCTTTTTTGATCTTTTCACGGAGTGTTTCGCCGTCGATATGCTCGGTGGCGATAAACCGCATCTCTTTAACGGTCCCGATCTCGTGAATCGTTATGATATTAGGATGGTTAAGTGAGGAGGCGGCTCTTGCCTCCTGGATGAAGCGGCCCACGCGCTCCTTGTCGTTGGCGACCTCGGGGGGCAAGACTTTCAACGCCACCTGACGGCCCAGCTCGAGGTCTTCGGCTAAAAAGACCTTTCCCATTCCTCCCTCACCTATAGCGGAATGGATGCGGTAATGCCCAAACTGTTCGCCAGTGACAAGCACAGTGATTCCTGAAGATAAACTACGTCGAATCTTCAATATCAATCAATTGAAAATGGTGGCTTAATATACACCCACTTCTTAGTCACTGACAATAGTTTTCGAGAATCTCAAATGGGAAGAGAGGCGGCGTTAAAGCTGGCGGAATCGAACCAAGCAATATAGTCTTTTGCACTCCGGCGCTGAAGCACTTGGTCGCGTGCCAGCAAGCGCTCGCAACGACAGTGCAGACGGACGTCTGGCCGTTGGTTTATCAACGACATCGTCTTCACGCTTTAGTGGTTCCGCGGGTCGGTCGTGATCGGCATGAGCGGTTATTAATAATCCGGTCTCAAACCTGGGCGGGCCGTGAGTGAAAACGGGAAATAGATACTTGAACGGTGGAACGGTGTGGTTGATTCTGCGTGGTGCTGAGGGCGGGAGTCGAACCCGCACGCCCCTAAGGACACAGGATTTTAAGTCCTGGGCGTCTACCAATTCCGCCACCCCAGCACGATTTTGAGATTAGCATAGTTAAACTTGTAAACGCGATTCGGTGTTTCGGCTGTGGTATGATTTCGGGGAAAGCTATCCCAAGAAAATGGAACAAGCGGCTTGGTTATTCTGGCTCGTCCTAGGTGTCGGGCTAATTATTGCTGAAGTTTTTACTCTCGGTTTTGTGCTGCTCTGGTTCGGTATCGGGGCCGTCGCGGCTGCCTTCGTTGGATTATTAGGAGGCGGCTTTCTATTGCAGTTCCTCGTATTCGCGATCGTGTCGATCGCCCTTACGGCGATGTCACGAACGATCTTCGCCAAGTACCTTTCGCACCCCGACGAAGACCTCGTGAAGATGGGTGTTGATTCGCTTCCCGGCCAGATCGGTATGGTCACAGTGGCCAGCAAAGGCGCACTTAAAGAAGGTGCGGTGAAGGTTTACGGTTCGACCTGGACCGCATTTCCGGTTGACGGTGAAACTGACTTGACCGAGGGCGAGAAGGTCGAGGTCGTGAGTGTTAAGGGGTCTTCTATTTACGTCAGGCGTGTGGTGAACGAGCTGCCCGAGTGGCGGGGCGATTAGGTGATCTCTGCCGTATCTGTTTCTTGATCCGCGGTGTCGTGGATATTCCCCAGATCGATCAATTCAAGCTGTACTTCTTCCGACTCTGCGGTCGCTAAACTGTCTCCGCTCAATTTGGCGATAATGACTGTGATGTTGTCTTCGCCTCCATTCTCGTTCGCTTCCTTCACGAGGTCTGCGCAAGCAAGTTCGAGGTTATCAAGATGATCGACAACGCATTTCTGGATATTCGCCGCAGACACTTTATTGGAAAGGCCGTCGCTGCACAAAAGCAAAACGTCATTTTGATTCGGCGCCAGACGAGCGGACACCGGGTAGATCTCGTTTTGTGCTCCGAGTGCCTGCAGAATCACGTTCTTCAGCGTATGCGTCTCGGCCTCTTCAGCTGAGATCTGCTGCGCGTCGATCAGTTGTTGCACGAGCGATTGGTCCTTCGTGATCTGGTAGATCTTCTCATTTCGGATCAGATAGGCACGGCTGTCACCGACCTGAATTATATCGACGCCGTCGGGTGTCACCCCGATCCCCGTAAAAGTTGCTCCCATCCCCTGGAACTGCGGATCGGTACGGCCCTGTTGATGCACGAGATAATTCGCATAAACAGTCGCGTTATAAAGCTTGGAGATCAGATTGTATTGCTGCCCTTCAGGCGTAAGGGTGACCTCAGTATCCTCCGCCAGCAGCTTTTCACTTACGCTCTCAACCGCCATTTTGCTTGCGACCTCGCCCGCGAGCGCTCCACCCATGCCATCGGAGACGGCCAGCACAATACCATTGGCATCGACCTCGAACGTCTGGCTCTCGATCACGAATTCAGCGTCGGCCTGCTCGCTCGTCCAGGCACGCGAGTCGGAAATGTTAAGGAGTAAGTAATTGTCCTCATTGCCACGGCGAACCCGTCCGACGTGGGAAGTAGCATGTATCTCCGCAGTTAGCATAGTGAACTTAGCCCGGGCCCAGTCGCGGCCCCAGGACTAACTTAGTGCCTGGTCCAGATCCTCGATAATATCTTCAACATCCTCGATCCCGACAGAGACACGGACAAGGCCGTCAGTGATCCCGAGTTTGTCCCTGGTTTCCGCAGGTACCGACGCGTGTGTCATGGTCGCAGGATGCGAGATAAGCGACTCGACACCACCGAGGCTTTCCCCCAAGGTACAGAGCTTCACATTCTCTAGAACCCGCTTCGCATTCTCGAAGGATCCCGTCTCGAACGCAACCATACCACCGAAGCCCGTTTGCTGCTGCTTGGCTAATTCATGCTGCGGGTGAGATGCGAGACCGGGATAATAAACCTTTTGTACTTTCGGATGCTCAGCTAGGAAATTCGCGACGACACGTCCGTTCTTATCGTGGGCTTCCATTCGTACAGCGAGAGTTTTTGTACCGCGCAGGACGAGGAACGAATCGAACGGCGAAAGGATCGCGCCTACACTATTCTGCACGAACTGGATCCACTCGGCATCGGTCGCGTCGTTCAGAGCGGCAAATCCACCGACGCTGTCGGAATGACCGTTGAGATATTTCGTCGTAGAGTGAATCACGATGTCACAACCGAGATCGATCGGCTTTTGGAAATACGGCGACATGAATGTGTTGTCACAAACAACTTTTGCTCCCCGTGCATGGGCCATGTCGGACACCGCGCGAAGATCCGTCACGGTCATCACCGGATTGGTCGGGGTTTCAACGAAAACCATTTTCGTGTTTGGCTTGAATGCGGTTTCGAGGTTGGCTATATCCGACGTGTCGGCGAGATCGAATTCGACACCGTAATTGACAAGGATGCGGCTAAAGAGACGGTAGGTTCCACCGTAAGTATTGTCTCCAAGCACTACGTGATCGCCCGCACGTACGAGTTTTAAGACAGAGTCGATTGCAGCCATTGCGGATGCAAAAGCATAACCGAATTTTGCATTCTCTAGTGCCGCGATATTCTTTTCCAAGGCGAGACGCGTTGGATTTTGGGTGCGAGCGTATTCGAACCCCTTATGCTTTCCCAAGGCTTCCTGCGCGTACGTTGAGGTTTGGTATATCGGAACGCTTACCGCGCCGGTTGCGACATCAGGCTCGTTTCCAGCGTGAATTGCAGTTGTCGAAAAGCCCATAAAGAAAGCCGAAACTAATGATTAAAATATAAAGCTTATTGTAACGTAATTTGAAGATTTCTACGTTAAAGACCTCGATTTAACGAGTTTTCATGGTAACTTGCCGACATAAAAAAAGCAAAACGCATCCCTGTCGTGAGCTGGTCGGTCCGCCACAATATCATCCTACTTATCCGAATCGAAATACGTTAGAATAACCGTGATCCGAAGCCACTATCGATGCGGTTCCAAGACCACGAGATACAAGATGGTTAAATCAATGTTTGATCAGTTTACCCTCGGAATCGAGGAAGAATTCCAGATCGTCGATCCCGTCACCCGGGAGCTGAAATCGCACGTTTCTGAAATACTGGACGAAGGAAAGCTGCTTCTCGGCGAGAAGATCAAACCGGAGATGATCCAGTCGATGATCGAGGTTGGCACAGGTGTCTGCGCAAATATCCAGGAAGCGCGCGAGGACATTTCGAAACTTCGCTGCATAATCTCGACGCTTGCACGGAAGAAAGGGATGGTCATCGTCGCAGCTTCGACACACCCGTTTTCCAAATGGTCCGAACAGGAAATCTACGACGGTGATCGTTATAAGCTTCTCGTCGATGAGCTTCAGATGGTCGCCCGCTCGCTGTTGATATTTGGGGTTCATGTACACGTCGGTGTCCCTGAACCTGACCGGCGGATCCATATCATGAACGCGGCTCGCTATTTTTTGCCGCACGTTCTGGCCATGACCACATCGTCGCCTTTCTGGCTTGGGTTTAATACCGGTCTCAAATCGTATCGCTGCGAAGTGTTCAAGAAGTTCCCGCGGACGGAGATCCCTGATCACTTCGAATCGTTCCAGCAATATCAAAGTTATGTCGACCTGTTGATCAAGATGAATTGCATTCAGGACGGGTCAAAGATCTGGTGGGATATCCGACCTCATCACTTGTTCCCAACTCTCGAATTTCGAATCTGTGATATTCCCACGAGGGTCGATGACACCATCGCTGTTGCCGCGCTGTTCCAGGCGATCGTGGCGAAACTTACGGTATTGATCGACAAGAATCTTGGTTTCCGCTTGTATCACCGCCGGCTGATACAGGAAAACAAGTGGCGAGCCATTCGATACGGTCTGGATGGAAAGCTCTTGGATCTTGGAAAGCAAAAAGAAGTTCCGGTTAAAGACCTCATTCGGGAGCTTCTGGACTTTGTAGACGACGTGCTAGACGATCTCGATTCTCGCAAGGAGGTCGCGCATATTCATACCATTCTCGAACGCGGAACTTCGGCAGACGAGCAGTTACGAGTCTTCCAGGAATCGGGAGGCGACTTCAACGCGGTTGTCGATATGCTCATAGTAAACACCCTCGAAAACGTCCCCGACAGTTGTTTCGATTGATCGGAGGTCCCCACCCTTCATACTGCGACTGGAAAACCCGTCCTAATCCCAATTTAATTAAGTTGGGTGTTTATCACGCGAAAACATCTGTTGACCCTGTTCAAGCATTGTGCTACAAATGTTTTGGCCAAATTCGCCAGCCTACCGCTAAAAAGAACCTGCAGTTGTCTCAGCTCATCATGACCCGGAGTAAAGCCTAATGAAGATCCTGTCCTCAAAAGCGCAAAGCGGATTTTCTCTCATCGAAGTATTGATGGTGCTCGTCATCATCGGGGTACTCACGACGCTTGCCCTGATGCAATTGGGGAGAAGTCGCGTCGACTTCCAACGACAGCGAATTGCACGTGAGTTCAAGGTCTATCTCGAACGGGCACGATTCGATTCCGTAAAAAGGCGAGCCGCCGGTGCTGATGTCGCGAAAGTTATTCTAGATGGACCTTCATCATTTACCGTGATCCTCGATTTTGACGGCGACGGCACCCTCCTGCCGAGCGAAACGCGGACTATTAATTTTGCGGACCGAACTGACGCCGTCATCCAGGTAGCTGACACACTCAGCTATCCCGTGACTCTTTCCTTTAACTGGCGAGGTCTTGTCGAATCCCTGGACTCGGCCAATCAGCCGGTAACGCCGCTATTCACGATATGCAGCGATTGTTCGGATGCAGATCCCGATACGACCCGGATCTCGATCTCTCCTTCGGGCACTGTCGCTGAACTCCGCGAAGGACAGGATCCGGAGGCACTCCCGACGCCGACCGGGACCAATTCAAACGCGGCAATGCCGACACTGAATTGTTATGTTCTTGGGGCCAACACGCCTTCCAACAGTTGCGTCCGACGGTAATTTTTCCTAGTCACAGGTTTAAGGTTATGGTTAAACGACCTGAGAATTCACGGGAACGTAGTTCCCAAAACGGATTCACGATGATCGAGATGGTCATCGCGCTGGTTATCCTTTTTGTTGCTGTTATGGGCATTTTCGCAGCCATTACTTACGCGACGAAATACAACCACGGCAACAGCCAGCGATCGCAAGCTTCGGCCGTAATGCAACGCGAGATCGAGCTGCTGAGAAGCGCCAAATTCACCCCCACAGTCGTCAGCACCACAACGTATCATCAACATGGATTGCCAGATTGTCCGGGTGAGATCGATGATGATACAGGCTCGAGGGATCTAACTGGTGGAGTTAAGGAGCCGGAGTATCGGTGCGGCATCGACGGGACGGTTTATGAGGTGCGCATAACCGTTGATGACGATCCTTCTGTAGATGACGTTCAAGTGTTCCCATGGCCGCAACCTTCGCCACTTCCTTCGCCAGCGCCCCCGGTTGCCCGAATGAAAGAGATAACTATAGAAGTGATACCGGTAAGTCCGGAGGGTCAGACAACTGCCGGTGGGCAAACGTGGGTGACCGGTAATCCGGTGCGGGCGGTCTTTAGACGGGTGAGAGCAAATTAAATCTATGGCCGGAAAACATTCAAACCGAGAAGCCGGATTTTCGATAGTCGAGATGATCGTAACCATGACGATCATGCTCGTGATCATGGGATTGGTTACCACACTGTTTTCTCGCTCGCTTAATACAAAAAGCAGGGAAAGCAGCAAAACCGATGCCTTGACGGCGGCGCAGGCGGCACTAAACGTGATGTCGAGGGAAATCGCGAATTCGGGCTACGGTACCGTTACAAACGGTCTGATGCCTGATTCCTCGGATGAGCAACTGCATTTTGTCTCGAATCACGTGAATACGAACGACAATCTTCTTCAGCCGGGTGAGAACATCAGGTATTACTTCGAACCCACGACCGAGTCGATACTACGTTACGATGCGAACGGTGCGGGACCCGCATCCCCGACGACGTCGATCATCATCAACCGAATCAGCCGAGTGGATTACGAGTATTTCAATTACACCCTGGCTAATCCTCTACCGACGGTCACTAGTGCTCCGACCGCTGACACGGGACGCGTTCGCATAACCCTGACGGTCAACCTCGAACGAGTAGAAGGCCAGACTAACCCCGACGCCGTGATTCTCACCTCAGATGTCACGCTTCGGAATTCCGCCTACATGCTCAGGAACTATTGATTTAGAAAGTATCGGATGGCAGGTATGGATAAGAACAAGGAAGCAACTGAAAACTCAGAAAGTCGTAAGAATGAACGCGGCGCGGCATTGGTCACCGTTATGATGACCTCCTTTTTATTGCTTGTCGCGGTGGCGGCCCTTTTGCTTGAGGCCTCGATGAATACGGCGAACGTGACCGATGCTACCGCGGAGGAGCAAGCTTATTACGCGGCTGAGAGCGGGATCCAGTCGGTGATCGATGCTCTGAGACACAATCCGGTGCCCGACCCGTTGATCGATCCGTCCAAAACGCCACTGCCACCGGATCCGCTTGCCGACCCCGCGAATCTGATGGATTACAGAAAGGCAATCGATCTGTGGACATCTAACGCGACCTGTACCAAAAGCGGAGGCACTGTTACATGTACTGACCCGCTGGACAACGTCGCTCGCCTCTCTCGATGGATCAAATACGATGACACATATACGGATCGAGTAGTGCTTGGTTCAAACTACAGTCCTTTGAACGGCTTTGCGTACAGTGTTGAAGTTTCGGATCCGGACAACACGGACGGCACGGTTGCTTTCACGGTCACCGGAGGCATTGATGACGGAACCGGGAATTACTTGGGTTCTCGGGTACTCGGCGGCACGACGGTGAGCTTTCAACCTCCAGTCGGCGAACAGGTGCTGGATGTTTCCATCGGTCCCGGGAATGGCAACATCGGTCAATTCAGATGGAGCGGCACTGGAGCAGGCATACCCGGCGTGGACGCCAATTTCGACCAACTGGTGCGGTTCAAGATCGTCGTTTCGTTTACCCGGCCGCAAAACACAAGTGCGATCATTCGTGGGTATGTCATCCCGCCGAATGCAGCGTCGCCGCTGAAGAGTCTGAGCGGGACGTGCCCCCGCCCGGTCGTTTCATACTTGTTTGACTCGGAGGGTTACATCGCGGGCGGTAGTAAGACAACGATCACGGGGACAGCACCCGCCTCACCTGCCGCAGGCTGTACGGTAGAGGAGACGTCAACCAATTCCAGCAAGAGGGGCCCGTACGGCACTTATTTGACGGGATACCTAGTTCAGGGGCTCGCCTCGTCGGTCGATCAGACATTTAACGTCAGCATGACCAGGCCAGAGCCGACGAGACTCATGATCCGGTCGACGGGCTACGGTCCGAGAGGAGCAAGAAAAGAACTCGAGACCATCATTCAGAAGAACTACTTTGGTGGGCTCGGGGCTCCTGCTTCGCTAACTCTTATCGGTCCGCCGTGTACTCGAACCACCCCAACGGCCCCGTGCGTTCGAGGCCCGCTATCTCCTGCAAGCACGGACTTCAACTTCGCTCCCGGTAACTCTAGTCCCGTGTTCTACACCGGAAAGGATTCTCAGTTGAGAATATTCGTACCTCCGATCGGACTTACCAATGCTACCAACGTGACGACGGTAAGAAATTCAGTTCGGACTTTCAATGGCCATGTTTACGGCAACGTCGAGAATGTAAAGGACGAGCTGCCGTATTGGCTCCAAAATCCGGCCAATCTTGATGATACTGTTCAGCTGCTAAAGGAAACTGCTATATCATCGGGTTCGTACTGGGGACCAGCCTCAAATCCCCCAACTTCTGGGGTTTATGGCGACTGGAACACGGCGACGGGCGTTACATTTGTCGACAGAGACGTAACGATCAGCCAAGACGGCGGCGGTATACTGGTCGTAACCGGGAAGCTCACGTTCAAGGGAACGTTTAGGTTCAACGGCCTCGTGTTGGTAACCGGCAAAGACGGTCACTACGAGCGGAATGGTGGTGGTGGCCAGCAAGGAGTCCTGGCGGGAACAATGATCGTCGCGCCTTACATTCCGGGTTGGAGCACGCAAACCTGCATGAACGACAACACCATTACCGATAAACTGGATTGCTTCTTGTCGCCAAGATACGCTATATCGGGCGGTGGTTCGTCAGACCTGATGTACAACAGTCAGAACGTGACGAACGGGCTGAGCGGTCTGGGTAACTTTGTGAAAGGAGTTGCCGAGAAATAGGACGATAAAGAGTTGTCAAAATGATAGAGGCTGCCCCTGCCGGCAGCCTCTTTTTTTACCTGACTCTGGAATCCTAGCCATGATGATTAAGCGCCAGCTCCAGGAAGTTCTCGAACAGAACGCGGCCGTCACGCGATTCGTTCGGATGCTCCCAGCGGGTCGGGTTTTTTGACCAGTCCTCGAAGGACTTTTCAAGGTGAAACTGCACACCGTAGATCAGCTGCCCGTTTTCGCGTCTGACCATCATCTGGTTCTTGCAGAGGTAAGATGTCGCCAGAAGTTTGAAGCCGTCCGGAACTCCATCGACCTGCACGCCATGATTCTGCCATACTCGGAGGATGTGATCGTCCTTTGTATAGTCTTGCCAGATTCCGGATGAACCGTCCTCGTTTCCCTCAAAGATCGGATCAGTCTTATCGACGATCTTAACGAATCGATATTGGTATTCGAGCACGCGATCGCTTCGCTTTTCGGACAGCTTCAGATCGTCCAACGTCTTGAGCTTTGCGCCGAACGAGAGTCCGACAAGCTGATGCGCGCCGCAGATAGCCAGGACCGGAACCGGTGTCCTCGTTATGAACTGACGAAAGCTTTCAAGGTGAGCCGGATTGTAATAATCGAAATCCGCATATGTTCCGCTCAGCACGATAGCGTCCGGCTTGAAATCATCCACCGCCCGCGCGACCTCCGAGAGATGGACGGTCATCGTTTTCGGGTTTCGAACCAGCCGGATGACATTCTGCGCGATGTTGTTGCAAGCCAACGCCGAAACTTTTCTCTCGAACCGGAGTTTAAGCTCGATAGAGTCGCGCCATTCCTCGAAAGCCAGAGGCGAAAGATCGGATTCGTATCTGAGCAGGCAGTTCACAATGAGAACGCGTGCGTGCTCGATCCGTTTCTCGATCGGTTCGTACCTGCAGAACGACTGCCGGTTGTAAGGGAACGGCAGGTCTTCTGAAATACTTGTGGCTGCGGTTACCGCATCAAACATAGACGCTAATTCTAGCTAACAAATTTCGGAGACCGCAAGCACGATCTCCGGTATTGAGATGATTATATCAGCTGCCCCTTTGCTTGGTCGATTGCGTGAATTCCGGCATCTTCTCGCCCGGCCCGATTTCTTGAATATCGAGCCGAACCGCTTTTATAACTTGCGAGCGGAGGCGTTTCTCATCTCCGCGTGGCTCCCTGGCCGTAACAAGAAGAAGCATTCGTTGCCACGCAGTTTCGAGTTCGTCAGCAATACTCGAGATCCTGGTTATGTCGTAGGGAACGGCGAAATCGCGACAGCCGCAACGGGCAAAGATGCGTATGTATCTCGCGGTCGCAAGGTCTGGACAAGCGAACCTGCTTCGACCGACCTTCAGCTCGACGCCGAGCAGTGTGTGCATTATCTCGACTTGGTTCTCGCGTTCGGGAATGTCCAGGGAATACGCACGCGTCCTAAGTGTTCGAACTTTGTCCGCGTAAAGTACAGGCAGCCACTCGCCGCCCAACTCCCGTCTGATCTCTTCAACAATGGTCATTAAAGCGAGTCGATCTTTTCTTGATAAAGGTTGAAGAATTTGCCGACGTGGATACCGTCGACGAGAGCGTGATGGACCTCGACCGAGAACGGCATCTTTTTCACCTGCCCGTCGTCGAACATCTTACCAAACACCATTCGCGGAACTGTCTGACGATTGTCGTAGCGGCTTGCATGTTTGAAGCTGGTGAATGATACCCACGGGATAGCCGAGTAATAGATGAGGTCGATGCGGTCTGCTTCAACGTCAAAGGTTCTCAGAGCCTTGTATCTGTCGCGGGCAAGTTTGCCGGCCCGGTCAAACTCGAAGATGTCGTCTTTCAACTCGAAGTAGCAGAAGGAAAAGGTTTCGTCGTTGTTCAGGATCGTCTGCGTCGCTTCGACCTTGTCGAATTCCACTACCTGACCGTTCAGCATCCGGAGGCGAAATTCGCGGATCTCGTTCGCCGTCTGCAGCGAAAGAAAAAGCGCCGCCAGCGAAAATGCAAGGCCGTTGTCCTTGCAGTATCGATAGAGACGCGTAACGTCCAAATTTGCTGTGATGTTAAAGAACGGGTCCTCGTAATCGAGGAAAAACTCATATGTCGTCTTTCTCTCCCAAGTTTCGATGTCAACTAAGTGATACATCACTGCGGATCTATCTCGACACGACCCTTGTCGTGCCGACGGGATGTGAGAAACGATCGATCACTCCGCTGCTAAAAATACCGAAGTACAAAACACCGGCAACGGTGATCAAGAGTGCGACCGCGAGGCCGATCGGGATCCTTGGTTGATGCCAGTCCGATGTCCGCTCGCGAAAGAACATCACTACGATCAGCCGCAGGTAATAGTAAGCCGAGATAGCCGTGTTCACGACCGCGACGACCACCAGGACGGTGAGCATCGCGTTTCCCGCTTCAAGCGCCGGCCGGAACACCAGAACTTTTCCCATAAAGCCGGCCGTGAGCGGTAGACCGAGCAGGGATAGCATAAAGAGTGAAAGAGCGAACGAAAGAACCGGTGAACGGAAGCCGATGCCGTTGTAATCTTCGAAATCTGTCCGTCGATCGTTCTTCTGTCCAAGCAGAGCGACGATGGCGAAAGCTCCGAGATTTGTTATCGCGTAGGTCAGCATGTAGAAGGCGACCGACGCTATCGCCTCGTCGCGATCCACGGTCGAGCGAGCCGCACCTGCACCTACAAATCCGACCATCGCGTACCCCGCGTGTGCGATCGATGAATACGCGAGCATCCGCTTGACGTTGTTCTGCATGATAGCGACCACGTTTCCGACGGTCATCGAAAGGATCGCCATTACCGTCAACGCCGTCATCCACGAATCGTGAAGATAGCCCGACGCCTGAACACCGGCCACAAGCGGAAACCCAAGGACAAACACACGAACGAACGATGCAAAGGCGGCCGCTTTAGGACCAGCGGCCATAAAACCCGTGATCGGTGTCGGTGCACCTTCGTAAACGTCCGGCGTCCAGATGTGAAACGGAACCGTCGCGACCTTGAAGCCGAAACCGATCACCATCATCGCTCCGCCGACCAGCAGAAGAGCCGGGAAGTTCGCGTTTGCGACCCGGGTAGCGATCTCAGTGATGTTCGTCGAACCGGTCGCCCCGTACACGAGGGCCATACCGTACAGCAGGAAGGCGGAGGCGAAGGACCCGAGAATGAAATACTTCATCGCCGACTCGTTCGATTTAAGATCACCACGACGAAGCCCGCACATCACGTATGTTGCTATCGACAAAGTCTCCAGGCCTAAAAAGATAACGACGAGATCGTTGCCTGAGGCCATGAGCATCATCCCGAAGGTCGCGAACATCAGCAGCGCGTGGTATTCGCCGACGGGGACGTTCTCCTGCTCAACCCAAACCGTGGATATCAGCACCGTCATCGCCGATACCAGAAGGAAAACAAACGAGAATCCCAGCCGAAGGTTATCGTGAGCGATCATGCCGCTCCAGGTGCCCGTGGCCTGGGGCTCGCCCCACATCATCGTGAGCAGCACACCGGAGACAACGAGGCCGACAAGCGAGATGATGCCGGTTGTTGTGCGGTCCTTCGGAAAAAAACTGTCGTAAACCATGGCGACGATTCCCGCGAGAGCTACCACTAGCTCCGGCAGGATGATCGGCATGTTTACATTCGGTGTAACTAATTCCATAAGATCGATCGCGGCCTGCGGCCGCGGACGGACAGGCCGGAAAGCCTACTCCTACTTTTGAACGTGGTCGACCGAGCCGCCCGCGGGGTTAACCCGCTCTTGTATCGCCCTCACCGATTCTTCGGACCGGTCAAGGAACGGCCTCGGATAAACGCCCATGTAAACCATCAGGAAAAGCAGCGGTGCGATAAGCCCGATCTCGCGCCAGCTCAGATCGGAAAGCGAACGATTCTTCTCATTCGTGATCTTGCCGAAAAACACGCGCTGGATCATCCATAGTAAATAAACGGCCGCAAAGATCACGCCGGTCCCGGCAAGCATTGTCGCGATGTAATTCCAGTTGGCATCTGCCGTGATGGTCAGGATCGTTGATTTCCACATCCCGACCATGATCAGAAATTCCCCGACGAAGCCGTTCAGGAAAGGTAGCCCGATCGACGACATCGACGTGATCACGAAAATCGTCGCGTATATCGGCATCACGTTGGCGAGGCCTCCGAAATCGGAGATCTGACGCGTGTGACGGCGTTCGTAGATAAAACCGACGAGCAGGAAGAGAGCCCCGGTTGAGACGCCGTGGTTAAGCATCTGATAGAGAGCCCCCTGCATTCCCCATTCGGTGAACGAGAACATCCCGAGGATCACGAAACCCATGTGGGCCACAGAAGAGTAAGCTACGAGCCGCTTAACATCCGGCTGCACCATCGCGACGAGAGCGCCATAGATAATGCCGATGATCGCAAGGACGATGAACAGCGGTGCGAAGTCCCGGCTCGCTTCCGGAAAAAACGTGAAGTTGAACCGCATCAGGCCGTAGGTTCCCATTTTCAAAAGAATCGCAGCGAGGATAACGGAGCCGGCCGTTGGAGCTTCTGTGTGCGCGTCCGGCAGCCAGGTGTGGAATGGAAACAGCGGAACCTTGATCGCGAATGCGAGGGCGAATGCGAGGAAGAGCAACGTTGAAGCGGATCCGGTAAACGCTAGATTGCCGAGTTTCAGTGAATTGAGCAGCGTCACGTAATCAAACGTGCCGACTCCGGTCGCATCAGCGTGCAAATAGTAGAGGGCGATGATCGCCACCAGCATCAGCAAACTGCCGAGCGCCGTGAAAATGAAGAACTTGACCGCCGCATAAATGCGGTTCTCGCCGCCCCAGATGCCGATCAGGAAAAACATCGGAACGAGCGACGCTTCGAAGAAAAGATAAAAGACGAGCAGGTCAAGCGATACGAATACCCCGATCATCGCCGACTCGAGCAGCAGAAGAAACGCGTAAAATGCCGTCGGCCTCTTCTCGACAGAATGCCATGTCGAGATGATCGAGATCGGCATAATGAACGTCGTCAGGATCACCAGCCAGAGGCTTAGACCGTCGACACCGAAATGGAAGTTGGTGTTGATCGCCGCGATCCAGGGAACGTTCTTCTCGAAAAAGAAACCGCTGGCCGACGCCGTCCCTTTGTCGAAGATCAGGACTAACGACAGGAGGAAGTTGAGTACCGTAAACCCAAGTGTTAACCATTTCAAATGATCCTCCTGCTTCCAGAACATCTGGTGTGCGACCACGAGCACCGCACCCACAACCGGTAGCAGAATGAGAATCGTCAAAAGATTTTCAGATATAAGATCCATAACCGTTCAGAGTGCGAGCTTCAGCTCGTGGGCCGTGTAAGAGAACGGGCTGAAGCCCGCACTCTGAGCCTAACCAACTAACTTCAGTCCGTAATAAATAAAATACCCAAGCACGGCAAGCGCGCCGAGCAGAATGATCGCAGCGTAACTGCGGACAAAGCCGACCTGTATTCCGCGAAGCGCCCGGCCGAGTTCGACGACAAAATATCCGATGCCGTTGACGATACCGTCGATAAACCCGAGGTCGAATCCTTTCCACAACCCTTCGCGCGAAAGGTTGGTGATGGGGTCAACAATATAGCCGTTGTAAAACTCGTCCACGCGCCATTTTTGTTCGAGGATCTTCGGCATCCTTCTGAGCGGCGTCTTGCCGAACAGGGCTATGCCGATAGCAATGCCGCTTAACGCAAGTAAGACTGAGAGTCCGGCCAACAGACGTTCGTTGCGGATCTCTTCCGGCGAATGTGCGTCGTGCGATTCGGCGGCTGCTCCCGCAAGATTCGGGGTACCGGCCGCGGCATAGAGATCCCTCAGATCCGGGTCTGTGACTGACGCGTGCGGTACCGCGGGTGCACCATGACCGTCCTTTTGACCGACCTTTGCGATCACCGGTGCAAGTGTGTGCTCGAAGATATTGATGTCGCCGACCGGGCTCAGGGCGTAAGGAATACCGACCAGTCCACCGACCGTCGACAGCACCGCGAGAACGACAAGCGGTACGGTCATCGACCACGGTGATTCGTGCGGTCGGAAGTCAGGTGCAAGCGCCTGATGTTCCTCATCGTCATCTTCGTGCGACTCGTCATCATGTGCATCGCCCAGCGCAAACGCGTTCTCCTCGGCGTGCGCGGCATCGTGCGGGTGCGAGGCATCCGGCAAAGCTTCATGAAATCGCTCCGTGCCGAAGAAGGTCATCCACATCATCCGCGTCATGTAGACGGCGGTGAGAACGGCAGTGACGAGACCGATGATCCAGAGAATGTAATTCCAAGGCTCGGGAAGATTCTGTGCGGCAAATGTCTTGTAGAGAATTTCATCCTTGGAAAAAAAGCCGGCCCATATCGGGATACCGCAGATCGCGAGCCAACCCGCCATCATAGTGACAAACGTGATCGGCATGTACTTGCGAAGGTTTCCCATTCGCCGCATATCCTGCTCATGGTGCATTCCGTGAATTACCGAACCGGAACCGAGGAACAAAAGCGCTTTGAAAAACGCATGCGTCATCACGTGGAAGATCGCCGCGATAAAGGCGCCGACGCCGCAAGCAAGGAACATGTAACCGAGCTGCGAAACCGTCGAATAGGCGAGGACCTTCTTGATGTCATTTTGGGCGAGGCCGATTGTCGCCGCAAAGATCGCGGTCGCGGCACCGATGATCGCAACGATGAACATCGCGGTCGGAGCATTCTGGTAGATCGCGTTGCAGCGTACAACCATGTAAACCCCGGCTGTGACCATCGTCGCCGCATGGATCAGCGCCGATACGGGTGTGGGTCCGGCCATCGCGTCCGGCAGCCAAGTGAATAGAGGGATCTGTGCCGATTTACCTGTTGCACCGATGAACAAGAGGACGGCTACTGAGGTGATTCCTCCGGCGAAGATCGTTCCCCAGCCAAACGCCTCGGTACCCATTCCGGCAAATAAATTCAGGGCACTCGCGACCTGCGCTCCGTCAACGGTTTTGTCGTAGAACGCGATCGAGCCGGTCAGCGTGAATATCAGGAAGATTCCCATTAGCACGCCCCAGTCGCCGATCCGGTTCATGACGAAGGCCTTCTTCGCCGCCTCGCGTGCCTCGTCGCGCTTGATGTAATAACCGATCAAAAGATAGGAACACAGCCCGACGCCCTCCCATCCGACGAACATCAGCAGGAAGTTGTCGGCGAGCACGAGCGTGAGCATCGAGAACATGAACAGGTTCAGATAAGCGAAAAAGCGATAGAACCCTTTGTCACCTGCCATGTATCCGGTAGCGAAGATGTGTATCAGGAGACCAACGAACGTCACAAAGAGCGCATATATCCCGCTCAGACGATCCATCCCGAGCGCAAAATCGGCACGAAATCCACCGACGTCCACCCACGTCCAGATCTGATCAAGTATGGGCTGATTGCCGAACAGAGCGCCGGTATGGGGCGTTCCGATCCCGAAGGCGATCATGAACGCTACGATTGTGGAGATCGCGATCGTCCCGCACGCAACAACGCCGCTGAATGTTTCGTTCTTCAGCTTGCCGCCGATCAGCCAATTGATCACCGCCCCCGCAAGCGGAGCGAATATGATTATGCTAAGTAAATTGTTCTCGATCATCAGATCTCTATTCATCCACGACAAGCATCATTTCGTGCATCGTGGTTCGAAAGCCGCTGCGTGCGAAAAATTCCTGAGCCTCCGCATTTTTGGCCGCAACCGATAGAAGCACCTTGTTAGCGCCGAATCGTCTCGCTTCAGTGGCAACCGCTTCTATCATCTTCTTGCCCGCTCCGGTTCCTCGCACGTTACTGTCAACGAAAATGTCATGTAGCCAGGCCACGTTTGTCGCGAGGTCGGCGTAGAGAATCGGTTCGAATTGCATATACGCGAACCCAACCATCTGCCCGCCGGCTTCCGCCACGAACACCGCAGCGTTCTCGACCTCGGTCTGACCCTCGTAGAACCATTTCATTCCCTCGAGTGTCGCGATTCTCGAGAAACGGACGGGATCATATCCGACGTGCTGCTCAACTAGTTTCATCGCAAGTTCAGCGATCCGTTGAGAGTCGTCCTTCGTGGCTTTCCTTACTAACACGGCACTCCGTTAGAGTTTTTCGTGTGTTTGGTGTAATTCGTGGTTCCGTTGCTCAAGAGCCGGAACCAACACACCAAACACACGAAACGACACGAAAAGGAAGACCCCGGTAACATACCGCACAGGTAAGAGCGGCTCTTAATTCTTCAAAATACTCGCGTCGTCGACGTCGATCGACTGCCGGTTGCGGAAGAATGCGATAATAATTCCCAGGCCCACTGCCGCTTCGGCGGCGGCGACGGACATCACCATAAAAACAAAAAGCTGCCCCGTCACATCGGCGTAATAACGCGAGAACGCGACAAAAGTCACATTCACGGCGTTGAGCATCAGCTCGATGCACATAAACATCCCAAGCGCGTTGCGCTTGAAGATAACGCCCACCGCGCCGATCGTGAATAAAATTCCTGAGAGTGCCAGGTAACTTGCTAAACTTGGTTCCATTTTTCAGCAATTAGCGATAAGCAATAAGCAATTAGCAATAAGCAATTAGCAATTAGCAATTAGCAATAAGCAATTAGCGATTTGTGTCCGCCACTGCAAACGGCCTTCTAGACGCGACGAGCGACGAACCACGAACAACGATCAACGAACCACGATCACATACTCACTCGATAATCGTCTATCTCCTCTTCGAGTCCACGCTGCTCCAGTTCGTGATCGACTACAATCTCGAGCTGCGGCTGGTTGAGCCGCCGCGCCAATACGACACCGCCGATGATCGCCATCAGAAGAAGCACACCGACGATCTCGACTGGCAGCAGATACTCCGTGTACATGCCCTGGCCGATGCTCATTGTCCTGCCGACAGTTTCTTCGTTGTTCACCGCGTGCTGCGGAGCCCTCATCACCGCATAAAAAATGAAGAAAGTCTGCGCCAGCAGGATCAATCCCAATCCGGCGCCGACCGCATAGAGATATCGCAAACG
>DASUSJ010000248.1:0-4618 GCA_036375155.1 Pyrinomonadaceae bacterium
CCGAATCCGCTGCCGAGCAGAGGACGCTCTCGTATCATTCCAGTTGTCGACGCCCAAATGGCTGCGCGGTTTTCGCGAGAGCCATCAATCTGCCCGACCTCATTGTCGATTCTCTCCATCCGACGAATGAGGCGGTCGTCACCGATAAACGCGACTAACACCAACACGAGCGCGATCACCATTAGCCCCAAGCCTGCGGCATAGGCAAATTTCGGCAGAAGATCGAAAGCCGTCCGGCGATGGGCCGTTTTGAAGCGCTCCGACCGCTTTATCGATTTCGAGCGTGTCATAACGTGGACGAACACGGCGAATACACCCATGCCCGTCATGCTTACGAGGCCGCCGCGGGAACCGGCGGCGATCATTGAGTAGACCAAAATTCCGGCCACCAACCAGCCGGCCGACTTTGTAGTTGCCGAAAACTGTCCCTTCAGCAGTATTCCTGCGAGCAGGCCAAGCCCCATTTCGATGAGCAACGCGAAGTGGTTACGGTTTGTGAACTGCGCGTAACTGTCCTGGATCTGTGCACTGGTCCGCGGGTCTACTTCTCCCCGAAGAAGATCGATGCTCAAACCGAAGAGAGCGCTCGCGGTCGTGATCAGGAGAACCAGCGCAACAAAATGGCGCAGGTGGCCATTACCGCGCGTGTATGTCAAGAGGAGTTCTCCGGCAACGATCAAAGCGGCGAATTGGAGTATGAAGGTCAGCGTACCGTAGGGATTGAGGCTCAAAGGCTGCTGCGATCCAAACGGAACGATCTGTAATACCGCGAGTGCAATGACACCGACCAGCGGCAGCACAAATAAGCGGTCGGCTACCCGCGGCCCAGAATTTAGCGATCCATCGAGGATTCTCAGAACGCCGAACATTGAGATCACCGCGACAAAGACGCCTTTGTGCCAGGGCTGAACGGCGTCCCCGGGTATCGAGAATATAAAGATGGCGACAAGCGTTCCTACGTAGGCAAGCCATCCCATATTTGACATAGATTTCGGAGTCGTCGGCATTCTAGTATTTGTTCCCTAATTCTGGAGCGGGACCGAGGTTAGGCATTTATTAAATATAAGGTGATGTTTACCATTGCCCCGAGTTACCAGCAGATCTGCGTCCTATACCCCCTTCCACATAAAGAGATTCACATTTACCCGGCGTCACTTTCCACCTCGTTCATCTGCCATATGAAAAGCTCATCACCCTTCCGAGACTCCTTTTTGTCGTGGCTCCTGATTCACATTCTTATCCTGGTACTTTCGACGGCCACTTATTCACAGCCAACTCGCGAATCACGGTCCAGAGGTAGTGCGTCGCTCTCGCTTGTCGAAAAAGTAGAGTCGCCGCAGGTGACGCTAATGGACGGCAACGCGCTTAGTCTCAACGGCGTAAGCTCATTTGTCCGGGTCCTTCCAAATCCGGATTTGAATGTTCAAGGGCCGTTTAGCCTGGAGTTATGGGCGTACATGGATAATTGGAGCTACGGCGGGCCCGCCAGAACCGGAATCGTCAGCAAGAACGAACACGGAACCGGGGGTTACGAGTTCGGGCTCGATCTATCATTTTCATCAAAGACCGTGGGCTTCACTATCCCGGGTTGTGGGATGGTGCAGGTCAACCGAACGACTCTCGCCGCGGGCTGGCATCATTTTATTGCGACGTACGACGGACGCAATTTAGTGCTTTTTGTTGACGGACAAACGCGTACTACGTTCAACGCGGGGGCCGCGTGTAATGTGTTCTATCCGTATGGCGCGGAGCTAAGATTTGGCCGATCAATGTACAACCAGGACTACGGAACCAATCTTTTCAAGGGTCAGATTGATGAAGTCAGACTCTACCGAAGACTGCTATCTCTTCAGGATGCGATCTTCCGGTACAATTCGGGAAACGGAGTTCGCCTGCCGGATTCCGAATCTGGCCTGATCTCCAGTTGGCATTTTGACGAAGGCGGCGGAACCGTCGCCGCCTCAAGCAGAGCTCGTCTGTTCGACGGTTTTATCCAAAACCACTCGAACTTTCTTCCTCGGTTCATCCCCTCCCTCACAGCTGTCGGTATCGAAGTAACTAGGATCTCAACTTCTCGCGCCACAGTCGAATGGCGAACGTCCGTAGACTCGACGTCAAAGGTCGAGTACGGCCTCTCGCCGGATCTCGGTACCGTGGTCAGCTCAACCACTCTGGGGACCGGGCATTCACTCGATCTGATCGGATTAGCTCCGTTAACAACTTACTACTTCAAGGTCGAGGGCCGGACCGCAAGTGGTGAGGTGATCGACTCGAAGACACGTACGTTTGTCACATTGGATTTACCACCGAGCGATCAGAATTTCTACGTCTCTGCTGACGGTTCGCCGTTAGGAAACGGATCCTACGGCAGCCCATGGGATTTGCAAACTGCTCTGTCACATCCGACGGCCGTTCGGCCCGGTGCAACAATCTGGCTTCGCGGGGGTCGCTATTACGTTCCGTTGTTCGAGGGCGGCTTCCGAAGCACACTTACCGGGACGCCTGAGGCGCCCATCAAGATCCAAAGCGCGCCGAACGAATGGGCCGTCATAGACGGAAATGTCTTCTTCGTACCTACCAAGAACCGATCCATCCTTACGATCCAAGGTGCGTACACCTGGTTTTTGGATCTGGAGATAACGAATTCGGATCCCGCCGGCCGCAAGATGCCGACGCCCGGATCCGATTCTCCGGAGCGACGCGGAGCCGCGATCGACGATTACTCCATCGGATCCAAACTCATAAACCTTGTCATACACGATACGGGCCAGGGCATCGGAGCCTGGCAACAGGGACACGACAACGAGTACTACGGAAACATCATTTACAACAATGGCTGGGACGGCCCCGACCGGACCCATGGGCATGGCGTCTATACGCAAAACAACTCCGGATATAAGAAGTTCGTCGACAATGTGATCTTCAATCCGTTCAGTGCCACTACGCGAACCGGCGGCACGGACGACGCATCAGTCAGAAATTATACGTTCGAAGGGAACGTAATTTTCAACGGGATCATGGCCTGGTTGGGTCCCAACATCGAAAACCTTCGGGTGTATCGGAACTACACTTACAACCAGAGATTCAAAGTTGGCCACGAGATAAATAGTACCTACGTCAATGCAGACGTCCGCGACAACTTCTTCATGAGCGGAGTGCAGCTATTCGAATTCTCGAATGGCCTCACTTTCCGAAACAACACGGTCTGGAACAACGATCCGCTTGGAAAGAATGTTGCGATCTCGACAAACGCTCCGTCACCGCGAGCGATTTTCAACATCGGTGGGAACACTTATTACCGAAACGTACTTACTTGGCCGTACTGGCAATTCATGATCGCAGGCGGTAGTCCAACAGCGGGGGATTATGCGTTTGACCGGGTGACCGGGACTCAGGTGCAAACCTACAACTACACCGGCAAATCGTGGCGTGACGATCTGTTGTTCGACAATGACAGCACCTATGTCGATTCACCGCCTTCGGGAGCGAAGGTATTCACACGCCGCAATCAATACGATCCGAGCCGGATGCTCGTGGTGATATATAACTGGGACCAGCGCGACGTCGTTGAGGTCAGCACCGGTGTATTCCTTCGGGTCGGAGATAGATACGAACTCCGAAACGTCCAGGATTATTTCGGCGATGTAATTGAAGGAACCTTCCGCGGTGTCTCAATCAATGTGCCGATGAGGGGCCGCACCCAAGCCCGGCCGATCGGCTACGATGACGTCACTCAATGGCACAACTATTCTCTGCCACCAAATACGTTTCCAAAATTCGGCGTCTTCATTCTTCGAAAGAAAGCGCGGCCGGCCGGCGGAGGCTAATAGTAACCCAAGACAATTACACCGTCAGGATTTGAACAAATAGGTAAGCGCCAAGCGGAACGGGCGGGTCAGGTAGTAAAGCGGAAACATACCCCGGGGCAGATGGAACACATCGCGATCCATTTGATTAGGGGTGATGATGATGCGCAAATACCAGGACAGGTAATGCACGTGGAGCTTCCATTTATCCAGGCGACGCTCTTTTAGTTTCAGGTGGTAGGCGTAGCGATCCCCTAGCTCTACCTGGAGGGCTTCCGGTGCAAAGATCCGGCCGCGGATCTCGGCAACCATCTCATCGAAGATCGGGTTTTGTCCGGCGGAACGGGCAAATGCGTCCGGGATCCGATATCCGAAAAATTTCTCCATCAGCTTCAACCCCAACGCAACCACGTTCTCACACCCGAGCTGTCTGGACTCGATCAGAATAGATTCCCAATCGACGTCGCTGTGCGATGTGATGAGGTAATAGACGTCACAGATCCAGCCGAATCTTTCCCAGCTGTGTCGTGAACCGTGGAGGCAAAGGTAGATCAGCAGATCGTTGAACGAGAGATTCGGCACCCGCATGCCCGCGAGGTCTACCCACTCGAGACGCTCCCACAGCCTGTTCATCTCTTTCGGCAGGCCGAAGTGCGATCCCGAAAGTTTCCAGTGTAACTCGAGAACGGTTCTTCCGGCCGCGTCGACAAAATGCACGTCCTTTTGACGGCTGATATACCAGTTCGACTTCTGCAGCCACGTCGCGCTCGTAACAGCTTCGAAACCGCTGGTCTGCAGTAGAGTTATCGCTT
>DASUSJ010000249.1:0-21307 GCA_036375155.1 Pyrinomonadaceae bacterium
TCGGCGAAAGTGTTCGATCCGGAAGGGATTCTCTCCACGATCCCGGCCATCGTGACGACACTGTCGGGCGTGCTGACGGGAAGTTGGATCACACGGTCAACTGATGGCACTACAGATGCCGCTAAAGAAGAGATATCCGCGATCCGCGATTCGAAATCCGCGATCGACACGGTCGCCGGTCTGTTCTTTTTCGGAACTGCGTTATTGGCGATAGGCTGGGCGTGGAGCCTTGTCTTCCCGCTCAACAAATCGCTCTGGACGAGCTCCTACGTCGTCTACACATCCGGCCTCGCACTGCTCACGCTCGCCGTCTGCTATTACGTGATCGACATCAAAGGTTACAAACGCTGGGCGTGGCCATTCGTTGTTTTCGGAGTCAACGCGCTTGTACTGTTCGTTTTCTCCGGCATCATGGCTCGGCTGTTGGGAATGATCCGTGTCGCAGGACCGGACGAAGGGAAGGACATTACGCTGCAGCAATGGATCTTCAACAATGCATTTCTCTCCTGGGCCTCACCGATCAACGCGTCACTCGCTTACGCGATCAGCTTCATCCTTCTATGGCTGTTCCTGATGTGGCTGCTTTATCGGAAAAAGATCTACATCAAGGTCTAGCGTGCAAGCTCCAGCTCGCATTTTAAGAAACAAGCTAAAGCTCGCACTTTGAACTAATACTGCGCGTTTGCGGCCGATACAACCTTTGCGGCCGCGTCGTTCATCGTTGTCGCCGCGATGATTCCGATATCGGAATCGTGCAGCACGCGGCGGCCTTCTTCGACATTGGTGCCCTCGAGGCGTGCGACGATCGGGATTGAAACCCCGAGGTTTTTTGCTGCAGCGACCACCCCGTTCGCCACCATGTCGCAGCGGACGATACCGCCGAAGATATTTATCAGGACCGCCTTAACGTTGTCGTCGGCCAGCAGGATCTTGAACGCCTGTTCGACCCGTTCCTGCGATGCGCCACCTCCGACATCCAGAAAATTAGCGGGTTCGCCACCGGCGAGTTTGATGATGTCCATCGTCGCCATCGCCAGCCCGGCTCCGTTGACCATGCAACCGATGTTTCCGTCGAGCTTGATGTAGTTGAGATCGTATTTCGACGCTTCGATCTCGAGCGGTTCCTCCTCGTCCAGATCGCGAAGCTCTTCGTAGTCCTTGTGGCGGAACATGGCGTTGTCGTCGAAATTCACTTTCGCATCGAGCGCGATCAAACGATTGTCCTTCGTGAGCAAGAACGGGTTGATCTCGACCAGCGAAGCATCCATCTTCTCGTAAGCGTCATAGAGCGAGAGCATGAACTTTGTCGCCTGGTTCACGAGCTCGTTTGGAATGCCCAGACCGAACGCCAGTTTGCGTGCCTGGAAAGACCGCAGCCCCACAGAAGGATCAATGGTCTCCTTCAGAATAAGGTCCGGCGTTTCTTCGGCCACCTTTTCGATATCCATTCCGCCGGCCGATGACGCCATGAACACGTTTCGTCCGGTAACGCGATCGAGGGTGATTCCCAGATAGAATTCGCGATCGATCGGCAAACCTTCTTCGATAAGCAGGGTTTTAACTTCTCGGCCCTCGGGCCCGGTTTGATGCGTGACGAGCATCATGCCGAGCATTTCTGAAGCTAGTTTCTTTGCTTCTTCCGGAGACTTCGCAAGTTTTACGCCGCCTCCCTTACCGCGGCCGCCAGCATGGATCTGTGCCTTGACCACAACGACGTCAGTGCCGAGTTCACGAGCAGCGCTCTCCGCCTCGTCCGCTGTCCGTGCGACGATCCCACGCGGCACAGGAACGCCATATTCTCTGAGCAAAGCCTTGCCCTGATATTCGTGAATTTTCATAAGTTTAAGGCGAAATTCTAGCCGCCCGGATTGCAAAAAGCAAAGATAGGCCGCGCGACGGTCCTTCGTTTCACTGCACTTCTGACTCGTCGCCAACTATCAATTTTAAAAGCCGGAACTGCCCACCTCGCTTTACATACTCGTAATTGAAATTCAGCGGCTTGGGTTTAAGATCGTACCTTCCTTTCACAACAAGAATAGGAGTGTTCTGTTCCATCCGCATAAATGGCTCGGGATCGTAAACCGGGTCCATCGATACGATTTTCGCCAGCATCGGTAGCAACTGCCGCTTGTTCGCGATGGCCGATTTGAACACATCCTTCATCTGGTCCGGGTTGTACTGCTGCTGAAAGTCGGTAGAGGTCTTCGGGTACATCTTCGAAAAGTCTTCCGTGCTGATCGCATAAGCGAAGTCGGCGGTCGTTTCTTTGACGAGTGCTTTCAGCAGGCGGTCGTCCGGCATGTTCGGGTCGCGATTCGGGTCTTCGACCGTGTTGGCATCGCCGCTGCCGGAATTCGCGACTGAATTGTTTTTTCCGAGGTTGTTACAACCGAGGCCCACCACCATGATGATGGCAACTGCGGCAAACACACTCAGCCGATCGGTCCGGCCGATGAGAACGCTGGAAATAAGTATTTTCATAATTCCTCCGTTTTCCTCGAACGATCTGAGATTCAGACGAAAAAAGCCCGTCCATCAGGCCAGGCCTCTTCTGATTATCATGGGTTTTCGTCGAGCGTTTATTGAGAGCTCTCGACGAGCTTTATCAAGGTACGGATGGCGACGCCGGTTGGTCCCTTTGCCTGGTGAGGTCGGACGGAATCTTCCCATGCGGTCCCGGCGATGTCGAGGTGGGCCCACTTCGCCTTGTCCACGAACTCCTGGATGAAGACAGCGCCCATGATCGTTCCGGCTTTACCCCGCGGTCCGATGTTCTTGATATCGGCGATATCCGATTTGATCTGCTTGCTGTATTCCTTGCCGAGAGGCAGTTGCCAGAAATTCTCACCCGTCTGGCGACCAAGAGAGATGATTTCGTCTACGAACGCCTGATCGTTACCCATTATGCCGGTGTTCTGATTGCCGAGAGCTATGATGACCGCTCCGGTCAGTGTCGCCATGTCGACGATCCGAGTCGCACCCTGCTGTTCGGCATACGCAACAGCATCCGCCAGGATCAGACGTCCTTCGGCGTCGGTGTTCAGGATCTCGACTGTCTTGCCGTTCATCGCGGTAACAACGTCACTCGGGCGTGTTGCTTTTCCGTCGGGCATATTCTCAACCGCCGCTATCACTCCGATGACGGGAACTCTCGGTTTCAAAAGCGCAATAGCTCGCATAGTCCCGATAACGGTCGCTCCGCCGGACATATCGTACTTCATCGCTTCCATGCCTTCGGCCGGCTTGATCGAGATCCCGCCGGTGTCAAACGTGATCCCCTTCCCGACCAGAGCGAGCAGTTCACCCTTTCTGGAGGTGTTCTTCGATGGCGTATATCGCAGCACGATCAGCTTAGCGGGCTGCTCCGAGCCGGCTGAAACGCTGAGCAACGAGCCCATGCCCATCTTTTTCATCCGGGCTTCATCGAGCACTTCACATTTCAATCCGACCTCGCGTGCCATTTTCTGTGCGCGGTTCGCCATTTCGGTCGGGGTTAGAATATTGGGCGGCTCGTTGGCGAGATCCCGCGTAAAGTTTATGGAATCGCCGATCGCCCGCCCGCGGCTGAGGCCTCGTTTCAGGTCGCCGCCGCTTGCACCTTCTGCGTGAAAGACAAACCGTTCGACAGCTTTGTCGTTCTTATCTTTGGTCTTGTATTTATCGAGCTCGAACTGGCTTGTGACCGCACCCTGGGCGGCATGTTGGGCCGCCTCTTCCGGATCGGCGCCGTTCCGGAACGAAAACGCAATGCTGCGGGCATTACACTTTCGGAGATATCGGGTTGCTGTTCCGGACGCGACTGCAACGTCGGACACCTTGGCTTCAGCCTTATCTCCCGCGCCGACAAGCAGCAGGCGCGATGCCTTTAGCTTTCCTTTCGGGGAGAGCCTGAACAGGGAAGTCTCGCCGACCTCTCCCTTGAACTCTTCCGATTTGATAACCGCGCTTATCTGTCCTGAGACGAGCTTGTCGAGCTCCTTCAGCAACCCACCGGACGGCTTTTCACCTTTGAAAACCGCGATCGCGAGTGCTTCGACGTTTGCTTCCAAAAAACTGCTTGAGATCCCCTGAAACTCCATTCAATACCTCGACCAAAATTTATGCTAAATGTCCAAAAAACGGTGTAATACCTATAACTTATCTCATCCTTTCTTTCAACTGTTGACGAGTTTCTTTCTCGACCGTCTTTCGCATCTGGGTCTCGCGCTTGTCGTAGAGCTTTTTGCCCTTAGCGACGCCTATCTCGAATTTAATGCGGCCATTCTTCCAATAGATCGCTGTCACGACAAGCGTCATCCCTTTTTGCGTTGTTTCTTTCTCGAGTTTTTCGATCTCCCGGCGATGAAGCAACAGCTTTCGCGTGCGCAGCGGCTCATGGTTCTGCTTGTTGCCATGCGAGTAAGGGGAAATATGTGCGTTCAAAAGCCAGGCTTCACCGTCCTTGATGGCGACGTACGAGTCTTTCAGCTGGATCCGGCCGGCCATAATACTCTTGACCTCGGTTCCCTGAAGTACCGCGCCGGCCTCGAATTTGTCCTCGATATGATATTCGTGAAATGCCTGACGGTTGGTCAGTATTTCTTTGTCTGCAGCCATATGCGATGTTCAGAGTACAAGCTTTAGCTTGTTCGTCAACGCGCAAAAACGCAAGCGGGGCTGCCCTCAAGGGCAAGGCTTGCACACTGAAGAGGGAATTTGACAGCGCTGTATTCGGAACGTAAATTATCTCTTACGCTGGGAGATCGTCTAATGGTAGGACAGCAGTCTCTGGATCTGCTTATCGGGGTTCGAATCCCTGTCTCCCAGCCAATTCTTCAGTTGTCGGTTGCCGGTGGTCAGTTGTCGGAAGGGTTCTGCAACTTATCACTTATCACTTATCACTTATCACTTATCGCTGAATATGGACGGCTGGCACGAAACCGAGATCCGCGTCCGATACGCCGAAACCGATAAGATGGGCATCGTCCATCATTCGAACTACCTGATATGGTTCGAAGCCGGACGCAGCGATTTTTGCCGGGCACGGGGCTTTTCCTACAAGGAGATGGAAGAGCACGACAATGCTCTTATGGTCGTTGCTGAATCTTACGTCCGCTACAAGTCACCCGCCTTTTACGAAGATATCCTTATTGTCAGGACTCAGGTCGCGGAGGTTAGAAGCCGTTCGATCAGGTTTATCTACGAAGTTTTTCGCGATCGCGACGAAACGCTTCTCGCGGAAGGCGAGACACTTCATCTCGTAACCGACGAGAACAAGAAGGTTCGGCTTATACCCGAGGTTTACAAGGAACGCCTGCTGTCTGCCTTGCCCGATGTTGCGAACGCCTTTCCTGCGGACCAGCCCCCGAGCTGACCCGGGCCGGGTCCGAAGCTCGCCGTACTTTATCCTTCATCTTTAATCCTTTATCCTTTCACTATGCCCGGACGTGCGGAGATATATTTCATCGCTGCGATGATGGTGCTGATCCTCATCGTCAGTTTTGCCGCGGTTTACTTTTTCGCGAAACAGTATCGCAAGGAAATGCGGCAAAAAGAATCGCGTCGCGAACAACCAAACGTTGAGAAGGCGAGCAGGAGCAACGATGTCTCATCCAAAGGTGCTTGACAGTTCGAAAGCTGCACTACTCGTCGTTGATGTTCAGGAAGCTTTTCGAAATGTGATCAGCGATTTCGAAGGTCTGGCTTCGAAATGCGCCGTTGTGGTTCGAGGTTTCAAGGCGCTCGACCGTCCGGTGTTCATCACTGAGCAATACCCGAAAGGACTGGGCCGTACGGCGACAGAGATCCGCGGCGTGATGCCGACGGATTTCGAATACATCGAAAAGACAACTTTCAGTTCGTGCGGTGCAGGGCGGCTCGAAGATGAATTCAGAACGGCTGGAGCGGAGCAGATCGTCGTCTGCGGCCTGGAGACACACGTTTGTGTGAATCAGACGGTTCACGATCTGCTGGATCGTGGTTTTATCGTCCATCTTCTGACCGACTGCATCGCCTCGCGATCCGAGCACGATAAGAAGACCGGCCTTACGAAGATGCTGTCGAGCGGGGCCGTTCCGTCTAGCGTCGAGATGTCATTATTCGAGCTAATGCGTGACGCACGGCACGAGAAGTTCAAGGAGATACAGGCGCTAATAAAGGGTACGTCAGTCGGGGTCTCGACCTGAATTTAAGATTTTCAGATCTGAGATTTGAAATTTGTGATCTAGATCCAAATTCTAAAAAGCCAAAAGCCAAAGGCCAAAATCCAAAATCCAAAAGCCAAAGGCCAAAATCCAAAATCCCTCAATGGAAATCCTATCCTCACTTAATCCACAGCAGGTCGAAGCCGTTAAAACGACTGAAGGCCCGTTACTTATTCTTGCCGGAGCCGGCTCGGGCAAGACGCGGGTGATCACCGTTCGAATAGCCTACTTGATCGCTGAGAAGAACGTTGAGCCGCGAAACATCCTGGCGGTGACGTTCACTAACAAAGCCGCGGGTGAAATGCGCTCGCGCATCGAAGAGCTTCTCAAAGGCCAAACACTGCGTTCGTTTCCCCTGATCTCGACCTTCCACAGTCTCTGCGTTCGCATCCTCCGCCAGCACATCGAACAGCTCGACGAAGGCTACAAGAAGACTTTCACGATCTACGATACCGACGATTCGCAAAAGGTGGTCAAAGCCTGCATTAAGGATCTCGGGCTCGACGAAAAGCAGATCGTTCCGCGCGTCGTTCGCAATGCGATAAGTGCTGCAAAAAACCGAGGCGAGGACGTCGAGATCTTCACCTCCCGTGTCGAGCAGACCGATGAAAAGCGAGCTGCAACGGCAAAGGTATTCCGGATGTACGAGGACCGGCTGCGCACGGCGAACGCACTCGATTTTGACGATCTTCTGATCAAGACTGTGAGACTGCTTCGAAAATCGCAGGAGGTGCGCGACAAGTACAACGATCGCTATAAATACATTCTTGTCGATGAGTACCAGGACACGAATTCGCTCCAGTTCGCGATGATAAATTACTTGACGGAAAAGCAGCAGAACATATGCGTTGTAGGTGATGACGCACAGAGCATATACGGATTTCGTCAGGCCGACATCAAGAACATCCTCGACTTCGAGCAGCACTTTCCGAATGCGAAGGTGATACTGCTCGAGCAAAATTATCGTTCAACACAAACTATCCTCGACGCGGCGCACGCGATCATTGAGAACAACATTAATCAAAAGAAGAAGAAACTCTGGACGGCGAACCCCGGAGGTGAGCGGATCTATTACTTCCAGGCCAGCGACGGTGAAGGCGAGGCGCGATTCGTCGCGTCGAAGATCGATGAACATCGCAGGCGAAATCCCGAGGAGCGCGTCGCCGTGCTTTATCGAACCAATGCCCAGTCACGAGTGTTCGAAGAAGCCTTGCGGCGAGCTCGCATCGATTACAACATCGTCGGCGGGTTTTCATTTTACGAACGAGCCGAGGTCAAAGACATCATTTCTTACTTAAAGCTGGCGCTCAATCCAGCCGACGACGTCGCTCTGCTCCGGGTAATAAACACCCCGTCTCGGGGGCTTGGCAAAACGTCATTGGACGAGTTGCTATTCCGGGGAAGAGATCTCGGCGTTTCCTTGTGGGAAACCATTGCGATCGTCACCGACGAAGCTTCGGGCGTGCGATCGGCCCTGACGCCGCGTGCCAAAGAAGCTCTGCGGTCATTTAAGCGCGTGATCGAAAAGCTGCAGCGCGTCGCAGGCCAGGTCGGAGGTACGGATCGTAAAGTCTCGGATGTGGTTATAGCGGCGATCGATGATACCGGTTATTCGCAGATGCTGCGAAGTGAAGATTCGGATGAGGCTGAGGCGCGACTAGAGAACCTAGAGGAGCTTGTGAACGCAGCCGTTGATTACGACAGATCGGACGACATGGGTCTTCGCGATTTTATAGATCACGCGGCGCTCACCGCCGATACGGATAAGTACGACCGGAATGCCTCGGTCACATTGATGACCGTCCACTCGGCTAAGGGGCTTGAGTTCCCGATCGTTTTTCTCGTGGGCTTGGAAGACGGTGTATTCCCGCACTCTCGAAGCCTGAACGACGAAAAGGAAATGGAAGAGGAACGTCGGCTCGCCTACGTCGCCATAACTCGCGCCGAGAAGATCCTTTACGTAACGCACTCGATGCGGCGGCGGGTTTACGGCGAGGAGATCGCTGCCGAGCCTTCGCAGTTTTTGAACGAGATGCCGCTGGAGTTGATCGAGGATCTTTCATACGGATCGTCGTGGCTGTCCTTCGCTCGCGGCTCGACCGCAACAGCGAACCGTGCGGCGGCAAGTGCCCTCCGCGGCGAGAGTCCGGTCGTCGAAAAGAAGAAGAACATCTACACGGGAAAAACCTATAACAGCAGTGAGGCTATCGCGGAGTTTTTTAAGAATCGGGGTGGTCAGAGTTCAACTCCCATCTCTCGGCCCGAGACTCCGGCAGAAAAGCCACCCTCTACTCTGGATCGGCTTCGGGCTAAGGCGACGCCAAAAGCCGAGATCGCAAGTCGCAAATCGGAAATCGCAAATGCGTTCTTGCCCGGCTCGCACGTAAAGCACGAGAAATACGGTGTCGGCCTCGTACTACGTCGGGAGGGAACCGGCGATAACGTTAAGCTGACCATAAGTTTCCCGGGTTACGGTCAGAAAAAACTCATCGAGAAATACGCTAATCTCGAAAAGGCATAAAGCTTGCACCTTATCCAGCGTTTCCAAAAGTTGTATCAATTTCAGTCATGCTTGTGAGGAGGCAGGGATATATGCGAGAAGGGCACGGATTAATCTTAGTAGCGGTGATTGTTGTGGCGATCGCGCTGATCGCGAGCGGGTGTGGCGCTCCGGCAACCAACACCACGGTGGCGAACACGAACGTCAACATAAACACAAACATAAACTCGAACACATTTGCATCAAACTCGTCAGCACCAACGGCCAGTATTACGACCGGCGAGCCTGAGCAATATCAAGCCAACGTCAAACTTACGATCGAAACACTCGGCCAAACACAAAAGGCATCATTGCCGCCTCTGGGTGCAGTCGTGGCTCGTTCCGGCGGAGACCGCGCAATGGAGTTTGCGTTGCCGACCGGTGACAAAGTGATCTATGTCGACAAAGGTGAAACGCACTATGTCGTTCTTCCAAACCGGCGCCAGTATGCCGAGCTGACGAAAGAAGCTCTGGGTTTCGAAGTCCGACGTTTGCTTATGCCAGAGCAGATCGTGAATCAGGTAAAGGCAATCCCGGGGATTCGTCTGGTCGGCGAGGAGACGGTCAACGGACGGACTATCGTCAAATACGCCTATAGCGGCGTATCGAGCACTCAGACACAGGCCGGTGATGTTGCGACGGAATCTTATGTGCTTGTCGATAAAGAGACGGGCCTTCCGGTCCGAAGCGAAACGGTCTCGCAATCGCAGAGCGGTGGGAACGTTCAGGGCGTTAGCGGACTTCGGATGGTGACGGAGATGACGGATATTCGTACGACACCCGACACGAATCTATTTATGGTGCCGACCGATTACCAGAAGATCGATCCGGAGCAGGTCAAAGCTCAGGTTAATTTGATCTTTAGTGCGGTAGCCGCACTCGTTGGACAGGCAATGCAGCAGGCGCAGGCACCGCCGGCAGCATCACCAACAGGGTCGCCGACGGCCTCGCCGGTGAGATAAGCCATGGGAAGAATCTTAATAGGACTGCTGATCGGATTCATTGTTGGCGGTATCTTCGTCTTTTTCTTTTTTGTCGGTGTTCCGAGAAGCGGCCAGACCCCCGGAACACCGGTCCAGCAGCCGGATCCTAGTGGACTGCCGACAGGCGCCGCTCAGATCGTCTTACGCCAGCAATTCTTCAACGAGGTTCTCGGGACGATCTTTCGCGAGATGAATCCGCCAGCCTTCCCACTGAGCTCACAGACCACCGACTGCGAGGGACGGATCACTGTTCAGCCGGAGGGAAGTGGCGTTCAGACGGGCGTTGCCTTTGACAATGGAAAGATCTCGGCTCCGCTCGCATTCACCGGAAGTTATTCGTCGCCGGTCGGCTGTTTACGCTTTACGGGTTGGGCCCAGTCAAACTTTGAGATGCGTTTCGACGCGCAGACTCAGACAGTGTTTGGTCAGATAAATGTAGAGACAGTGAACCTGGATGGCGTCAATCCCGTTCTTTCAGCTCTTGTGACGCCGATCGTCCAATCGACTCTGAACACCCGCGTGAATCCCATCCGGTTGATCGACGGCCGTCAGATCGCGGTCGATCTTCCGGTCGCGGCGTCGAACGCGAACCTCCAGGCAAAAGTGACCGACGTACGAGCGGAGGTAAAAGAGAACGCTCTGAACCTGTATGTGATCTACGATTTCGCCGGCGGTCCGCTCAGCGCAGCACCGGGTTCGCAAATCACCGAGAATCAGAATATCGCACCGTAGTTGCCGCTCAGGCGTCTGAGCCAGAGTGTCACGACCACAGTCGACGTAGACTCGATCTTGAACAAGCCGCGGCACCTGCCGGGCAGAAATGGCAATATTGACATGCGGGCCTCTTTCCCCAAATACTCATCAGGATGTCAAACAAACTCTTTCTGATAGTTCTCGTGCTTCCCGTACTACTTGGCTGCGGTCTGTCTGAACGCATCCAGGAAGCGGTGACCGAGTCGACCTCGAATACGAACGGGGTCGCTGCCAATGTAAACGCGAACAAATCGTTGACCGATAAGGCGGTCGATACCGCCGTCGGCGAGCAAAAGATCGGAATTCAGGAGTGCGACGAGGCAATGGATATTCTTACGGCGCAGGCCGAGAATCCGGATGACAATTTCGTGACCAAAGCGATCAAGAAAACCGCACTGAATACCTTTCGTGAACAGCTCAAGCGTAAGCTCGAAGAGAACAAGGCAGACAAGGCGCAAATTGCGAAGTACTGCAGCGATTTCAGGAACAATCTCGCGGACTCCCTACGCGACGCGAACACGAATACGAATACCGCGACGGATAAAAGCTGGTAACAGAGACAAGTGAAAAAGTGAAAAGGTGAAAAAGTGAAAAGGGGAAAGGTGAAAAAGTGAAAAAGTGAAAAAGGGGAAAGGTGAAAAGGTGAAAAAGTGAAAAGGTGAAAGTTCGGGCGCTCGCCATCTTTCGCCTTTTTCACCTTTTCACTTTTGAAGCTGCTTACACACTCATGATGTCCTGCTCTTTGTGTTTAGCAAACTCGTCGATCTTTCCAATATAAGAGTTCGTTAACTTCTGGACTTCATCGAGTCCGCCGCGTTCCTCGTCCTCCGAAACAGTCTTATCCTTCAACATCTTCTTCAACGCATCGTTCGCGCTATGACGGATGTTGCGGATCGCAATGCGATGCTCTTCCGCGATCTCGTGTACCTGCTTCGCGAGCTGTTTACGGCGTTCTTCATTGAGCGGAGGGACAGGCAGGCGAATGATCTTACCGTCATTCGAAGGATTCATACCGAGGTTCGCCGCGATGATCGCTTTCTCGACCACATTAACTTGCGACATGTCCCACGGTTGAACCGTCAGAAGTTGCGGTTCGGGAACCGCCACAGACGCCATTTGATTCAGCGGCGTCGGCGTTCCGTAGTAATCGACCATTACCGTATCGAGCAAACCGACAGTCGCACGCCCTGTTCGTACGTTGCTTAGCTTCCGCTTGAAGTCCTCGACGACCGCCTCCATCTTTGGTTTCGTTTCGTTTGTAACAGTGCTTACGCTCATAACTCCCGTAGAAAAGACTTAGTTTACCTGTTCGATTTTACGCGGCAGGCTGGAAAGCGTGCCGTTCGGATCCAACAAGCGTTCCGATGCTTGTATCGCCGTTCGCTGCCTTGAGAATATTGCCCGAATCGGTCATGTTGAAGACCATGATCGGCAGGTTGTTGTCCATGCACAGCGAGATGGCGGATGAATCCATGACCTTCAACTGTTTTTCAAGAACATCCTGGTACGAGATCCGCTCAAACCGCGTCGCGGTGGCATCGGTCATCGGATCTGCCGAGTATATCCCGTCGACCTTCGTAGCCTTGAAAATGACCTCGGCCTTTATTTCCAAAGCTCGCAGCGCGGCCGCGGAGTCGGTAGTGAAGTACGGATTTCCGGTGCCTGCAGCAAAGATCACGACACGGTCTTTTTCCAGATGCCGCACCGCGCGCCGGCGTATGAACGGCTCGGCAAGCTGAGGGATATCTATGGCCGACATCACACGGGTTTGTACGTCGAGCTGCTCTAGAGCATCCTGCAGCACGACCGAATTCATCACCGTCGCCAGCATCCCGATGTAATCAGCGGCGGCACGATCCATGTTGCCCGCGGATTTCGAGACGCCACGAAAGATGTTGCCCCCGCCGACGACAATCGCTACTTCGGCACCAAGATCATGCACGCCCTTGATCTCTCTCGCGACAGATTCAGCCACGGCCGTGTCGATGCCATATGCCTGCTGGCCCATCAGGGCCTCGCCCGAAAGCTTCAAAAGGATACGTTTAAAGACTGGAGCCATTCTTAATGGTGAATGGTGTACCGGGAATGGTGAATCTTGAGTCTGTTTCCTTCACTCGCCATTCACCGCTCATAGTTCACCATTATTATCCGACCATCGACGCGACTTCGGCGGCGAAATCGTCCGCCTTTTTCTCAATGCCTTCACCCATTTTATACCGGGTGAATCGGCGGATCGAGATGTTCTCTTTGATAGAACCGATCTTTTCAGCAATGAGCTCGCCAATCGTCTTCGACGGATCTTTAACGAACGGTTGATCGACCAGAACGTTCTCTTCGTAGAACTTGTTTAGTCGGCCCTCGATGATCTTGTTAAGAACATCTTCCGGTTTGCTGGCATTTTTCGGATCGTTCTTTAGCTGCTCGCGCATGATCTCGCGTTCTTTGTCGAGCTCGGCTGCGGGCACCTCGTCGCGTGTCGTGTATCGCGGATCCGATGCCGCGATGTGCATGGCCACGTCTTTTACGAGCTGCTGAAACTCTTCACCTCGGGCGACGAAATCGCTTTCGCAATTTATCTCGACGAGTACGCCGACCTTACCGCCCATGTGAATATAGGAACCGACAACGCCCTCCGCCGTGACGCGCCCGGCTTTCTTGCCTGCGGTCGCCATACCCTTCTTTCGCAAGATCTCAACGGCCGCTGCTTCGTCGCCGTTAGCTTCGACCAGAGCGTTCTTGCAATCAACCATCCCTGCCCCTGTTTTTTCTCGCAGCGACTTTACCGCGCCTGCCGTTACTTCTGCCATATATAACTTCCTCGATGCTGTTTTGAGTACCTGCTTTAGCAGGCTTCATTTTGACTAAGCCACCTAAAGGCGGGACTCAAAACGTTTGTCTATAAAAATGCGTAGCCAATTCACCAGTCGGAAAAGAGCCACGCCGTCGGAAAATGAATATGTATCTAGGTTGCTGCCGCTTCGTTGCTTTCTTCCGCTTCGTTCTTCTTGGTGGCGTCGGCAACCTGCTGCGAGGCCATCCCCTTGTCCAGCTCGGGCCGGATCTCGACGTCGGTGCTCGCACCCGGCTCCTGATGGGAATAGGAGCCGCCGGTCGGATCGCCGTGTGTCTCCTCGGCGGTCTCCCATGTCTGATCTGCAACTACGATATCGGCCGTGTCCGTCTCTTCTTCGACGTCCTCACCTTCTTCATCCGGATCGGTTATACCAGCCTTTCGCAGGCTCGCAGCGATGTCGATCTCTTCTTCCTCGACTTCCGGGGATTCCTCGACACGTGCCGCACCACCCTCCGTTCCGATCTGTTTTCCTTCAAGGATCGCATCGGCGATACGTGAAGCGAAAAGGCGGATCGCGCGAAGCGCGTCGTCATTTCCGGGAATGACCTGATCGATGCCCTCGGGAGAACAGTTTGTGTCGACAACAGCAACGATCGGGATTCCAAGCCGGTTCGCTTCCTTAACGGCAATGTCTTCCTTGCGAACATCGATCACAAACAGCATGTCCGGCGGGCCGCCCATGTCCTTTATGCCGGCAAGGTTCTTCATCAAACCTTCGTGCTCGCGGTCGAGTTTCAGACGCTCTTTCTTCGTGAGCATCTCCATCCGGCCGTCCTCACGCATTGTTTCGATCTCTTTGAGTTTCGCAATAGATTTTTGAACTGTCTGATAGTTGGTAAGCAGTCCACCGAGCCAGCGATTGTTTACGTAAAACTGTCCACAACGTTCCGCTTCTTCCTTGATCGCGTCCTGAGCCTGACGCTTCGTGCCGACGAACAAAATTTTCTGATTGGGACGTTCGGTCAGCGATTCGGTGACGTAGTTAAGCGCGTCGCGGAACAGCTTCTGTGTTTTCTGCAGGTCAATAATATAAATGCCGTTGCGTTCACCGAAAATGTATTCCTTCATCTTCGGGTTCCAACGGCGAACCTGGTGACCAAAGTGAACTCCTGCTTCGAGGAGTTCTTTCATCGTAACTGTAGCCAAAATTTACTCTCCTTATTAACTGGTTTTTGTACTCACCGGAACTTTGTCAATAAACCAAGGCGTTCCGGTAATGGATTAGTTCAGAGTGCGAGCTTTAGCTCGTAGACAACTCGATTCGCAAAGAACGAGATAAATCGCGCACTCTGAACGACTTAACGTTTCGAGAACTGGAACCGCTTTCTGGCTCCCTTTTGTCCGTACTTCTTCCGCTCCTTCTGCCGCGGATCGCGTGTTACGAGACCGGCTTTTTTCAGGGTTGGTCGCAGATCAGCGTTGAATTCCATCAATGCACGCGTGATCCCGTGTCGCACCGCACCCGCCTGACCCGCCGTCCCGCCACCGTCGACATTTACGAGAATGTCGAACTTACCGGCGGTATCCGTCAGGCTCAGGGGTTGGCGAATTATCATTCGCAACGCTTCGTTGGGGAAGTAAGAATCGAAAGAACGGCGGTTGACCGTGATCTCACCGCTGCCCGGGCGAAGATAAACACGTGCTGTCGACGTTTTTCTGCGGCCGGTTCCGTAATACTGAATGTCTGCCATATCTTAATTTTGGATTTTGGATTTTGGATTTTGGATTTGCCGCTTTCACAAATCGCAAATCAAAAATCGCAATTTTAGATTTCGATCGTCTCCGGTTTCTGCGCTGCGTGCCTGTGATCGGCATCGGCGTAAACCTTTAATTTCTTGACCATCGCACGTCCGAGTTTGCTTTTCGGGAGCATTCCCTTGACCGCAAGTTCGATGACCTTTTCGGGCTTTTTCTCAAACATCTCCTTGACAGTCGTTTCGCGAAGTCCGCCCGGATAGAGCGTGTGACGGCGATAGAGCTTTTGGTCGTTCTTAGTACCGGTAAAGATAGCCTTGCGGGCGTTGATCACAACGACGTGATCGCCCATGTCGAGGAACGGGGTCCATGCCGGGTTGTTCTTGCCGGAGATCATCCGTGCAACTTCCGTTGCAAGACGTCCTACCGTTTTACCGGCCGCGTCAACGACGAACCATTTGCGATTTTCGGCCAAACCTTTTCCGCTCGGAAAATAAGTACTCATAAGTGCCTACACTGATAGCTATTTTCGCCAAAAAGCGAACTGTTAGAGTATCCAAACAGCCGAATTAGGTCAAGCCAAGGGAAGCTTTTATGGGCACAACGGCACAAGTCAGACCGGGAGCGGTGGTGACGGGTTTCCCCTTAGTGTTGAGGACCAGGTTTGGTCACGGGCGTTCCGTCACAAGTGGGCGGTCGCTACCGCTCCCTGCTGAACCGCTCGGCGGCGAGCATTATCCCGACCATTGTCTTCGCATCCTCGATCTCGCCGCTATGTATCATTTCTATCAAGGTGGGAAATGCATGACGTTCGATCGTAAGCAGCTCGTCTTCCTCAAGGTTTTGCTGGGTCTCCGTCAGGTCTGTGGCCAGGAAAACGTACATTTTTTCGGTCAGAAAACCAGGGGAGACGTAAAACTCCGTTAGCTTCTCGATGTTGCCTGCCGTGACGCCGATCTCCTCCTCTAGCTCGCGGATCGCTCCGGACTTCGGGTCCTCGCCCTCATTTAGCGTTCCGGCGCAGATCTCCAGCAGATAGTCACCGGCTGCATGCCGATATTGCCGGACAAGCGCGACCGTCCCATCTTCAAAAACCGGTACGATCACCGCACTGCCTTTGTGAACGACGATCTCACGCTTGTATTCGACATCGCCGTCGCGAATCTCGTCGACGCGGATGTCGAAGACTTTACCTGTGTAAATATTGTGTGTTCGAAGTGCTCGGGGCGCCATAGATCGAGAATAGCTATCTCGCGCGTTTGATGTAAAATTGCCTGCGGGAGCATATCGGACAAAGTGACTGAAAAGTAAGACCGAGAACCTTCAGTTTTTCGTTTTTCACCATTCAGTTTGTCCGACGATGGGATATGACGACGTATCGAGTTGGATTAGGTGTATCAGGCGGCATTGCGGCGTATAAGGCCGTTGAGGTTATGCGCCTGCTGCAGAAATCCGGCTGCGAGGTTTCTGTCGCAATGACGAAGCACGCGACGGAATTCGTCCAGCCTTTGACGTTTCGAGCTTTGACCGATAAGCATGTGATCGTGGACGACTACGACCCGGCAAATCCCGACCCGATCGCTCACATCAACTTCTCGCAGAATATCGATCTTCTTCTCGTCGTCCCTGCGACGGCGAACATCATCGCGAAGTTCGCGAATGGCGTAGCAGATGACTTTCTCTCTTCGACGTATCTCGCTTCGAGCGCTCCGGTGTTGATCGCCCCGGCGATGAACACGACGATGTGGGAGAATCCCGCGACGCAGCGCAATGTCGAGCGGCTCAAGAAGGATGGCGTGAATTTTGTCGAACCCGTTTCGGGCGAGCTGGCATGCAAAACGGTAGGTACGGGAAAGCTCGAGGACGTGGAGAATATAGTTGCTCAGGTACTCGCTTTGTTAGTCCCTGGTTCCAAGTCTCAAGTCCCGAGACCAACCATGACCGACGAAGTATACGAGACACGGGACAAGGGACGACGAACTTTAGGCGAGGGACCCCGGACTAGGGACTTAGAAGGCGAACGCCTCCTTATCACTGTCGGCGGAACGCGAGAGGCGATCGATCCGGTTCGATTCATTTCAAATCACTCGTCGGGCAAGATGGGATTCGCGGTCGCCGAGGCGGCGCGAGACCGCGGTGCGGATGTCACGATCATCGCGGGTGTTACGACGGCCGAGCCCCCGACCGACGTTAACGTCATTCGTGCTTTGTCGGCCGACGAGATGCATGTCGCTGTGATGAAAGAGTTGCCTACAGCAACGGTTTTTGTCGGAGCTGCGGCTGTCGCCGATTATGCTCCTGCAAATGTCGCCGACGCGAAGATAAAGAAGGATGGCAAAGACGCTTTGACTCTCGAATTGAGGAAAACACCCGACATCCTGTCCAATGTCTCGACAAATCGCCGCAGTGGACTTCTCGTTGTCGGGTTTGCCGCGGAAACGAATGACGTCGTCGAGTACGCGCGTTCGAAAATGAAGAAAAAGAACCTCGACATCGTCGTCGCTAACGACATCACGAAAGAAGGCGCGGGATTCAACACGGACACAAACATTGCAACGATCCTGACCGCGTCGGATGAGCATGAGCTGCCGTTGATGTCGAAACGAGAGCTGGCAGAGAAGATCCTGGATGAGGTTGTAAATTTGCGACGGAACCCGTAGGACAGGCTTTCCAGCCTGTCGTGGTTTGCCGCTAGAGCCCCTCGCACCAGTCGGGACAGGCAGGAAAGCCTGTCCTACGCCTTGATGACCGAATCTCGTCTCAAGATTGATACGAGAAGAAGTCTCGCGAAATCGAATGAGCGCCGAACTGAAAGAACTAATTGCTGATGTTAAAGAACAGGTTAGATACCTCCGCGAGATCGGGGTTGATTCGCTTGTGGCCGAACTTCCTGAAATCGTCGTTGCTGAAGGAGCAGTCGAGACGGGGACCCCTCGAACGAAACAGGCCGTAACCTCGGTGTCGCCTCCGAGGCCGGGCACTTCACCGCCTGTTCCTATATCGATCCCAACGATGGAGCCGCCGGACCGTAAAAAGCCGAGTGCCGGAACACGCCTCGCAAAACTTCCTTCGCTGACGAAGCGACCGGTATCTCCAAAGTTGACGACCGATAACCTTCCGCCTCGCGATACATCAAATATGAGTTCTGAGCCTGCACCGGCGACCGACTCCGCCCTCTTCGGTGACATCGGCGGACTCCCCGAATCGGCCGAGACCATGGAGCAGATTTGGGATGACATCGGCAACTGCACTCGCTGTCCGCTTCATCAAGGACGAACCCAGATCGTACACACGGTCGGAAATTACAATTCGGATCTGATGTTCGTCGGCGAAGCTCCGGGCGCCGATGAAGACGCGAAGGGTGAGCCGTTCGTCGGTCGAGCGGGCCAGCTTTTGAATAAGATCATCGAAGCGATCGGGATGAAGCGAGAGGATGTCTGCATCGGGAACATCAATCGTTGCCGCCCGCCCGGAAACCGTCAGCCGACACTTCCGGAGGCGCACACGTGCAAACCGTTTCTTCTGCGCGAGATCGCGGTCATTCGGCCGAAGGTGATCGTCGTGCTCGGAAATACCGCCCTCCACAACTTACTAGACACAAAGGTCGGCATCACGCGCATGCGTGGCCAGTTTCACGACTACTTCGGCGTCAAAGTGATGCCGACATTCCATCCGGCATACCTGCTTCGCGACCCCAGCAAAAAACGCGAGGTTTGGGATGACATGAAAAAGGTCCGGGATTATCTGAATTCGCTCACGAAATGATCTATCTATGCAGTCTTCGTTGTTTGGAGAAGGCACGGTGCCATCTGGTGAGTCGGTTCATGACGTAAACGCCGAGCTCCTCGAGAAAGCTCGAGTCCGGTTTCCTGGAAAGGTATTCGTCTTCGGCACGGGTCCCGAGAATGCCGACATCGTTGTTGTCGGAGAGTCACCCGGTCCACCCGACGCTACCACGCAAAGACCGTTCACCGGTCCCGCAGGTGATCTTCTTCGCAAGATCCTCGCGTCCATCGGTGTCGATGCCGAAAGCTGCTATTTGACCAATGCCGTAAAGTTTATTTCCCAGGGCGATGAGATCGACAGCGAGACGGTCGCCTTCTTCCGGCCTTACCTGCTCCGCGAGGTCTTCGCAGTCGATCCCCGAATTATCATCTCGCTAGGAAATACACCGACGCGATCCCTGCTGAACTTAAAGGATTCTATATCGACTCTCCGAGGGAAATTAGCCGATCTCGAGGGTATCAAAGTCCTGCCTACGTTTAATCCCGCTTACCTCCTCCGCGACCCGACAAAAAAGCGCGAGGTCTGGGAAGATATGAAACTTGTTCGCGATCTTCTCGCCTTATAAGTTCGTCCAGATGAATCCGAGGAGACCGAGTGGTCGAAATAATCCCTGTCACACTAAGTCACGCCGGGCTGCCGGTTTTTTTCGGGGGAGCGATCATGTTGGGTTTGTACAGGGAGGACGAGAATCGAGATTCAACGCGGCTGACCGCGGGTTATGAAGAGTGTCGAGAAATTACCAAGCGCTATGGAACTAGCTTCTATTTCGCGACGCAGTTTTTCCCGCGGGAGATTCGGGACGGCATTTACGCTGTTTATGCCTTCGCTCGGATACCGGACGAGATCGTCGACGATCCTAACAACCGCGATCGGGATGAAGCAGTCCGCAAGCTTCAGAACTGGCGGATCTCCTGGCACGAGGCGATGATCGCCGGCGGATCTGCGGACGGCGTGATGAACGCCATCATTCACGCATTTCACAAGTACAAGATCCCGGTCGAAGATGGAGAGGCATTTCTCCGCTCGATGTTCATGGATGAGAACAAATGTGAGTACGCTGACTATGCAGAGCTCGAGGAGTACATGTACGGGTCCGCAGGTGTGATCGGATTGATGGTGACACGTGTCGTTGGTTATTCATCGGAGGCGGCATTTCCATACGCGATCAAACTAGGTTATGCGTTTCAACTAACTAACTTCCTTCGCGACATCCGTGAGGACCATGACGATCTCGGCCGTGTATATATGCCGCAGGACGAGCTTCGACACTTCGGGCTTTCAAATGACGATATTAGCCGTCACATTCGGGACGATAGGTTTCTGGAATTCATGAAGTTTCAAATCGACCGTACACGTACCGTCTACCGCGAGGCCCTCCCCGGGATCAAACTACTTCACTGGCGCGGACGTCTCGCAGTGCGGATCTCCTTTGTTCTGTACAAGGCGATCCTTAACGAGATCGAGCGGGCAAATTACGACGTATTCGCCGGTCGGGTGAAGACCACATACCAGCAGAAGCTCGTGCTTTCTGTAAAGGCTCTCGCCGGTGTCTATGAATAGAAAAGTCGTCGTAATCGGAGCAGGGATCGGCGGACTCGGAACAGCGGGCGTCTTTGCGAAGAAAGGTTACGACGTCACAGTTCTCGAAAAGAACGAAAACTTCGGTGGGCGGGCGAATGTCTTCGACGCGGAAGGGTTCCGTTTTGACATGGGCCCCTCGTGGTATCTTGCGCCCGATCTATTCGAGCATTACTTCGCGCTGCTAGGCGAGAGGATCGAAGATCATCTCGACCTTAAACGGCTGGATCCGTCATACCGGATCTTCTTTCGAAATGACCCGCAGCCGCTGGACATCCATTCCGATCTTGAGATCGACACGCGAACGTTCGATGCCATCGAACAGGGAGCCGGGGAAAAGCTTCGCGCCTACCTTAAGCAGTCCGAGTATCAGTACGGTGTCGCGACCGAGCATTTCATGTACAAGAACTACGACACGGTCTTCGATTTCCTGAATCGTCGTGTCATGACCGAGGGACAGAAGCTGTCGGTTTTCTCGAAGATGCATTCCTTTGTCTCGCGGTTCTTCAAATCCCGAAAGCTGCAGCAGGTGATGGAGTACACGATGGTGTTTCTCGGAACGTCGCCGTATGAAGCACCGGCCCTGTACAACCTGATGTCGCACATGGACTTCAACCAGGGCGTGTTCTATCCGATGGGGGGATTCTATGAGCTTATAAAGGCGCTTGCCGTGGTCGCGGAGAAGAATGGAGCGAAGCTGCGTTCGAGTGCCCCCGTTGCCGAGATCATTGTCGAGAATGGCGTGACGGGGGGTGTCCGTCTGACCGATGGCGAGGTAGTTCCCGCGGACGTTGTTATCTCGAACGCCGACATGTGGTTCACCGAGACCCGACTCCTGCCAGAACAATGGCGAACGCATCCGGACAAATACTGGAACAAGCGCGTGATGGCCCCGTCGGCATTCATCATGTATCTCGGGGTGGACGAAAAGCTTCCC
>DASUSJ010000250.1:0-6886 GCA_036375155.1 Pyrinomonadaceae bacterium
GAATTCGACGCAGACCGGGGCCGAGCAGGTCGAGGTTTTTCAAAAGGTTCGCAGCGGAGAGTTGAAGCTTTTATACGTCGCTCCAGAACGGCTTTTGCAAAGCGGCGACCGGTTCCTTGATTTCCTTCGCGGCATTAACATCTCGCTCTTCGCGATCGATGAGGCTCACTGCATCTCCAGTTGGGGTCACGATTTTCGACCGGAGTATTTGAGACTCGCCACCCTCAAAAGAGAGTTCCCGAACATTCCGCTCATAGCGCTCACGGCCACGGCCGATAAACTCGTGCGCCAAGATATCGTCGATCGTCTCGCGATCAATGAGGCCGAAGTCTTTGTATCAAGCTTCAACCGTCCGAATATCCACTACCGTGTCGAGCCGAAGCGTAATTCTTATAATCAGCTTCTGAATTTCCTGGACGAGCGAAAAGACGAGAGCGGGATTATTTATTGCCTCAGTAGAAACTCCGTTGATTCGCTTGCCGCCGATCTCCGGGATGAAGGGTTCGGTGCTCTCGCGTATCACGCCGGGCTCGATAAACAGACGCGTGACCGCCATCAGAATTCGTTCCTGAACGACGAAACAAAGATCATCGTCGCGACCATCGCGTTCGGCATGGGCATCGATAAATCGAACGTGCGTTTTGTAGTGCACATGGATCTGCCGAAGAACATCGAGAGCTACTACCAGGAAACCGGCCGCGCCGGCCGCGACGGGTTGGAAAGCGAGGCGCTGCTGTTTTATAGCTGGGCGGATGTCAACAAGCTGAAGGGATTCGCGGAGGTGGAGGGAAACGCAGAACAATCAGAGATCATGTTGAAAAAGCTCGACATGATGGCGAAGTATGGCGATCTGAAGTTCTGTCGCCGAAAATTTCTGCTCAAATATTTTTCCGAGGATCTCGCCGAGGATTGCGGAAAATGTGACAACTGTACAAAGGAAGTTGAGCGGTTCGACGGCACCGTAATCGCTCAGAAGGTGCTCAGTGCTGTTTATCGAACCGGACAACGCTTCGGTTTAACCTACCTGGTCGACTTTCTTCGTGGGTCCGAGGCTCAGACAATTCGCGACGAGCACAAGAACCTCAAGACATACGGCATCGGTGCAGACCTTCCCAGGCAAGCCTGGTTCGATCACTTCAAGGACCTGATCGCTCAGGGCTACATCGCGCAAACGGAGGGGACGTATCCCGTGATCGTCTTAACGGAGAAAAGCCGCGATGTCCTCTCCGGAAAAACTTCTGTTGAGTTGATGAAGGTCACCGTTAAGGAAGAGAAAAAGCGGAAGCTCGTCGCCGACGCCTCGCTCGCGTATATCCAGGAACTCTTCGAGGATCTACGCGGCATCCGCAGCGTATTTGCCGCAACCGAAAATGTGCCTCCTTATATCGTTTTCTCCGACGCGACGCTTATTGAGATGGCGACCTATCTCCCTCAAAGCGATTGGGAAATGCGAAAGATCTCGGGTGTCGGCGATCTGAAATTTCAAAAGTACGGTGCGGATTTCGTGCGGGCGATCAAGGACTATTGCCTCAAGAACAATCTCGTTTCGAGGATCGATCTCAAATCGCCAAAGCGTGCTGACCGCCAGCGAACAAAGCGTGACGCGAGCGGAAAGGACACGTATCGGATCTCTTTTGAACTGTTCCGTAACGGCCGTTCGATCGCCGACATCGCACGCGAGCGTGGCATCCAGCCGAGCACCGTTGAAAATCACCTCGCACGATTCATCGCCACCGGCGAGATTGAATTACAAGAACTCGTACCGCTACATAAGGTCGAACCCATCCGCGAGGCCGTGTTGAAATTCAATGAGAGCGGAGCGTTATCTCCGATAAAAGAATTCCTCGGTGAGGATTATACTTATGCTGAAATTCGAGCGGTGATCTCGTCGATGCAATGAGCGCGAATCTGGACCGATGAACAAATTCATCACATCCATCAAGGATCTGGACGTTGCCACGGTTAGGGAGTTACTGAAGGATCCGAAATGGCGTAATTGGTCAGAGCCTACGGGTAAGAATGCGCTCCATTATCTTTGCGGACTTGCTTCGACCGGGGCTGAGGCGCTTTCGATCCTTAAGCTGCTCCTAAAGAGCGGGCTCGACATCAACTCGGTTCATCGTATCGAGGACAAGAGCTGCGACTTCTTTCCCGCGACACCGCTCTGGTACGCATACACCCGCGGGCGAAACGAGAAACTCTATAAGCATCTCCTGAAACAAGGGGCCGATCCGAGTCACTGCTGGTGGGCGATCGCATGGTACGACGATGTAGAGGCCGCCGAGTTGTGGCTGCAGCATGGGGCGGTGATCGACAAGAAACCGAGTCTGGACGAACTGTTTCTCGGCTCGTTTCAGTGGAGGAAAATTACGTTCGCGAAATGGCTGGTCGGGAAAGGAGCTGATGTGAACGCTCGCGGACCTGGCGGATTGACCGCGCTGATGCTGGCGGTTAAGCGAAAGGACGAGGACAGTATTCGCTGGCTTGTGCACGCGGGTGCCGATCCAGATTTGGAAAGTGAGCAGGGGATATCAGCGAGGAAGATAGCGGAATCGAAGGGACCGAAGCGGCTGTTGAATCTCCTCGCGACGTGAGCCAAAACGCCGACGGGTATCGGCGTTTCCGACCTACCTATGTTTTCGAAATAGCTGCAACAGGCTTTCCGCACTCGTGAACTCATCGTTGAACCCGTAGACGTCGTCCAACTTCCAGACGCCATCTTCGAGGATCAAACAGTACGTCCGCAGGTTGCGCACTCCGGGATACTGGTTGTCGAGCGTTTCCTCAGAACCCCATTCGTAAAGAATGTCGATCATAACGCGCTTCGCACCTGGATTCTCTACGTTGTGATAATCGTAGAAGCGGGAGTCGACTATCGAATAGGTTGTCGGCCGATTCCAAACGCCGAGGAAAAAACTGTTTCTCGGATAGTCCGGGTTTTCTTTAGGGTCACCCGAATGCTTCGCATAGTTCAGCAGGGCATTTCGCATCGCTTTTGAGAGCCACCGCGTTTGCGCAGCTTTGTCGTCGACAATATCGGGGTCGACCTTCTTCACGTAATTAAAAAAAGCCGTGAACGATCTTATGCTTTCGGCCGGAGCCGGCCGCTTGACCAGCGATGCAGTTCTTACTAGTTTGAGCCTTTCGCCGATGCCAAAATATGCGAGGTAGTAACCTGCGACGTAAACGTCCTGTGTGCCGCTGCATTTCGGAATGAAAAATGTCATTCCCGACCTAGGATCGCGGTGGGCGTAGACCAGATAAGTTCGGTGCTTATCCGCCGGATTGCCCGATCCCCAAGGGAATGAAAAAGGGGACTGCTTCGGGTCGGTGGACACCACCACGCTCTTTTGCAGCCGACCCTTCAAACCCCTTTGGACGGTTAGTCGATAGCTGACAACGGATGTTAATCCGCCGGGCTTTTCGGTTCGGATGGGCGCCGGTGTCTCCACCTCATCGACGATCTTTCCCAAGAAGATAGCAGCCGCATTTTCGAACGCTGTCTTTGGAGTCAGGCTGAAGCATCCGGGCTCCTTTGCATAAAGAGAGACGGGAAATGCACTCAACAGAAGTGCTCCGAGCGAAATGATCGATTTCATAATGCGTTCTTGAATCTGCTAAGTCTTAAACCTCTTCATCATCTCGGTATGAGTGTTCAGGATGTAATCCGAATGTCCCTTGTTGACGTCGAGCGACCAATCATCTCGATCGAACGTTCCGCCGAGAAAGATCCCATCCGAGCGCGGGAACATGTGGCCCGGTCCGATGTAGCCGTAGTCGATCTCGGGTTGCGGCAGCAGAACCTCCAGTTGACCTCGGGCTGGCACCAGCTTCTGATCGTCGAATAGCTGACGGGCACCGAGACCGGTGCAATTAAAAATGACCGGCTCGGGCAGGCGCATGATTTCTTCTCGACTTCGGAATTCCTTCGCGACGATCTTTCCGCCGGCGTTATAGAAATCGCGTAGGAGAGCCCGCAGATAGATCGGCGGCTCGATCATCATCGAGCTGAACTGGCGGACGATCGGGACGCCGAAAGCGTTTGATGGATCGCGATGGATGATCTGTTGCGGATAGAGATCGTTGCCACCCGGAAGCTCGCCCTGCAGGCTTATCTCATTTCGATGAAGCGTAAAAATATCCAACCAGCGAACACCATATTCCGGCCCTACCAATAGCTGGTAAGCCCGGTTCGAGATACCGGCCGCCGCCTTCATCTGGTCGACGAATTTTGTCGATGCCACGTCGGAGTCATACAACGAAACCGGCGACCAGTATCCTGCCGCGATGTTTGATGTAGTTTGTGGCGGCAGATCCTTCGCATAGATCGTTACCGTTCCCGGTCCGTCCTGATAGCGTCGCTGGAGCAGGATCGCGGTCGAAAGACCGTTCACGCCGCAGCCGATCACGGCGAACCGCCGCGGAGCGGTTCTCGCCGAACGACGCGACGGTGTCGGCGACGGTAGATCTCGAAGAAGGTCAACGGCTTGCGACGCCGTCCCCCAGGACAGAGTTATACCTGCACCGCCGTGACCGTAGTTGTGGATCAGGACCTTAGTGCCGACCCGTTCTCCGCTTACGACGTAGCCTTCGGAACGAAACGGTCTCAGCCCGACAATCTCGCGAATGATGCGGTTGCGTGCGACCCTAACCGGGGCCAGATGTCGAGCGGTTTGCGTTTGCGCAAGTGTTCGCAGGTGTGGAGCGGCAAGAGCAAATCCGGCTGCGGTCATGGCTCCACGCAAGAACGAACGGCGGTCGATTGGAGACATATTTCGATTCATAGGCGAGACCTTGCGGGTATTCTAATGAGCAACTAAATAATATGTCACTTTTTCAGAATTAGTAATCCGAATGTTCGGCGCCCCTTTTAGCTCCGAAGGAGCGAAATGTTGTAGTTTTGGTTGCGATGGCAAAGGGTAAGCTGGATCGGAGCGGCACACGGGTTTCGCTCCTACGGAGCTTGGGTCCCTCGTAGGCGAACTTGTTACAAATATTTCGCTCCTACGGAGCTCGCCTCCGATATCAGACGAAATGACTTCTCAATAATCGGCGCCTTTTGAAGGCGACTGGCGATTTCATACAGAGACCACGTCGACGCACGTCGAATGGTCCACTTTGGTTTGCGTGGTTAGCTACAGCTTCAACACCTTTTGTTTCCCACGTAATTAAGCCCAACCGATTTCGACAAATCGTCAAAAAATCGTAGAATCTTCGCTTATAGCCATTTCTTATAACAAATCTATTTACTGGAGCGAATTTTTATGAAGATTGGTCTGCCAAAAGAGATCAAGGACAACGAGTACCGCGTCGGACTGACTCCGGCAGGAGTTCAGGCGCTGGCGCATGCCGGTCATGAAGTTTATGTTCAGAAGTCGGCCGGTGAGGGCTCGGGCTTTACCGATGACCAGTATGTGAAAGCGGGCGGCCAACTGCTCGATACAGCCGACGATGTCTGGGAAACGGGGGACATGATCGTGAAGGTCAAGGAGCCGATCGCCCCTGAGTATCCGCGGATGCGCGAGAATCAATTGCTGTTCACGTACCTGCATCTCGCACCGGAGTTCGAGCTGACAAAGCAGATGATGGAGCGTAAGGTGACCGGAGTCGCGTACGAAACCATTACTGACAAGCACGGACGTTTGCCGCTTTTGACCCCGATGTCGGAAGTCGCGGGGCGCATGTCGGTTCAGGTCGGTGCGACCTACCTCGAAAAGATGAACGGCGGGCGCGGGATACTGCTTGGCGGAGTGCCGGGAGTTCCGGCTGCGAATGTGGTGATCATCGGCGGCGGTATCGTCGGAACGGAAGCTGCGAAGATGGCGGTCGGTCTGGGTGCAAAGGTCACGATCATCGATCGCAACCTTGATCGTTTGCGGCAGCTTGATGACATTTTCCTTTCAAAGGTCCAGACGCTTGCTTCATCGCGCTACGCGATCGAGGAAGCGATCTCGCACGCCGATCTGGTGATCGGTGCGGTCCTGGTTGTCGGTGCCGCTGCACCGAAACTCGTGACACGAGACATGCTTCACCTGATTCCAAACGGTGCGGTGCTTGTTGACGTTGCAGTTGATCAGGGGGGGTGTTTTGAAACGACGCACGCGACGACCCACTCCAACCCGACCTATTATGAAGAAGGCGTGCTTCACTACTGCGTCGCGAACATGCCGGGTGCGGTCCCGCGTACGTCGACATTTGCGTTGACGAACGCAACGCTTCCTTATGCCCTCGAGCTTGCGAACAAGGGATTCGAAGCGGCGATCGCCGACGACCCGGGTCTTATGGAAGGTGTGAACACGTATGCGGGCAAGCTGACCTACGAAGCGGTCGCCACCTCACAGAATCTCGAATACACCCCTCTCAACAGCTTGATCGATGGCAGATCGGCGTCCGCTTCTTAGGCGGGTCTGCAGCAGACTTAGAAGTGGGCGGCTGTTACAGCCGCCCTTTGTCCTTTTTGAAGAGTGAGTTCGCAGATGATCCTCTCGGCTTCCGCATCGCCCATGCTTTCCGTCTATTCGGTGTGTTCCGTGCTTTCGGTGGATTACTCATTCCCGGCCAACCGCACCTCCTGGTACGCAAAGTGTGGAACCACGGAACGAACGGAAAGACAGAATAAGACGGATGAGTTTGTTGCCAACCCTCGTGACCGCGGCATACACTAAGTAGCTTCGATTTGTATGTACGAGTTCGCCGTCACACCTGCTGTTACACAGCTTCGCCGGCCCGGCGTCACCATCACGGAAGTTTCGCCGGGAAGTGTCGCGGAGGAGCTTGAACTTGCGCCGAACGACCGAATCGTTCGCGTCAACGGGCGACAGGTTCGGGACTATCTTGATTTCCGGTTCCAGACCGCCGGCGAGACCGAACTTACATTCCAGGTCAA